>CAZPXM010000044.1:23723-25260 GCA_964591015.1 uncultured Gemmatimonadaceae bacterium
GGGTAGTGGTGGCTGGTCGCCGCCGCCGGCTGTGGCTGGCGGCCGGCGGCGTGCTGGCAAGCGCGGCGGCGGTGGGGCTCTGGCAGGTCGACGGACTGGAGCGCGCCGCCACGGCCTGGCAGCACCCGGAGGTCGTCGCGGCCGTCGACACACCCTACGGCCGGGTCAGCGTCGTCCGGCGCCTCGGCCAGGTGGTCGTTCTGGTGAACGGCGCGCTCAGCTTCGACAGCGAGGACGAAGGCGCCCAGGTGCTGGCCCACATGGCGGCCCTGCAGGTCGCTGCGCCCCGGCGCATGCTCGTGCTCGGCGACCAGGGCTACCAGGTGGCGGGCGAGCTGCTCGCGCACGGACCGGAGCGCCTCGATGTGGTGGTGGTCGACGAACGCGCCCACCGGCTCGTCGTCAGCCACCTGCCAGCCGCGTCCACGGCGGCGATGGCGGCGCCGGCGGTGCGGCTGCACTGCGCCGACCCGCGCCGCTTCCTGCAGGCGGCAGGCCGCTACGACGTGATCGTGATCGCGGGCGGCGAGCCGGAGTCGGGGCGCGTCAACCGGCTGTACACGCGCGAGTTCTTCGCCCTGTGCCGCGCGCACCTGGAGGCGGACGGCGTGCTCGCCTTCCAGCTCGAGGCCGCCGAGAATCTCTGGTCGCCGGCGCTGCTGCGGCGGACCGCCAGCATCCACCGAGCGGCTGCTGCGGTATTCGCCGACATCCTCCTGCTGCCAGGCACCACGGCGACCCTGCTGGCCTCGCCGGCGCCGCTGAGCCGCAGCCCCGCACTGCTGGCCGGTCGCTGGCAGGCGCGGCGGATCGAGGCCAGCCTCGTCGAGCCGCACTACATCGCCTATCTGCTCACCGACGAACGGGGGGCGGCCGCTCTGGCTGGCGTGGCGGGGACCGCGGCGCCGCCCAACACCGACGCGCGTCCGAGCTGCTATCCCTACACGCTGCTGCTGTGGTTGGCGCGCTTCGTGCCGCGGCTGAACACCTGGCAGTGGGCGCCGACGCGCAGCCAGGTGGCGTCGGCGATCGGTCTTGGTCTGGCGGCCTGGGCAGCGGGCCTGGCGTGGGCGCGCGTGCGGGCGGAGCGCCGCGCCGCGTGGTGGGTCGGCACCAACGGCTTTGCCGGCATGCTGCTCGAAGCCGTCTTGTTGCTGCACTACCAGACGCACAGCGGCGTGCTGTACCAGGACCTCGGCCTGCTGATCACGGTCTTCATGGCCGGCATGGCGGCCGGGGCCTTGCTGGCCGACCGGCTGGGCTGGCGGTGGGAGCGGCGGCCGCGGCAGGCAGGGGCCGCGCTGCTGGGCAGCACCGTGGTGCTGTACCTGGCTGCCGCCTGGCTGGTGCGCGCTGGCTCGCTCGGCACTCTGGCGGCATGGGGCGTGCTGCTGCTGGTCGGCGGGCTTCAGGAGGGAGCGCTGTTCGGCCTGGGGAGCGCCCTGGGCGGGAGGCCGCGGGGAAGGGGGATCGCCCGGCTGTATGCGGCCGATCTGTTCGGCGGCTGCGTCGCGGCGCTGACCGGCACTCTGGCGCT
>CAZPXM010000045.1:0-24864 GCA_964591015.1 uncultured Gemmatimonadaceae bacterium
GGCAAACCAGACCCGCCCTTCGCGGTCCTCCAGCAGGGAGAGGCAGCTCATGTGGTCGCAAGGGTCCGCCGGGTCAGGCCGGCGCCACTGCCCGCGCTCGTACCAGCACACACCCGCACTGGAGATCCCGCACCAGATCCGCCCGCTCCGGTCGCACAGCAGCGCGGCGACCTCGTCGCCGGTCAGTCCCTCCGCGACGCTGAACGTCCGGAAGGACTCGCCATCATACCGGCTCACGCCCCCCGAGCGGGTGCCGAACCACAGGCAGCCCTCGTGGTCCTCGACGATGTCCTCCACGTGCAGCGCCGCCAGACCGTCCGCCGGCGTGTACGTGCACCAGCGCCCCCGCGGGCCAAGCGGAAAGCCGGACCCACCCGAACCAGGCATGGCACCATCCTCCTGGCGCTCGCCCCGCAGCAACCGAGCCGCTGATGAGGGGCGACGATGGTCGGCCGGGGGCCGACCTGACCGGCGAGCATTCAGCCCTGACTGGCGCGCACCGGCAGGAGTCGCGCCAGAGCGCCCGCGGCGTCCGGGCCAATGGTCCGCTGTCCGGGCCGGCCGGCTGCATCGCCGCTGACTGGGTCGCGGCAGCGGGATCTACCCAGCGCCCAGCGAGCTCCGGGGCCATATATGGGCGCTGAGAGCAGGCCTGTAAAGCTGGTATGCAGGCAGTGGCGCCGGTGCGGGAGTCACGGACGCAACACCACGGCGGAGAAGATCTGCGGACAGGCGGGCGCACTTGCCGGGCACAGGCCGGATGCATATGCTTTGTTTCGCCCGGCGGCTGGGTGCGGCTGAGATCCCTTGGGTATCGTCCCCTGGTACACAGTGCCGGCGCCAGCAGGCTGCACCGACCGCTCGATGGAGGCGAAGGGCACGTTGCCGGACCGGACCGAGGCGACGCGTATCGCGCCGTGGAAGGAACCGCAGGCAGGACGCGGCAGGTACCGCCCGCGTGAGTGGAGCCAGGCAAGCATGAGCGCTATCGACGTGACGACACTGGGACGGACCGATCTGGCGGTCAGCCGACTGGCGCTGGGCGGGTTGTTCGTGTCGTCCATCGGGGGCGGGTTCGAGCAGGCCAGGGCCGCCGTGCGGCGAGCGTTCGACCTCGGCGTGAACTACGTGGACACCGCGCCCGGCTATGCCGACAGCGAAGACGTGCTCGGCCGCGTCTTCGCCGACCTCGGCCAGCAGCCGGCGGTGCTCTCGACCAAGCTCGGCGGCCGGCCGCAACCGTTCCGGCCGCGCGACAAGGCGTGTCTGCTCCAGTCGGTCGAGGAGAGCCGGCGGTTGCTGCGGCGGGACGTGATCGACCTGCTGCTCATCCACGAGCCCGACCGGCCGCGGCAGTACGACTGGTGGACCGATTACCTGTGCGCCGACGGCCCGGTGATGGAGCTGCTTGCCGACCTGAAACGGCAGGGCGCGATCCGGTACATCGGCCTGGGCGGTACGACCGCGTACGAGATCGTGCCGCTGATCCGGACCGGCAAGTTCGACGTGCTGCTGACGGCCTTCAACTACAGCCTGCTCTGGCGCGAGGCGGCGCTCGAGGTCCTGCCGGCCGCCGTCGAGCAGAACATGGGCATCATCGTCGGCTCGCCGCTGCAGCAGGGTGCGCTCGCACGGTGCTACGACCTCGCGCCGGCGCACTGGCTGAGCAGACCGCGCCGGGAGCAGTTGCTGGAGTTGTACGCCTTCGTCAACGAAGTTGGCATGCCGCTGCCGGAACTGGCGTTGCGGTTCGTGATCTCCAACCCGGCCGTGCACACCGTGTTGATGGGCGCGCGATCGGCGGCCGAAGTGGAGCAGAACACCGCCGCCATCTCCCGCGGGCCATTGCCGGACGATGTGTTGCGGCGACTGGACGAGATTGCGGCGCGAGTGCCGTTCCGCCCGTTCGGCGAACCGTTCGGTCTGGGGTGGGCACTGGCGAACCCGACCGGCTACAAGGGATTGGGGATGGCCTGATGAAGGCGGCAATCGTCGAGAAGTTCGGGACGCTGACGGTGCGCGATATCCCGGAACCGCGGGCGGGCGACTACGGCGCGTTCTGCGAGTTGCTCTACGGCGCAACGTGTTCGGGCACGGATGCGCACCTGATCGACGGCCATCAACCGTTCGCGTCGTGGGTCCGGTGCCCGTTCGTGCTCGGCCACGAGAGCATCGGCCGGGTATTGCGCGTCGGCCGGCGCGTCCGCAACCTGCGCGTCGGCGATCTGGTGACGCGGGTCGGTACGCCGGCGGTGCCGGGCTACCATGTCGGCTGGGGCGGGTTCGCCGAGTTCGGCGTCGCGCTCGATTGGCGCGCCATGGAGGCCGACGGCGTGCCGGCCACGGAATGGCACGGCTCGCGCTGGAATCGGGTGTTGCCTGCCGGCACCGACCCGGCGGCCGCCACCATGGTTATCACGTGGCGCGAGACGTTGAGCTATCTGCTGCGGATGGGATTCGGCGCCGACCGAACGCTGGTGGTCCTCGGTTCCGGGGGAAACGGCCTCAGCTTCCTCGTCCAGGCCCGCAACCTCGGCGCGGCCACAACCGTTATGATCGGGTCACCGGGCCGGCGGGCGCAGGCCGAACGCGCCGGCGCGGCGGCGATGGTGGATTACCGGGCTCCGGATGTCGGCGCGCAGGCTTTGGCCGTATGTCCCGGCGGGTTCGACTTCGCGATCGACGCGCTCGGCCGGTCGGCGCAGGCGAATCTCGGCTTGTCGTTGCTGCGGCCGGGGGGCACGATTGGGGTGTACGGTCTGGATGAAGCCGAGGTGCAGCTCGATGCCGGTCGCGCCCGGGGCGCGTTCACGGCGAACAAGAACGGCTACGACGAAGCGGAGACCCACGAGCAGGTGATGGCGATGCTGCAGGCCGGCAAGCTCGACGCCTCGTTGTGGCTCGACCTCGACCGGGCGTATCCGCTGTCGGAGATCGGCGCGGCCTTCGCCGCGGTGCGCCGGCGCGAGATCGTCAAAGGGTTGGTGAAGCTCGGCTGAGACAGCCCGGTCTCCTCGGAGCTTGCCCCTGCCGTCCGCCATCGACACGGAGACGCCCGAGCATACCAGAGGATGGCTCCGGGCTCTGCCACCACGGGTGATGCTGCTTCCCGATCCGCTCATGCCGGCCGGCGAGCGTGTGTCCCATCCGGACATCGCCAGGCGGCCCTGCGTCGCCGCGCCGCCTGGCGATGACCAGATCCGCCCCGCAGTGAGCCCATCAGGGCGCGAACGTGATCGCGGCGTATCTGTCCGTCCTGTCGAGAGGGACAAATGTTGGGGCCCAGCAGTGCACAGGGATGGGCTCCGTGGTGGTCACATGGCGGAACACATTCGCCTTCAGTTCCGCTGGAGGGGCCTGTAGCCCCAGGGATGTCCACGGAATCCCCATCCTCACCGCCCACAGACGCGCATCGAGGCGGTCGGACCGGGCAACCTGTGCCGACCGGTCGGTATCTTCTGTCTGGCGTCCGTCCACGACCGTCCGGCGCACTCCGCCAGCGTTCGCGCAGAAGTCGCGTGGCTGGGTGCTCCCTCCGGAAACAGGTAGAGCGATCGAGACCCGCACGCAGTCGTCCGCCCAGATGTCGCCTTCGCTCTCCCCGGCCAGCGCACTGATCCTGCCGACGTCCGGGTCGCTGCACTGGACCCTGAGGTACAGTGCCTGCTCATCGTAGGTCATCTGGCCGTTGGTGCTGGGGTACGACAGGAAGTTGTCTTCGTTGACCAGAGTGCCCCACGTGCCCAGACCCGTCCCATACATGATCCACGCCGCATCGGAATGCGCCAGCGGGTCCGAAGATGGCGGCATCGCGGTACGTCTGAGCGTGCTCATTTTCCGGACGGGCTCGATGTCTCTGGGTGCGTGGTCGTTGAGGATCGCGTCGCCAAACGAGATGAGTCCCCTGTCGGCCAGTCCGGCGTACAGTCTCCGGTACTGCTCACTGAGCCGATCATGGGCTGACTTGTGCTCCTCGGACTCGTCTGCGTAGTACGCCAGCCGCGCGCGCGTCAGGTCGATGAAGACCCTGCCGAACGCCAGGATGTCGCCTTGCTCATCCACCCTGGCCCGCTCCGGTGTGCCGAGCGCGACCAGGCCGCGAGCGTCTGCCAGGTCACTCTCCAGCGTTGAGAAGGTCTCGTCGGTCCAGATCCCAAGGGGCCCGGGCATAGCCGACAGGTAGTGCAGACCGGCCTCCGTGCAGAATCGCTCCAGGTCGCGGTAATACCGCTGCAGCGCCTCTGAGGCCTTGCCATACAACCAATCGCAGAACCGGCGCGTCACACCCTCGGCTGTCGCGTCGCCCTCCCAGAGAGCGGGGAGGCACGTATAGACGCGCAGGCCCTCCGGACCAGGAGTGTACACCCCGTCACACGTGATGCCGTGGGCGCCCTGGCGATGGAGATACGCATCCAGACGCAACCGCGCGTCTCTGGCCAGTCCACACTGGCGGTCGGTGTAGGTGTGGAACATGCAGTTCTGGTTGTCAGCGAGCACAACGATCACGTTGGGGTCGCACGTCACATCGGTCGGTGGGGCGAGCGTATGGAGATAGGCATAGAAGGCAACGAACTTGCCGGGATGGGTCTTCGCCAGTTCCCTGGCGACGGTGTTCGCGAAGACAACCATCCTCCTCCCGCCACCGGAGACGGGATCCGGATAGTCCAGCTTCCGGCACTCAGCGCACGTGCACATGCCCAGGCCGTCACTGCAGGACAGCGATGCCGCCTGCAGTCCCGGATCTTTGTCGAACTTCTGGCGACACAGCTCCACCGCCAGCTCGATGGCATCCAGGTTGGTCGTGCAGAGCTGCCAGCCTTCGGGCTCGCTTACGCTCCGCTTTTCGCGCATCTCGGCGTAGCACTCGGGGTGGGTCTCGAAGTAGACGCCCGGGCGCGGTCAGCGGCATGGGGTGCCAGGACGCCGCGGTAGCGGATCAGATGCAGGCGGGGCGGTGGCGCCAGCGCTGCGAGAGGGCCGAGGAACTCCAGCGGCCCGGCAGGCCGTATTCGAGTACATCGAGGGCTGGGACAACACCCGGCGACGACACTCCGCGCTGGGCTACCAAGCGCCTGTCAGCTACCAGTGAGCGCACCGTGCCGCGGGGTGAAGACCCAAGCCGCTAACCATCCACCAGCCCGGGGCAGGCCCACCTGGCCGCAGCCTCGCCCTGGTGCGCGCTGGAGTACGGCCGGCCGGACCGGGCGGCCAGCATCGGGATCGTCTTCCGCACGGGCGGGGCCCCGGCAGATCCGGCCGCCAGCGAGTTCCGTTTCCGGCCACGAGGCCTGGACCCGGCACGCGCCTACCAGGTGGTCCAGGACAACGAATCGCTGACCTTCACGGCCGCGGGACGGGAGCTGGCGGACGCGGGAGTCTCCGTCCGCCTGGAACGCCCCCTGTCCAGTCAGCTACTCCTCTTCCTGCCGGCCGCCGGCTGAGCGGCGCGCGGCGCCAGCCCGCTCTGGCCCCCACCTCCACAGCGGACCGCACGGCTCGCGCTCCTTGCATCTATGCACATTATAGCATACCTTAGCCGCCCGTGAACCAGTCGCAGGCAGCAGCGCGGGCGCGCGTCTTGAAGGCACTGGCACATCCGGTGCGGCTGCTCATCGTGGATGAGCTCAGCCGGGCGGACCGGTGCGGCTGTGAGCTGCTGCCGCTGCTGGGCGTGGACCAGTCCGTTGTGTCCCGGCACCTGGCGCACCTGCGCAACGCGGGGATCCTCACCGAGCGCCGCGAGGGCGCGAAGGTGATGTACCACCTGGCCTGCCCCTGCATCCTGCAGGCGATCGAGTGCACACTGGCAGTGTTGAAGGCATCGAGCAGCAGGCAAGCGGGCCTTCTGCGCAGGAGCGGGTCGTGAGCCCGCAACGGCCGCTCGTGCTGCGGATACGCCAGGCGCTGCTGCGGTGCCAGCCGCGGCGCCGCACGCGCGGAGTTCGCCGGCATGGCCAGAGCTTGGGCACGGTGGTCGGCACGCTCCCAGGCTGGGGATGAACCATGCCGAGGATGAACCAGGACGGCAGCAGCCAGCGCCAGTTGACCAACGTCTTCGAGCGCTATCTGACCATCTGGGTGGCGCTGTGTATCGTGGGCGGCATCCTGTTGGGCAGGGTCGCTCCGGGCCTGGCCAGGCGCCTGGACGAGCTGGCCATCACGGTCCAGGACGCTCCGGTGGTGTCCATCCCGATCGCCGTCTGCCTCTTCTTCATGATGTACCCGATCATGGTGAAGATCGACTTCGCCGGCGTCTTGCGGGCAGGCAAGAGCGGCCGACCGGTCTGGCTGACCCTGGGCGTCAACTGGGCCATCAAGCCATTCACGATGTACGGCATCGCGCTGCTGTTCCTGGGCGTGCTGTTCCGGAGTCTGGTCGGCGCGGACGCCACCGACCTGGTCAAGATGCCGCTGGGGCTCGACCTGGAGGTCGGAAGCGCGCACGGGGCCGGAACCGTGGTGCTGGTCGACGGGGTGAAGATGCTGCAGGTGCCGCTCTGGCGCAGCTATCTGGCGGGCTGCATCCTGCTGGGCATCGCGCCCTGCACCGCGATGGTGCTGGTGTGGAGCTATCTGGCCCGCGGCAACGACGGGCTGACGCTCGTGATGGTGGCGCTCAACTCGCTGACCATGCTGGTGCTCTACGGACCGCTGGGCGGCTTCCTGCTGGGTGTGGGCCGCCTGCCGGTTCCCTGGGAGGCGCTGGCGCTGTCCATCGGCATCTATGTGGCCCTGCCGCTGGTGGCAGGGTTCTTCTCGCGTCGATGGATCGTGCGGGCCAAGGGGGAGATCTGGTTCAGGCAGAAGTTCCTGCATGTCCTGACCCCGATCACCATCATCGCCCTGCTGACGACGCTCGTCCTGCTGTTCAGCCTCAAGGGCGAGGTCATCCTTGCCAATCCCCTGACCATCGTGTGGATCGCGGTGCCGCTGTTCATCCAGACCATGCTGGTCTTCTGGCTGGGATACGCCGCCGCGCGGGTGCTGAAGCTGCCGTACCAGGACGCCGCGCCCGCAGCCATGATCGGTGCCTCCAACCACTTCGAAGTCGCCATTGCCACGGCCACGATGCTCTTCGGGCTGTCCTCGGGTGCGGCACTGGCCACGGTGGTCGGCGTGCTCATCGAGGTGCCGGTGATGCTGTGGCTGGTGCGCATCTGTCTGGGAACGAGACACTGGTTTGCAGAGGGGCGAGCATAGCCCGGGACACAACCACCAGGGACGGTAACGATGGCAGACAGGAACTGCTGCAGCGGTACCAGGCGGAAGGATGCGGTGCGCGAACAGGTGCGCGATGCGTATGGCGAGATCGCGGCGCGCGGCGGCTCGTGCTGTGGAGCGACGCGGAGCTGCTGCGGCGCGGGCAGCGGCGCCGCTGAAGTGGCGCGCGCGATCGGCTATGCGGACGCGGAGCTGGCGACGCTGCCCGAGGGGGCGAACATGGGGCTGTCTTGCGGCAACCCGGGAGCCCTGGCCGCGTTGCAGGCCGGCGAAGTCGTCCTGGACCTGGGCAGCGGGGGCGGCTTCGACGTCTTCCTCGCCGCACAGAAGGTCGGGCCCGAGGGCCGCGCCATCGGGGTGGACATGACCCCGCAGATGCTGAGCAAGGCGCGGGGCAATGCCGAGGATTTCCGCCGGCGCACGGGACTGGACAATGTGGAGTTCCGCCTCGGGGAGATCGAGCACCTTCCCGTGGCCGACGCCAGCGTCGACGTGGTGATCTCCAACTGCGTCATCAACCTGTCCCCCGACAAGCCACAGGTGTGGCGCGAGATCGCCCGAGTGCTCAGGCCAGGCGGACGTGTGGCGGTGTCCGACCTGGCGTTGCTGCAGCCTCTGCCCCGGGAGATCCTGGAGTCCATCGAGGCGCTCGTCGGTTGCGTCGCGGGCGCGGTTCTGGTGGAGCAGACGCGTGCCCTGGCGGAGGCTGCGGGGTTGGTCGACATCACGCTGACGCCCAAGGCCGATTACATCGACACCATGGCGAGCCAGAACGACCCCCGCTATCAGGCAGTCCTCGCGCGCCTACCGGCTGGCGCGAAGATGAGCGACTACGTGACCAGCCTGGACGTGGCCGCTCGCAAGCCGATGGCCGATGGGCGCAGGTGAACGCTGAGCCGCAGGCCGCGCCAGCGCCGCGCGCGATCAGGCGCAGGCCGTGCGTGGCGCAAGGCTGCCGGCGCGGCGTGACCAGAAGGGGCCAGGCAGACTGCTGCACGCGCCGCAGGCGTTCGAGCGTGCCCGGCAGGTGTGGGTGAACCGGGTGCACCCGCACGCTCACCCCAAGGCGTGACTGGAGTCTTTCCCAGAAGGCGTTCGCCATGCTCGGGATGTACGTCCACACTCACTGGGGCTACAACCGTCCGTACGCGGCGCGTGCCTGGACCGTGGCGGACTGGGCGGACTATCTCGAAGGGCTGTCGCGCCTGGGCTACGACACGCTCAAGGTGTGGCCGCAGATCGACACCATGCCGGCCACGCCGACGGCCTCGGACGCCGCCTACCTGCGGACGCTGGCCGAGGCCGTGGACATCGCGCACGGCCGGCACGGGATGAAGGTGATCCTGACGCTGACCGCGAACTGCATGGGAAACGCCCGCGCGGCGCAGTATCCGTTCGCGTCACGACCGTATTTTCTCTGCGAACGGAAGGTCGACCCTCGGGACACAGCCGAGGTGCAGGCGTTGCTGGCGCAACGGCGAAACGCGCTGGCGCCGCTCCGGAATGCCGATGCCATCGCGGTGATCGACAGCGATCCCGGCGGGTTCATTGGCTCGACCAACGAGGAATTCGTGATGCTGTGCGTCGAGCAGGCGCGCGTCTTCCGCGAGCTCAACCCCGCCGGCGAGTTCGTGTACTGGATGCTGGCGGGCTGGGAGACGTACTGCGCGTTCTGGCAGGCACAGCAAGACCATGCCGAGGCCAGGCCGAACCTGTGGGACTACCAGAAGCCCGAGGAATTCGACGTGATCCTGGGGCTGATGAAGATGCGGCTGCCAGAACCGTGGTGGCTGACTTGCTGGCTTCCCGCGCACGAGGGAGCCGTGGACCGGCAAGGGCTGCGGGACAAGGCGATGTACTACCCCTACGGGGTCGTCGAGGGCGAACCGACCTTTCCGCTGACCGTGTGCGGCGGACTGGGCCAGGCCTTGGCTGCCGGGCAGCGCGGGCGGCACCCCCGCGGCGTCATGGCCAACGCGCAGACGCACTGCCTGCAATTGCCGCACACCTTCTGGTTCGCGGCAGTGGCCCGGCAGGAGGTCGCGTCGGTGCGCGAGTTCCCTGACGAAACCACGCTGGCGGCGTTCGCGGCCCGACTGCTGCCCTCACTGGCCGCGCCGATCGCAGCGGCCTGGAACGCGGTGGAGGCGCGCGAGCCGGCGCTGCAGTGGCGCGCCGCCGCCGCCCTGCGCAAGGCGGCTGCCGGCGACCTGGCGACCGGCGACCTGGCCGGGCTGCTCTTCGGCGACCCGCGACGCTTCCTGGTGGACCTGGCGATGAACCTCGAAGTCCGAGCGGCGCTGACGGAACTGGGGACGGCGATCGAGAAGGGCGCGGCGGTAAAGGCGAAGATGCGCGAGGTGTTGGGCCGGCTCCTCCCCTACCAGCGGCGGATCGGATTCGTGGATGCGTATGGCGGTCCCCTGTACTCTCTGCTGAACGAGCCGCTCAAGAGACTGAACGACCCCGCTCTCGATGCCGTGCTGCGCGACTTCGACGACTGGCACCGTCCCGCGGTGCGCAACGGCATCGTGCCGCGTCTACTGGACGCCATGGCGTCCTATGCGCATGGCTGAGCCCTGTGCCTGTCCGCCGCTGCGACAGCAGACTGGAGACGGCGAGATGGATGCGCCACTGGATTGCCTGCGTGGCGGGCGAGCCGCTACGGGCGTGAACCGCAACCACCCCTCGTCCCCGGGCAGCCGGATGGCGTCTTCTCGGCGCCCGTCGCGCGGCTGCCGCCGGTCTCGGCAACGGCGGCCGCCCGCGGCTGCACCGGCGTCTGGCGTGCCGCTGCCGCTGGGGCGCCGCCTGCCGGCGCTGCTGTGCGTGGTCGCGGCCGCCTGCGCCTGCAACGACATCGACGGCTCTACCGGGCCATGCGTTCACTACTTCCGCGAACCGATTCTGCAGGTGACTGCGGTGCGACTGGCCGGTTCCGCCGCCGAGATCCCCGTGGTCCTGCTGAGCGGCTTCCGGATCGATGGCCGACCGCTGCCAGCTACCTCCCTCCTGCAGTGCGAACAGGCGGTGGGGCTCGCCGCGCGCGACAGCCTGCTGGAGTGTCGGGTGCCGTGCGGCTTCGGCGTCGCGAGCGGCACCTGGGAGTTCACGGCGGTGGCGGCCGGCAGCGCCCCGACGCAGGTGACCGTGCCTGGCGTGCACTACGAACGATCCGGCGGGGGCTGTCCTTCCTGGAGCGACGGCGGCCAGCGCCTCGAGCTCGAGCTGCTGCCGGCCAGGTGAGCGCTGTCGCAGGGTCTCGGCGAGGCCTGGAGCAGCCGCGCTCTCATTCGATCACGATCAGCCAGCCCTTGTCCGGCGCCACCGTGACGGCCTCCAAGGAGACCGTGGCCGCGCCGGCCTGGAAGAACTCGATCGCCGGGATCCGGGCCCGGGCGGTCCGCGGCGACAGGCCCACGACTTCCCAGTCCAGCGCCAGCGCCACCGTCACCTCGGTCGCGGCCCAGCTCGCCAGGGCGATCGCCACCCGCTGACCATGGCGCACGTACGCCGTCGCCTTCACCTGCGGGTGGCTCACCCGCACCGGACAGGCCGGGTCCCAGTACCCCAGCATGCGCGCGCTGGCGATGCCGAACTCGTCCCACCAGCGCCACAGCCCCGAGGGGTCGACCTGGTCGAGCGGCATCCAGCCGTACCGTTGCGACACGCCGTACACCATGCCCCGCGCCACGCTGGCGTCCGGCAGCAGCAACTCCCCCGGCAGGCCGAACGGAATCCCCGACACCATGGTCAGCCAGTAGGCCGGCCCGCGGCGGTAATCGGCGCCCTCGCCGAACCAGAGGCTGTCGTAGAACGGGGCGCGGTCCAGGTGCTGCGGCCCGCCATGGTTGTCGATGAGGCCATAGGGCTTGGCTCGCATCAGGGTCTTGCGCACCCGCCGCAGGGCCGCTCGGTCGAACGTCAGCCCGTCGAAGTAGAGCCCGTCCAGACCGGCGTGCTCCATCAGCCAGCGCAGGCTCTCGATGAAGAAGTTGCCCCATCGCGACGCTCCGCTGATCTGCAGGGAGCCGTCGGCCAGCGCGGGCGACTTGTCCGCCGAGTGCCAGCGGCTGTGGTAGTCCGAGGCCAGGTGCTCGCACAGCCAGGGCATGCCCGTGAAGGGATGATCGTACGGGTCCCGCATCTGGTATTCGACCGGCAAGTCCGCCAGCTCCTCGTAGCCGAAACGACCCACGGCCGGCACGAGGATCTCGTCGCCCAGGCTGCGCAGGGCCCACAGCTCGGGGCAGCGCACGCTCAGCTCCCGCACCGTGTAGTAGAACTTGAACAACCCGCCTGCCGCGTGGACCTGGTCGGCCATGCGTTTCAACGTGGCGCTGGTCAGCAGCGGATAGCTGATGTAGGGGTTGGCTTCGGTCTCGTGGTGCTGGATGAAGACCTTGGCGCCGGCCGCCACCCCCTGCGGTATGTCCAGCAGGGTCTGGTACCGGGCGTGGTAGTAGCGCCAGTCCCAGTGGGCGCGCGGGAGAGGCCGGAAGGGCGTCACGTAGAACTCCACGACGCAGCGCCCCTCCTCGCCCGCCCCCAGCGCCAGCGGGCCGCTCTCCAGCGTGAGCTGGCACGTCCTCCCGTCCTTGCTCAACCGCAGCGTGCCCCGCTGCTCGTTGTCCCAGCCGTTGTCGCCCGGCGGCACGCGCAGTCCGAGTCCCGCGTTGTAGTCGCCCACCCAGAAATGCTCGAGCCGGAAGGCCTCCACCTCGTACGCGTCGGGGCAGACGTCGCCGTCCTCGCGCGCCGTGGGCCACAGGATGAGCTGGGCGACCGCGGCGTCCAGGTGCAGGTCCAGGCGCACGCTCTGCACGCGCACGGCTTCGCGGGCCCGCAGCCGCAGCGTGCTGGCGACCACGCCCTCCATCTCGACCACGGTCTCGTGGCGAACCTCCAGCCGTGCGTCTTCCCACGCTGACGCGAAGGTGGCCCGGCCGGGAACAGCGCTCAGCAGGCGGCAGCCGCGCGGCTGCACGGGCGGATCGCCCGGCGCGCAGGTCACCGCCAGCTCGGTCGGCGCAGCCAGGATGGGGCGGCCCCGCGCCGCGATCTCGAACATGTCGATGTAGCTGGTCAGGCGCGCGGGCAGGCCGTTCTCGCCCAGCTCGATCCTTCGTCCCAGCACTTCGGTCTTGAGGCCGTCGACCACCACCGCGGTGTAGGGTGGACATACCTCGTCATCCAACCCCAGGCGCGAGTTGAGCCAGCGCAGGCGGCTCAGCCGCCAGTGATCGCCGTCCCCGCGGTCAGCCAGGCGCTCCGCATCGATGTCCAGGATCAGGCGCACTGCCTGGCCGGGCACGCCCGCCGCCCCCACCGTGACCGTGCCGGTGTACCGCCCCGGCAGCGCCTCGTCCGGGATATCGACGCCGAACCAGAGGGCCTGGACCCGCCGGGTCTCCACGTGCACCCGCTTGCGGAAGTACCGGCCGTGCTGGTCGATGCCCTCGGTGTTGAAGCAAGTCAGCGCAGCGGCGGCGATCCGCGCGCCTCCGGGCCCCTCCAGGTCGCTCCACTGCACCGTGAGATCGGCCACGGTGCCGCGGTGCGCGTACACGCCGAGCTGGAACACGAAGTACTCGTTGCGGCAGGCGCAGTCGGCGAAGGAGTCGAGCTCGTCGAGGGAGCGAACCGCCCAGTGCTGCGGCAGGGCGTCGACCATGCGGATCGGGTGCCGCCGGCTCTCCGGAAACAGGAGAAACGGACGATACCGTCCGCGGTACTCGATGCCGACGCGCTCGTCCTGGGTAGCCACCACCTCCATCGGGTAGAACGAGTCGAACGCCGTGCGCGCCTGGAACTCGAGCAGCGCGGCCCGCGGCAGCGTGCGCCAGCTCGCCGGGTACACCCTGCCCGTGCCCTTGCCGATCCCGGCCTCGCCCTCGGGCGGCGGGACCTCGCCGGTGAAGCGGATCTCGGTCTGCGGCAGGGGCAGGACCTGCTCGGGTGCCAGCCCGTTGGCCGCCAGCCACGCCGGCGAGGCGGTCAGGCGCGGCGGCAGGTAGCGCGTGATCGGGAAGGCCCACCGCGGCCAGGCATGCGCGGCCGGATCGGGCACCGGTACCAAATAGTACAGGTAGTAGGCGCCCGGCCCGCTGGTCGGCTCGAACACGACCTCGCCATACTCGCGGTTGCAGACCACCACGACGCTGTTGGCCACGACCTCACCCGTGGCCGCCGCCACGACGCGCACGTGCTTGCTCTCCGGATGCCGGTCGCGCCGGCGCCAGGGCAGGTACGCGCACACGGCCGGCGCGCACTCACGCACCTGGACCACGGCCCGGTGGTTGCCGTGCTCGAGGTGATCCCACTCGCCGATCCCGTACGGCACGGTTCCGCACGGGACGCGATCGAACTCGTCCCGGTAGGGTGGATTCGCCGCCGCCATGTCCTCGCTCACTCCCGGCTGCGCAGCAGCCTCTTGTACTCCTCGACCCGCCCCCAGAAGCGGCGGGCCGCCTCGGCACGGTAGTGCGGTCCGCCCTCGGTCAGGATCAGGTGGATGCAGTAGAACGAGAAGACCGGCGGCCGGTACCGGTGGAACATCTCCCAGCGCAGGGCCTCTTCGGCCTCGTCCATGTCCCAGCAGCAATAATGGATCATGAAGCCGTAGTCGTCCTGCCGGCCGTGCGCCCGGGCGATCTCCAGGCCGCGACTCAGGTAGTTCTCCTCGCTGTCACGGTAGTCCCGCACGGTCTGCACGGTCTCGCTGATGAAGCAGGTCAACTCCGGATCGTCCAGCATGCGGTGCAGGTCGACCCCCATCCGGCGGCCCTGCGGCCAGTACCCACGGGCGGCGCCAGTGCGGGCCGAGGGCGTGCGGAAGTCCCGGTAGTCCAGCATGGTGACGTCGTTGTTGAAGGCGCACACGCCGCGCCAGTCGGGCACCTCCGCGTTGAGACGGTTCACGCGCGCCGCCACCCGGTGCGTGAAGCTGTCATGGTACAGCTCGCACAGGAACCGCTCCCAGGCCAGCCACAGCGGCGTGCCGGCCGGGATGGCCACGAAGGGCGTGCCCGTGGGCACGCTCGCGGGCCGGTCGTCCGGGATGTACACGTTCTGGCTGCGGTCGGCGTGCATCCGGATACCGTGCAAGGTGACCGCCAGGGCTTCCGGGCGCTCGGCGGCCATGTCGGGCCGTGGCACCGGGAAGCGGTCGATCACGCGGCCCTGGTGCCGGAGATCGTGGCGCAGGCAGTACTCGCACCAGCGGCCCAGCACATAGGGCGAGTACGCATGCAGGGCCCAGGGCTTGACGCCGCTCGGATCGTAGGGAAAGTCGAACAGCGGGATCCGGGTCTCGGGCAGGAACAGGCCGTTCACCACGCCCTTCACGTGCGGCCAGTACCGCTCCTCCAGCGCGTCCAGAAGCCAGTCCACGGCCGCGGGGTTGAGCACGTCCAGCAGGTGATTGCGCTGCTCCCACAGGGCCGGCGCCACGTTGCCCTGCGCGTCCATGGTCCACGCCACGTGCTCCGCCGGCACCACCGGCAGGTCGCGGAACTGCTTCTGCCAGCGGATGCCCGCCCACATGTCCACGCCATGCTGGCGGCCGATCTCGGCCAGGCGCCGTGCCCACGGCCCGTCCTGTTGGCTGTACCAGTAGTTCACGTAGTCCAGCCCATCGACGCGGCCCTCGATCTGCGCGAAGAAGCGGTGCGCCGCGTCTTCGCTCATGAACGGCGCGAAGTGCGGACTCAGGCGCCGGAACAGCGCATCTCGGGACACGCTGTTGGCCTCTTGCCCGAGGAAGTAGCCAGGCGGCAAGGAAGGCGGGATGCGGCGCGGTTCGGTCATCGTCGCCCTCGCGCAAGAGGTCTCCGGTGCGGAATCGAGCCCGGGAGGATCCCGGCCCGCGGACGGCCCGGACGTGCCGCGTGCGGCCCGAATATGCTACATTGCTGCCTCGCGCCGCGCCACGCCGGCCGCCGCCATGCCGCGCCACGCCGTGCGGCGCGCCACGCGCCACGCCACGCGCCACGCCGGCCCCGCCCCGCACCCCACCGCGCGCGGCCGGCGACTCGCCCGCAGGGAGGAACGACCATGCAGGTGCTGTGCGAAGGACACCCCCAGATCCAGCGCATGTCCCCGGGCATGCGTCTCGTGCTGAACCGGCCCACCGTGCTGGACGAACCAGTCCTGCAGGGCGACTCGGATGCGGATGCCACCGGCGCCTCGATCTACGGCTCCGTGATCCGTGACCAGGGCGTGTTCCGCATGTGGTACCAGGCGTGGCCGCGCGACTGGAACGGCGACGACGTCATCACCGTCGGCTGCGTGGAGAGCGACGATGGACTGGAGTGGCGCCGGCCGGCGTATGGCCTGGTCGAGTGCCTGGGCAGCACCGCCAACCAGCTCACCGACCTGCCCTTTCATTCCCCGTCGGTGCTCGTCGATCCCGACGCCGGCCCCGGGCAGCGGTACCGGGCCTTCGGGTACACCGCCCCCCGCAAGTTCGCCGGCCGATTCGCCCAGACGGTCAACGCCAGCGGCTACTTCACGGCGCACTCGGCCGACGGTCTGCACTGGACGCTGGATTCCCTGGATCCCCTCTGGCAGCCCGGTGACGTCATCAGCAGCGTCTGGGATCCGGCCGCCGGCGGCGCGCGCGTGGCCCTGAAGACCGGTCGCTTCCTGGGCGGCATGAGCCGGCGGGCCTTCTCCACGGCCGAGTGGCGCCAGGGGCAGGCCAGCGCGCCCGTGCCGGCGCTTTTTCCGGACGAGCTGGACGACGTGGCCGCCCGGGCGCGCGGCTTCCACACTGCCGACTACTACGGCGTGAGCCTGCTACCCACCCCGGGTCCGACCATCGGGTTCCTGTGGAACTTCCGCCACCAACTGCCGGCGGCCCAGCACTGGAGCGTCGGTCACTACGGCAACACCGGCTGCGTCGACCTGTCGGTCGTGTACCAGCTCGAGCGCGGGGGCTGCTGGCGGCACGTGCCGGGGCGGCCGGATTGGCTGGCGTCCCGCGACGCCCCCGAGTGGGCCCGCGGCGGGCTGTACACGGCCTCGTCGCCCCTCGAGGTCGGCGAGGAGACCTGGCTGTATTTCTGCGGCACCGTGGATCGGCACGGCTGGTGCGGCGTGGACGTGGACTACTCGGCCTGGAGCAGGGCCGCCCATGAGCGGCGCGGCTTCGCCAAGATCGGGCTGGCCAGGTGGGTCACCCACCGGATCATCGGCGCCCAGGCCGACCTGGTCGAGCGCCTCGCCCTGAGCGCCCGCCCGGCTGCCGAGGGGCGGCTGGCGCTGAATGCGGTCACCCGCCCGGACGGGCGCATCCGGGTGCGGCTGGTGGGCGCGGCGGACGGGAAGACGATCCCGGGCTATGGCTACGAGGACTGCGAGCCGCTGGCCGGCGACATCCGCGACCGGGCGGTGCGCTGGTCCGGCCGGGAGGCGCTGCCGCCAGCGCCCGCGCTCGCCGAGATCGAGATCGAGCGCGGCACGCTGTACGCGTTCGACTTCGCGCTGGCTGGCTAGGCCAGCCTGGGCCGCCTGGCGAGCGGCACGATCCGGCTCGGCCAGGCTCGCCGCGCGGCGCAGCGGACGATGCGGCAACGGGCATGCCGCCGACCGCTGCCTGGCGAGCGGCGCTGGCGCGTGCCGGCTCGGCCGCCGGCCCCACATGAGAGTGCGCAGCCACATGGGAGTGCGCAGCCATGGTGGAACGCAAGGTGAGAGTCGCGATCGTGGGGCTGGGGCACAACGGGCTGGCGCACCTGCGGGCGCACCGGGCGCTGGGGCTGTCGGAGGTCGTGGCCCTGTGCGAACGCAATGGCGATCTGCTGGAGAGCGTCGGCAAGGAACACGGGATAGACAAGCTGTACGCCGACGACCAGGTGTTCGCCGACCCGGAGGTGGAGGCGGTCAGCATCCACACCGGCGACGCGGACCACGTGCAGCCGTTCGTGAAGGCGGTCCAGGCGGGCAAGCACGTCCTCGTCGAGAAGCCGCTGGCCAACACGGAAGAGGACGTGCACCAGATGGTCGCGGCGGCGCACCGCGCCGCGCCTGGACTGAAGATCCAGGTCGGGTACATCCTTCGCTTCGATCCGGTGTTCGCGGAGATTCGCCGGCTGGCAAGGGCCGGACGCCTCGGCCGGATCTACTACATGGAGGCCGACTACGTCCACAACCTCCTGTACCAGGCCGAGAAGACCGATCCCCTGACCGGCGCGAACTGGTACCTGGAGCACGAGATCCCCTTCGTCGGCGGCGGCAGCCACCCGCTGGACCTGCTGCGCTGGATCTCTGGCAAGCAGGTCAGCCGGGTCGTGGGCTACAGCAACCACGAGGCCTTTCCGGCGATGAGGCACGACGACTGCCAGGTGTGCCTCTTCCAGTTCGAGGACGGCGCGATCGCCAAGGTCGCCGCGCTCTATGCGCCGCGGTGCGCAATGGCCCCCTACTACAACCTGAGGATCTACGGCACGCTGGGGACGGTCGAGCGCGATACGGCGGCGTGCGCCAGTTCTCCGGAGGAGGTGCATCCCCCGTTCGCGCCGGTACACGCCGACAGAACCCAGGGGCACCCGTACGAACCGGAGATCGCCGACTGGCTCGGGGCCATCGTGGGCGACCGCGAACCGCGCACGCCCCTGTGGGACGGGGCCAACAGCACCATGGCGGCGCTGGCCGCGGTGCGCGCCATCCGCGAGCGCCGAGAGGTCGCGATCCCGGTCTTCAGGGAGCCGTCGGCCGGCAGTCCGGCGTGAGCGCCGAAGCCGGGGCCGCCGGCGCCGCCGGTGCCCGCGCGTCTTTCAGCGCCCGCGCGTCCTTCAGACATTCCGCCACATCGCCACAGACCGCCGCTTTCGCAACGAGGAAGCCGATGACCGTCAAGCTGATGATGTTCGACCTGAACTGGTCGATGCACAACGCGCCCTACAAGTGCACGCTGCCGAGTGCACCCCAGGACTGGGCCTTCGTGGATCCCAGGGCCTATTTCCAGTGGCACGTCGACTTCGGCAACAACGCCGTGTTTCTCCAGGCCTACACCTACGGCGGCTACGCCTTCTACCCGAGCAAGCTCGGTCCGGTCGCTCCCGGCCCCGGCCGCGAGCTGCTCCCCAGGGTCTTCGAGCTGACCAGGAAGAACGGTATGCCGTTCTGGAGCTACTTCTGCGTCGGTGCGGACATCGCCATGAACGCCTATCACCCCGAATGGCTCGTGCCGGGGAGCCGCGTCCACTGGCAGCACGGCTTCCTCGGCCCGGAGAGTCCGTGGACCGATCTTCTCTGCGCGCGCATCGAGGAATTCTTGACAGACTACCCCGCCGACTGGCTCATATTCGACTGGTTCTGCTACGGGGACCAGGCCGACCACAGCTTCCCCGTGCAGCCGTGCTGGTTCGTGGAGAAGCCCTTCGCCGGGATCATCGGCCGGCCCATGCCTGCCGACGCAGCCGAGATCACCCCGGAGGAGAGCCTCCGGTACAAGCGCGCCATCATGGAGCGGCAGTTTCGGCGCATCCAGGCGGCTGTCCGCCAGACGAGCCCGGCGACGAAGATCGCGTTCACGCCGCCGTACTGGGGTCCGGCCGAGCCCCTGTGGGCCGACCACCCGATGCTCGCCGAGAGCGATGGCCTCCTGGCGGAGTACTCGAAGCCCGAGACCATGGAATGGCTGCTCCGCAGCCGCAGACCCGGCCAGCGCCTCATCGGGACGCCGATGGGAGCCGGCGGCGTCATGGACGTGGAGACCATCCTGGCCTGGGTGGACAAGGGCTGCGACCTGAACGGCTACTTCTGGGGCTCGCCGCCCAGGTTCGCGCCGCATCCTTCCTTCCAGTCGAGCCTGGACCGCATCCAGGAGGCGTTCCGGCGGATCCCGTAGCTGGGCGGAGCCGGGCCGGGTGGCGCTCCTGCCCGGCCCCGTGCCGGCGGCCCGGAGTGAGCGCCGAGGCCACGCCGGCACCCCGCGGCAACCTCAACGCAGTAGCAGTACCTTGCCCGTAGCCTGCCAGTGCGCCGGTCCGGTGGCGGCGCTGACCCGCACCAGATACACGCCCGAGGCCAGGCCGCGCCCGTCCAGAGCGAGCGACTGGCGCGCGCCGGCCGGCACCAGCGCCGGACCTGCTCTCATGACGCACCGGCCCGTCAGATCGAACATCTCGACAGTAACCGCTGCCGCGCTGGGCGCATCCAGCACCAGATGCGTCGAGGCGTTGAACGGGTTCGGGCGGGCCCCGTGCAGCGCGAACCTCGCCGGCAGCGTCCCTGCCTCGGCCTCGGCCACCGCGGTGGCCGACCAAAGGTCTCTGCCGGTGCCGGTCTCGTCGAGAACCAGCGGAATCGACTCGCTGGCGGACGTCAGCAGGCCTTCAGGGTCTGCCGCCGTCACGGCAAGCCAGAGGACCTGGGGGCCGGCCCCACCGGACCCGCCGGGCCCGTGGTATGCCAGCTCCAGGGCGAATTCCGCCACCCCGCCGGTGGCCCGCGTCGTGGTCTGGCCGCCCACGATCGCGGGGCCGTCGGCGCGCAGTGCGACCTCCCCCGCGTGATCGACATCCAGGCAGCCGGCCTCATCAACCGCGTGGACGCGCAGCCTGAACGCGTCGGGTTCATCGGCACCGCAGCACAGCACCCAGTCGACCGGGTCGGACAGATCGACCGGACACAGGATTGGGGGGTGTCGGCTGTAGCCCGCCAACCGCCACTGCGCCGCCACCACATCCGCATCGATCGGCGCCGACTCGGTCGCACGGCTGAGCCCGTTCGTGCTGGCCGCGCGCAGCACGAAGGCTTCGTGATCCACGGAGGCCACATAGGCAAGCGCGGGGAAACGCGCCGTGCCCGCCACTGCCACCACGCGGGTCGCGCCCCGCAGACGGCCGCTGCCGTTGGCCACTGTCACCACCACGGTGTCCTGGAACGCGGTGTCCACCTGCCCGTCGAGGTCGAGCGCCGTCACCTCCAGTTCAACCGCCAGCGGCTGCCCGCTGACCACGGCATTCGGCTGCTGCGTGAAGCGCAGCGCGCTCACGCCGACCTCCAGCACCTGGCTTGCCGATGTCAGCGCCGGCCACTGCCCAGCGGCCGCGTCCACGGCAGCCGCGATGGCAAGATGGTCTTCGGCCACGTCGGTCTCGTACCTCAACGCGAACTCGGCCACCCCCGCGACCGCCGGCCGGCAGAGATCGCCCACCAGACGCCCCGCTCCCTCCACCAATCGGACGCAAATGGGTCCGCAGAAGTCGCGATCCACGGCGCCGGCCTCGTCGACTGCTGCCACCTCGAGGCGCGGAACCCAGTCGCATCCCGCACCCACCCTGCCAGGGGCACTCACCACGGCCAGCCGGGTGGCGATCACCAGGTCGGCGATCAGGCCCAGCGCCGCGCCGTGCGTTACCGGCGAGGCGACGTTCAGGGTGAAGGCCTGGCGTTCCTTGGTGGCGGTGAACACCAGATCCTCGAAGCGCGCCACGCCGTCCTCCGTCATCACAGTCAGGGTGCCGCTCAACCCGTCCAGCGGCTGCATGGTGACCCGCACCTGGCGGGGCACCAGCCGCCCTTCGTCATCGGTCACGTGCACGACCACCGGCGGGATGGGCCGGCCGCTGCCTACCACCGTGCCCTCCGGCGGCTCGACGATCTGCAGCCGCGTCGGCGAACTGGTCTCGACCACGTCGCTGGACACGAACGCCAACTCCAGTCGGTTCAGCCTCCAGTCCTCGAGCACAACCTCCCTCACGGCCCTCATGTCGATGTCCAGCAGACCGACGCCGAAGGGATCGCGCAGGCGGGCCGAACGGGTGGCGGCCGCCATGGCCTTCGGGTCCCAGGAGAGCACGGCCGGGGCGTCCCCCGGCCACTGGATGCCTAGCAGCAGGACGTGCTCTCTCGTGGTCGACGGCTCGCGCAGATCCAGATAGGTGCCATATCCCGGCGCTTCCACGAGAAACCTGAAGTCCGGCAGACTGCCCGGGGGCGGGGGCGGGATCTGCACCTCGCGCAGATCGTCGTCTATCCCGTCGGTGGCGCCCGGCCACACACCAAAGCGTGTCACAATGGCCCACCGTCCGCTCTGGTCGGCAAAGACCAGCTCGCGGATCCATTGCTGCCCAGAGGCGTCCCTCGGATTCGGGGAAATCACAGCCAGCGCCGCCAGCACCGCGCCCACGACTCGTCTGCGTCGCATGGGCGGTTCTCCTTGGTCCCCGGGAGGCCGCTTCTCCAGGATCCCATTGGAGTGTGGTCAAGCGCACCCCGGCTGTCAACGCGGCGCAGCGGACGGAAACGCCCGGGCGCTTGCCCGGCCCGGCCGGCAAGCGCGTTCCTCTGCCAGTCCCTACCTTTGCGCCGTCGGCTGCCGTGTCGGTGTCGAGACGCCGTTCTTGCCCGCCAGCCGAACGGGTGAGCCCGGCCGCTGTCAGGGAGCGATCGGCTCCGCAGATCCAGGCCCTGTGCCATGCTCCACGGAGACAGACCAATGCCACGGCGTCCCGCCGAGCGCAGGCCGCAGCAACTGCGTGGTGAAGGGGGGCGGCGGTTCTCGCGAGCAAGCGCGGCGCGCGCATCGTCCATGCTTCTCGCCCTGCTGCTGCCGTGGCTGGTGCCGGACTCCGGACACGGCTGCTACGGGGTCATCGTCGGCCGCGGCGCCAGCGCCGACGGGGCCGTGCTCTTCGGCCACAACGAGCAGAACGGCCTGAGCGAGTTCCCCAATCTGCACGTCATCCCGCCGCTGGAGCACGCCCCGGGCGCGCCGGTGCGCCTGCGTGCCGGCGGGTTGCTGCCGGAGGCGCGGCACACCTATGGCTTCATCTGGTCCGAGTTGCCCGGCCTCGAGTTCAGCGATGCCTACCTCAACGAATGGGGCGTGGCGGTGGCCAGCGACGGGTGCCCGTCGCGGGAGGACCGCCGCGACCTGACCGACGGCGGCATCGGGTACATGCTGCGCCGGCTGGTGGTGCAGCGGGCGCGCACGGCGCGCGAGGGTGTCCACCTGGCCGGCGCCCTGGTGGAGCAGTGGGGGTACAGTGCCTCGGGCCGGACGCTGGTGATCGCCGACCCGAGCGAGGCGTGGCTGGTGGCGCTGGTGCAGGGGCGGCACTGGGTCGCCCAGCGGGTCCCGGACGACGGGGTGGTCCTGCTGCCCAACGTGTACATCATCGGCGAGGTGGATCTGGCGGACACCACGCAGTTTCTCGGCGCGGCGGACCTGATCGACTACGCCATCGAGCGCGGCTGGTACGACCCGGCCGCAGGCGCGCCCTTCCGCTTCCGGCAGACCTACTACCAGCCGGGCGCCCCGGACGGGCGCCAGGGCGTCGGCCAGGAACTGGTCATGAGGAGCCCGGCGTCGCTGGCCGCGGACGGGCAGTGGCCCTTTGCCGTGGTCCCGCGCCGCCGGCTCACCGTGGCCGACGTGGCAGCCATCCTGCGCTCGCACGACCGGACGGCCCCTCTGTGCAGCGGCAGCACGCAGGAGGCGGCGGTGTTCCAGCTTCGCGCCGGCTTGCCGCCGGCCATCGGCTGCGTGTACTGGCGCGCGGCAGCCGAGCCGTGCACCGGACTGCTGGTGCCCTGGTACGCCGGGATCACCCAGATTCCAGCGGAGTACCACCGGCCCGTGCTCGTCCCGGAAGTCCTGGAGGTGGAACGCCACTTCGAAGCCGCCGCCCGCGCCACGGGACCGGCCTGGTATGCCTGCAAGAGCCTGCAGGACGCGGTGAACGCCAACCGGAGTGCGCGGCTGGCGCCGGTGCAGGACGTGCAGCAGCGCTTCGAGGCCTCGCTGTTCGCGCAACAGGCCGCCACCGAGGCCCGCGCGCTGTCCCTGTATGCGCAGGATCCCGAGGCGGCGCGGGCGTTCCTGACCCGGTACAGCGCCGCCGTGGCGGCACAGGCGCTCGAGCTGATCGCGGCCATGGACACGGCGCTGCGCAGCGGCGGCCCCATGCCGACGGCTGTCGCCGGACCGGTGGTTGCCGGCCCTGCGGCGGCGCGGCTGGCGGCCCCCTTCCCCAATCCGTTCAACCAGGAGGTCGTGCTCCCCTTCGAGCTTGCCGCACCCGGCGAGGTCTGCCTGCGCATCCTCGATCTGGCCGGACAGGAGCTGCGGGCGCTCGTGTCCGGCGTGCGTGCGGCGGGGATGCACCGGGCATCCTGGGACGGACGGGATGCCAGGGGCAACGCGGCGGCTTCGGGGGTGTATGTGGCGGCGTTGCGCGCCGCCGCAGTCACGTACTGCCGCCGCGTGGTGCTGGTGCGCTGACCTCCCGGCGCGGCTGCTGGCGGACCCGCGGGTGGCCGTGGTCCGGCAGGTGCGCGCCGAGCACTTCTACTATCCCAACGAATACCTCGGCGACCCCGCCTGAACCTGGCTGGCCGGCCAATGGACCGGCGGGGACGCCGATGCCGATGCCGGCGACCTGGTCCGCGGACTCGAGACCGCCGCGGATCACTGGATGAACGACGGCTGGGGGTGGGGAGAACACCTGACGATGCCCATGCCGATGTCTGTCTCGACGCGCTGTCGTTGCTGCTGCTGTTGGCCGCGCGCCTGCCGCCCGCCTTGCGCGGCAAGCTGACGGATCTGCTTTTGGCGCGCTGCTCTCGTTGTCCGACTTCTTCGCCGGCGGCCCGCGAGTGCCAGCGAGTGCCCGCGGTACGCCAGTACGCCTTCACCCAGGTACCCGGAAGCTGCCGCTACCGCGACCATGTCCAAGAGGACTTGACCACGTGAAGATCTCCATGGACTGGCACGTCCACAGCCGCCACTCTTGCGATTGCGCCGGGACGGGCATGAGCGTGGGGGAGATCGTGGCCACGGCTCGCGCCAGGGGCATCGGCGCGGTAGGACTAGCCGATCACCTGCACACGCCTGTCAATCTGCCGAGTCTCCGTGCGTCCAGGGAGGAGTTCCTGGCCTTCGGCCCCTGCCCCTCGCTCCGCTTCGGGGTCGAGGTGAGTTGCGTCTCGCGATGGGAACTCGACGAGATCGCGACGGGGCGCCACGGGAATCCGGTGTACGGACTCCGGGAAGGAGGTCCGGCCAACGGCCCGCTGGCGCTGGGTCTGACCCGCGACGACATCGACGCCCTGGGCATCGAATACGTCGTCGGCGGTACGCACTGGCCCATGTACGTCCCGTTCGAGCGGGAGGCGCTGATCCGGGACTACCACCGGCAGAACCTCTTCCTGGCCACGCATCCGCTGGTGGATGTGGTCGCGCACCCATGGTGGTTCCACACGGGTTACTGGAAAACGAGCTGCCCGCCCGGCGAGCCCTGGTTCGACGATTTCGGCAGGATTCCGGCCTCCATGCACGAGGAGTTCGCCGCGGCCGCGGTGAGCTGCCGTACCGCCGTGGAGATCAACATGGGTGCGATGCTGCTCAATGACGCCGCCAAGTACCCCGAGTCGTTCAAGCGCGCCTACCTGGAGTACCTGGCCGGGCTGAAGGCCCGGGGCGTCCGGCTCACGCTGGGATCCGACGCACACAACCTCCAGCAGTACTGCGCGATGGATCTCGAGGGCGCGGCGAGGATGCTCGACAGCGTGGGGATCGTCGCAGCCGACCTGTGGCAACCTGCGCCGTCGTCGAAGCGATGAGCGGCCAGCCTGAGGTAGCCGCGTTGGCCAACTGCGGCCCTGCGGGCGGCGGCGGCCGTGGCCGGC
>CAZPXM010000046.1:0-8145 GCA_964591015.1 uncultured Gemmatimonadaceae bacterium
TACATCGCCGGCGACATGAACGGCCGCTGCTTGAAGCCCATGTCCTCGTAGAAGAACATGCCGTCGGGCTTGCCCTCCTCGGCGAACAGCACCTCCAGGTGGTGGAGGGTCAGATCCGTATAGGTCTGCACCATGTCCTGGACCCACTCGGGGTCGAGAGCCATGCCGACGAGCATGTGCTCGTGGCCGCAGAGGGGGTGCATCTGTTCGAAAGGAGCCACGCCCGCCCAGCAGAAGAAGCGCTGCTTCTCCGCCGCGAAGCGCTTGGCCTCCCGGTAGCTCTCGAACGGGATGCGGCGCCGGTCCAGTTCCCGCAGTCGCGGCTTGGCGAACTCCTCCCAGCTCCGGCGGTCCGTGACCGTGAAGCCGACGTGTTCCGGCGTGCTGTCGTGCAGCTTGTGCCGCCGGAGGCGAGCCCCGTTGCCGTCCAGCTGCAGGATCGTCTCCTCGGTCTCCTCGAGAGTGACAGGCTGGAAGTCCAGGTCGACGACCGAGTTGAGCCAGCCGCCGCTCCGCAGGTCCTGCCCGAAGTGCTCGGCCACATCCTCGTCGGCGCGGAGGTGGTGCTCGCGCCGCCATCGCTCGACGGTGGCTCCCCAGGGGCTCACCGCGATGGGCGTCTGATCGACGGGCCGGCGGGCCAGCGTGTTCACCATGCGCTCATAGCTGGTCATCTGCATACCGTTGCTCTCCCTCGGGACAGGCTGCGGTGACGCGCTGCAGGGGGCCGCCGGCGGGCTGGGAACCGCCAGCGCGGGCGGTCGCGGCGCTGCCACGAACGCCCGGATCGGGCGCGTAAGGAAAGGCACGCACGGCCGCCGGGCAAGGGGTCAGACGCCGGTGCCGTTTTCCCTGGACCCCTCCGGGTGCCCGGTCAGCGCGCGTACCATCGCGCACGCGGCTGCGACTCGATCCTGCATGGCGCCGGTCAGCCGGTTGGTGTCACGGAACACGAACTCCACGAAGTAGCCGGCGCCGATCTCGAGAGTCTCCTGCAGATGCGCGCGCAGCTCCGCCGGGTCGAACCGATCCCCGCACAGCTTGAGGGGCACGGGCTTCCTCGACCAGATGATGTCCGGCGGGCACTGGGCGGCCAGTCGCCGCAGGTCGCACCACGGGGTGACGCTCACCTTGCGCAACCCGTGGAGCCGGCACAGCAGCGGCATGAGGTGGTGGACGGGCTCGCAGCAGCCGAACTTCATCAGGCGGAACCTGGCCGCCAGGCCGGACAGGTACGGCATGAGGAACTCGTCGAACATGGCTGGCGACAGGCCGACCGCTTCCTGAGTCTCCAGGTACCCGTACCGGTCGCGCGAGCGCACGGGCGCGTCGTCGGGCTGGGGCATCGGCATCTCGTCGGTGAACTGCGAACTGCCCGAGCAGTAGCCCTGGTTGCCGTCGTTGTTGCGCGTGAGCAGTCCCTGCTCCTCCTCCCACTGCCCGAGCGCCACATTGTCCGCGGCCAGGAAGGCGAACAGGCGGTGCACCGCCTCGGGCCGCGTGGCCATGGCCAGATACAGCTCTTCCATGCCCAGCGCGTGCACAGCCTTGTTCATGATGCCGTCGGAGTAGTACGACCCGACCCTGCCCACGACCACGGGCAGCAGACCGGCGAATGCCTCCTCGGCCACCTCCACGCGCCGCTCGGTGCCGGCGCGGTCCAGCGTCGCCGTCCGCCTCCGCAGCTTGTGGAAGTCCGCCTCCAGGTCGCGCACGGGTCTGTTGCTCTCGTAGCCGAAGGAACCGCCGTACCCGTCGTCGACGTGGCGGAAGCGGAGCTCCGGGCAGAAGCTGTCGACGGGCGTCGACCAGTCGACCACGAACCGCGCGGGGATGATGCGATCGTCGTCGATCCGCTCGTACGAGACCACGGCATGCAGGAGCCGCGCCTCCAGCTCGCGGCAGGCCGGCTCGGTGCACGCCAGCGGCGGCATGAGATCGCGCAGATAGGTGCCGTTGTCCTCGATGTGGAACGGGAACGTGCGCTCCTCGAGACGGTTGTGCAGCCGCCACTTCTCGCGCCGGGCCGCCATCGGCCGGCCATGGGCGTACTCGGCGTAGCGTTGGGCGAGGCAGCGCAGGCGGGCGCGGTCCTGTCGATCCATGTCGGCATCCCCTGGCGTGGGCTGCGGGCAGCGATGGTGCCCTCTACGATAGGGTCTGGGCGCGACGCCCGCACGCCCGGCGCTTGCCGCCACGCGTGTCGCACGGTATCCTTGCGCGCCAGCCCGGGGTGCGGGCAGACCCGGCGGCGAGCGCACCGGCGCCGCGGCCGGTTGCTGCGCGGCTTCGCCGCGACACCCCTGAAGGGAGAGACACCAGCGGTGCCAGCTCGACAGGACGCGCCGCCTGCAGAGGCTCTGTACCGCGCCGCCGGCGCGCCGCTGGCGGCGCGCGCCCGGGATCTGCTGGCCCGGATGAGCCTGGAAGAGAAGGTGGCGCAGATGTGCCAGCGCTCCCTCAGGGAGCTCGATTCCCGCGGTGGCCAGCTCGAGCCTGGCGCCCTCGCACAGGCGCTCGGCCAGGCAGGGGTGGGCACGATCGAGAGCCCCCACGGCTGGCCGGTCGCCCGGATCGCGGCGGTGCTCCGGGCAGCGCAGGAGTACCTGTCGACCCGCACGCGGCTGGGCATCCCCGCCCTGCCCATCCAGGAGTGCCTGCACGGGGCCCTGGCTGCCGGCGCCACGATCTTCCCCCAGGCCATCGCCCAGGGCGCCACGTGGAATCCGCCGCTCATCGAGCAGATGGCGCGGGCCATCGCCCGCGAGGCCAGCGCCATGGGCGTGGCGCAGGCGCTGTCGCCCTTGTTCGACCTGGCCCGCGATCCCCGCTACGGCCGCGTCGAGGAGTGCTATGGCGAGTGTCCGTTCCTCGTCGCCCGCATGGGCGTGGCGTTCGTGAACGGCCTCCAGGGGCCGGCGGCGCAGGCGGGCCTCGCCGATGACCGGATCCTGGCCACGGCCAAGCACTTCGCCGGCTACAGCGTCCCCGCCAACGGTATCAATCTGGGGCCGGCGTCCCTGGGGGAGCGGGAGATGCGCAGCCTGCACCTGGCGCCGTTCGAGGCAGCCGTCAGGGAAGGCGGTGTCCAGGTCGTCATGCCCGCGTACAACGAAGTGGACGGCGTGCCGGCGCACGCCAATCGCTGGCTGCTGACCACCGTCCTGCGCGACGAGTGGGGCTTTCCCGGGTACACGTACGCGGACTACGGCGGCGTGGCCATGCTCGACAGCTTCCACCACGTGGCCGCCGGCGCAGACGAGGCCGGCGCGGTCGCGCTGCGGGCTGGCCTCGACCTGGAAGCACCGTCCGCGTGCGGCTTCGCCGGGCTGGCGGCGCAGGTGCGGCGCGGCGCCGTCACGGAGGCCCAGATCGACGCGGCCGTCTCCCGCATCCTGCGCGTCAAGTTCCTGGCGGGTCTGTTCGATCGCCAGCGGGGTCTGCCGCCCGAGCGTCTGGGGGCGGCGATCCACACGCCGGCGCACGTCGAGCTCGCGCACCGGGTGGCCGCCGAGTCGCTGATCCTGCTGCGCAACGAGGGCGGTCTGCTGCCGCTGGATCCGGAGCGCGTGCGCTCGCTGGCGGTGATCGGCCCCAACGCGGCTCAGGTGCAGTTCGGCGACTACGCGCCCAGCAAGAGCAACGCCGACGGCGTGACCGTGCTGGCGGGCCTGCACTGCCTGGTCGGTGACCGCGTCGAGCTGCGCTACGCCAAGGGCTGCACGCTGGTCGGCCGCTCCACGGCGGGGTTCGACGAGGCGGTGGCCGCAGCCAGCAGCAGCGACGCCGCGGTAGTCGTCATCGGCGACACGAGCATGATCCTCAGCGGCGTCGGCTGGGAGGATCCGACGCTGCCGGCCAGCGGCACGGTCGGCGAGGGCTACGACGTGACCGACCCCGTGCCGCCCGGCGTGCAGCAGGAACTCGTGCAGGCCGTCTGCGCCACGGGCCGGCCGGTCATTGTCGTCTTCCTGCACGGCCGCCCCTACAGCGTGCCGTGGATCAAGGCGAATGTGCCCGCGATCATCGACGCCTTCTACCCCGGAGAGCAGCAGGGCACGGCGATCGCCGAGGTGCTCTTCGGGAACGTGAATCCCTCGGGCCGCCTGCCCGTCTCCGTGCCCCAGAGCGCCGGTCATATCCCTACGGTATACGACTACAAGCCGAGTGGCCGGGGCTGCTACCACCAGCCGGGCGCGCCGGATCGGCCCGGGCGCGACTACGTCTTCTCCTCGCCCGCGCCGCTGTGGCCGTTCGGGTATGGCCTCAGCTACACGGAGTTCGCCTACGCGGATCTGCGCATCGAGACCCCGGTGCTGGCCGCGGACGGCATCCTGCGCTGCCGCTTCTCGCTGCGGAACACGGGGGCGCGCGCGGGCAAGGAGGTGGCGCAGGTCTACGTGCGCGACCTGGTCAGCTCGACGACGACGCCGGTCATGCGGCTGGTGGCCTTCGCGAAGCCCGAGCTGCAGCCCGACGAGGGGCGGACACTGTCGTTCTCGGTGCCGGCGCGCGCGCTGGCCCTCTGGAACGCAGCGATGGAACGGGTGGTCGAGCCCGGCGAGTTCGAACTGATGGTCGGCGCCTCGGCAGAGGACATCCGGCTGCGAGGCACCTTCGCCGTGGCCTGAGCGACTCCCCAGCGAGGGTGGCAACCGCAGGGCACCGGCGGGAGTGAGCGAGGTGCGCGCAATCCGGCTTCCCCAGGCGACAGCGGGCGATGTGGTGGGCGCGACCGCGGCGATGCTGGTGGCCCTGCCTTCGGCCATCGCGCTGGGCGTGACCATCTTCTTCCCCCTCGGGCCCTCCCACGTGGCGCACGGCGCCCTGGCCGGCATCATCGGGGTCGTCGCGCTCGGCCTGGTGGCACCGGCGGCCGGCAGCACGCGCCTGCTGGTGAGCGCGCCCTGTGCCCCGGCCGCCGCGGTGCTGGCGGCATTCGCCCTGCAGTACGCGGGCAGCGGCGCCGACCCGGCCGACGCCGCCCTGCTGTTCTTCCTGCTGGCCGCCAGCGCAGGCCTGCTGCAGATCGCCTTCGGAGCACTGCGTCTCGGCCAGCTCATCCGCTACATGCCCTACCCGGTGGTCAGCGGCTTCCTGTCGGGAGTGGGCCTGTACATCGTTGCCTGCCATGTCCCCAAGTTCCTCGGGGCACCGCCGCACGTGGGCTTCTGGCAGGCCCTGGCGACGCCCGCCTGCTGGCGGTGGCAGGCGGTGGCAGTCGGCGCGGTGACGCTCGCGACGATGGCGGGCGCGCAGCGTCTGACCAGGTCGCTGCCGGCGCCGATCGTCGGCCTGCTGGCCGGCGCCGCCGCCTATCTCGTCCTCGGTGCGGCCGACCCGCGCCTGCTCGAACTGCGCGACAACCAGCTCGTGATCGGCCCCATCGGCGGCCCACACGGCGGCCTGCTGGGCGCCCTGGCCGGGTACTGGCGATCGCTGGCCCACCTGCGTCCGGCACACCTGCAGGCGGTCGCCGGGCCAGCCGTCACCCTGGCGGTACTCCTCTCCATCGACACGCTGAAGACCTGCGTGGTCATCGACCAGATCATGCGCACGCGCCACGACTCGAACCGCGAGCTGCGGGCGCAGGGACTGGCCAACATCGTGGCGGCGATCGCCGGCGGCATCCCCGGGGCCGGGTCCATGGGGCCGACGCTGATCAGCATCTCCAGCGGGGCCCGGCACCGCGTCTCGGGCATCCTGGCAGGAGCCCTGGCGCTGGCGGCCTTCCTCGTCCTGGGCCGGCTGATCGCCTGGGTGCCGGTGGCCGCCCTGGCCGCCGTGCTCATCGTCCTGGGTCTGCGCATGATGGACTGGCGCAGTCTGGCGCTGCTGCGCCAGCGGGCCACCATGCACGACTTCGCGGTCATCGTCGCCGTGGTCGTGACGGCGCTGAGCGTCAGCCTGATCGCGGCGTCCGCCGTCGGCATCGTGCTGGCCGTCGCCCTGTTCATCCGCGAGCAGGTGGGCGTGACGATCGTCCGCCGCAAGGTGGACGGCAACGAGATCTTCTCGAAGCGCGTGCGCACGCAGGCGGAGATGGCCGTGCTGCTGCGGGAGGGCGCCCGGGCGGTCGTCGTCGAACTGCAGGACAGCCTGTTCTTCGGCACGGCCAACCAGCTCCACGTGGCGCTCGAACAGGAGCTCAAGCGCCGGGACTTCGTCATCCTGGACATGCGGCGCATCCAGGCGGTCGATGTCACCGGCGCCCGCGCGCTCGACCAGATCAGGGACATCGTCGCCGAACGCGGCGGCTTGCTGCTGCTGAGCCAGCTGCCGCAGACGCTGCCCTCGGGCCGCGACATCGAGCAGTACCTGGACCAGGTGGGGCTGGTGCGACCCGAGAGCTCCGTGCGCGTCTTCGCCACGCTCGATCAGGCCCTCGAGTGGGTCGAGGACCAGCTGATCGCCGCGGCCCTGCCGGCCAGGGACGTCGAGCGTCCTCTCGAGCTGCACGAGCTCGAGTTGCTCAGGCACCACCGGCAGGAGACGCTGGCGGCCCTGGAAGGCTGCATGGAGAAGCGTTCCTACCGCGCCGGCGAGCGGATCTTCGGCCGCGGCGAGGCCGGCGATCAGCTCTACATCATCCGCAGCGGTTCCGTGCGCATCATGCTGCCCATTTCGGCGAAACTGGAGCATCATCTGGGGACGTTCGGCCGCGGCGCCGTGTTCGGCGAGATGGCGTTCATCGACGGCGAGGCGCGCTCCGCCGACGCCTGGGCCGCCGCCGACTCCGAGCTCTTCGTGCTCTCCCGGGCAGCCTTCGACCAGGTGGCCAGCCAGCACCGGAAACTCGGGCTCAACCTGATGAAGGGCCTGGCCAGCGTCCTGGCCAGCAGGCTGCGCTACACGAGCGCCGAGCTCCGCGCCCTGCAGTCCTGAGCGGCTGGAGCCGCCTGCCCGACCCGCCGCCTCGCCCGCCCCGGCGCCCCTGGTTCAGCCGGTGGCGCCGACGGCGCTGCCCGCGCAGTACATGGCCACGACGTTGGCCGGGGGCACGTCTTCCTGGATGCAGTGCGCCGCCGAGAGGATGTACCCGCCGTCCCGACCCAGCACGCGGACCAGCTCGCCGACCGCCGCCGCGACCGTCGCCGGCGACCCGGCGGGCAGCAGGTACTGCGTGTCCACGCCTCCGTAGAACGTCAACCGATCCCCGAAGGCCGCCTTCAGACGCTCCGGCTCCATGTCGGCGGCCCGCGGCTGGATGGGGTTGAGGATCTCCACGCCGGCCCGCAGCAGCGAGGGGATGAGCGGGAACACACCCCCGCAGGTGTGATGGAAGACGCGGGCCTCGGTGAAGTGCCGCAGGTGCCGGATGCGCTCGGCCAGATAGGGGGCGACGAGCTGGCTGAACATGCCCGGCGACATGAAGGGGCCGGTCTGGGTGCCGAAATCGTCGCCGCTGGTGGTCAGGTGCAGCCAGCGACCGATGGCGCCGAAATAGATCTCCTGGACGCGCTTCTGGTACTCCAGCACGATCTGGAAGAAGCGGTGCACGAACTCGGGCTCGGCGGCCAGCCGGTACAGGAAATCGTCGAAGCCGCACATCCAGCAGCCCAGTTCGAAGACCCCGAACACCGGGTGGCGGCCGCAGACCACGTAGGGCGTGTGCTCGTACAGCCAGCGGGCGCGGCGCGCCAGCCGCCCGATGAGCCCACGGTCGATCGTGTCGGCGCGCGGCCAGGGATAGCGCTCCAGCGCCGCCAGATCGGCGCCGGCCAGCGGCCTGCCCACCATCTCGTAGTGGTGGCCGGTCCAGGCGTGCTCGATCCCCCAGGCGTCCACGAACCGGGTCTCGCTGAGCCGGCGCCGCAGCCGGCTGGCCGGCGTGAGCACCCCGCCCACGCTGCGGAAGTCGATGTCCAGGGCCTGCAGCACCGCCTCGTCCTGCCTCGCCGGGCCGAGGCCGGCGACGCACAGCCCGAGAGCTCCGGCCAACGCCCGCGGTCCCCCCTCGATCTCCGTCATATCGGTGGCGGCCAGGTCCATGGGGGGCCGATCGACCTGCTGGTGGGCCATCGTCAGGGCGAAACGTTCGCGGTAGGACAGGCGATCCGGCATGGGGCTTCACCCTATCAGCGACGCTGTCCCGTCCCGAGGCGGCCCCGCGGCGGCGAGCGCGGCGCCCCGCCCGACGCGCCG
>CAZPXM010000046.1:8245-24764 GCA_964591015.1 uncultured Gemmatimonadaceae bacterium
TCCCGTCCCGAGGCGGCCCCGCGGCGGCGAGCGCGGCGCCCCGCCCGACGCGCCGATCAGGCTGACCGGATCCACTCGATCGGGGCAGCCTGGTCCCGCTGCACCGTGCGGGCGTACCGCCATGCCGGCACGCCGAACAGCATCGGGTAGTAGAAGTGCTCCGGCGACAGCCCGAAGAGCGGCTTCAGCTGCGGCAACGCCTCCAGCGACATCCGCAGCAGACCGCACCAGACCGTGCCCAGGCCAGCGCTGTGAGCCAGCAGCTCGAAATAGGCCAGCGCCAGCGCCACGTCCTCGCGCTGGCAGGGAGCGTCGGGCGGTGCCGAGACGAGCAGGACATGCGGCGCGCCGCGGAAGACGATGTCGCGCCCGGAGTCCAGGTAAGTGCGAGCGAAGCTCGCCACGCCGCTGTCGGGCGCCAGCCGGCCCGCCTCCACCTCCTCGACGGCCGTGCGGTACAGGCGCTCCCGCAGGCGGCGCAGCGCCCCTCGCTCCCCCACGACGTGAAAGGTCAGCGCCTGGCGATTGACGCCGGTGGGCGCGTGCGCCAGGGTGCGCAGCAGGCGCTCGAGCAACTCGTGGTCGACGTCCTCGTCGCGGTAGCGCCGCACGCTGCGGCGGCCGCGCACCAGCAGTTCCATCTGCGCCAGCGAGGGCAGGGCCGCCGGGTTGAGCAGCAGGCTCTGCCCGGGATGGCAGCCCAGTATGGAGATGGCTCCCGGCGGGCACACGGCCAGGCAGTGCTGACAACGCAGGCACTTCACCTCGTCCTGAGCAGCGATGGCCGGCAGCCGCCCGTCCTGCAGGCGGATGATCCCCGCGGGGCAGTCGGCCGCGCAGCGCCCGCATCCGTCACACCGCGCCGCATCGACGCCGAAAGCGAGCACCGGGTCCATTCCTCCTCGCCCAGATGGTCCGCAGAGCCGCCGCGCGCCTGTCGCGGCGCCCCAGCCCTCGCCAGCACCCCGTTCGAGGCGACATCGCGACCTGGTATGATATTGCCTTGCCCTCGCCGGCGCCACGCCGCCAGGGACCTCGTCGCCGGCCGGTGGCGCCGGCCTGTTGACACGAGCGCAAGCGCCCATTTGTTGGCACCAGTGTCCTGTGCTGGCGACGGCGCGCCTCTGGCTGCCGAGGCGGCCAGTCAGGGGGCCCGGAGACAGCCGGCTCCGTGCGCGAGCGAGGAGATGCCATGTCCAGCGCCCGATGGGTCGACGTGCAGGAAGACGACACCGCGATTCGCCTCGACACCGACTGCCTGCAGGCTGCCATCCCGAAGCGGGATCCCGAGCGATGGATGACGGGGATCGCCAGGGGGTCGTTCGTCGACAAGGCGACCGGCCTGCGCGAGGCGGGCGACGGCCTGATGGTGGTCGACTGGCTGATGGAGGCCGGCAGCGACGCGGCGTACGCCGATCAAGTAGACGCCCCCGACGGCCACGGCGTCGGGCGCTACACGTGGTACGAGAACGAGACGGACCCCGAACGGCGCGAGTATGCCCTGCTGGCACACGGCAGCAGTTTCCGCAAGCGGGTGGTCGAGGGCCCGCAGTTGTGCCACCGCATGAAGCCGGTGCAGCCGGAGGTCAGCGTCGGCGCGGACTTCGTCGCGGTCCGCACCGCCTATCGGTTCGAGTACGCGGCGCCGGGCCGGCGTCCGGGTTCGCGCTGGACGCAGCTCGTCGTCTTCCCGCGCGGGGAGCGCTACTTCCTGCTGGCCGACCGCATCGACACGGTCAACGACTCGCCGGAGATGTTCCTGCGCAACGATACGCCGGGCTGCGTGCGCCACGTGCGCGGCGACACCTTCAGCGAGATCTACCTGAGCTACCTCGGCGGACCGCATGGCGTGCGCATCCCCGCCAGCGAGTTCTTCGCTCCGTTTCCGCCGGACCGCAAGTTCGGGTACCGGCGAGACATGAACCGCGTTCCGGAGCGCGCCATTCGCGCCTACCGCCTGCGCCACCCGGATACGGGCGCGGCCGGCCCCTGGCTGGCCGGCCTGACGCTGGAGCCCTCCGTGGTGTACGAGGCCTGGTGCAGCCAGCGGCCCGGCGACATCATCGTGATGATCCAGGAGATCCACGGCCGGCCCACGCGCGCCGGCGATTCCTTCGGCGCCGCGTACGTGGTGGGCTTCTTCGACACCATCGAGCAGATGCACGCGACCTACGATCGGTACCGCGGCCACACGGCCCTGGAGGTGGATGCGGCGGGCTGGAAGCTGTTGCGATAGAGCCGCGCCCCGCCGCGGGCTAGCGCCGGGGGGCCTGCCGCGCGGCAGTGACGCCCAGCGCCAGGCACGCGGCGACCCCTGCCAGCGCGGCCGCGCTGTCCAGGACGACGTCGAGCAGGGCGGCCGAGCGGCCGGGCACCGCGGTCTGATGCAGCTCGTCGCTGGCGGCGTAGGCGGCTGCCAGGAGCACCGCCGCGCCGGCGGCCGTCCAGTTCCCTGGCTGCCGCACCGTGCCGTCCTGGCGCGGCCAGCCTCGCCGAAAACGGGGCTCGCGGCGCAGAGCGAACAGCAAGGCGGCCCCCAGGCCGAAGTACCCGACCGCGTGGCCCACCTTGGTCCACTCCAGGGTCACGGAGCGGGATCCGTCCCCGGCGACGCGGATGGCGGGCGCCGGGTAGGCCTCATTCAGCGGCCGCATCGCCGCGCCCACGCGCACGGCCGGCTGCGCGGAGAACCAGTAGATCGCGGCCATCAGCGCCAGCGCGGGCAGCCAGCGGTATGGAAGTCGGGGCACGGTGCGCGGGAATCCTGTCGCCGGAGTGTGGCGCCGAGGGGAGGGCTGCCTCGGCAAGGGTCTTGTGGCCGACAAGATAGGTGCATCGCCCTGCCGCGCCAGCGCCGTCCGGCAGGCAGGCCGGAGCGAGCGGCAGCGGCTGCCACCGCAACTCGGGGGAGCCTGACATGAGCGAGCTGACCAGCTACGAACGGATGCAGCGCATGTACGATCACCGCCAACCGGACCGCGTGCCGATCCTGGACTCGCCCTGGGGCACCACCCTCGAGCGCTGGCACCGGGAAGGCCTGCCGGCAGGCGTCTCCTGGGTCGACCACTTCGGCCTCGACCACATCGGCGGCATCGGCGTGGACACCAGCCCGCGCTTCCCCTCGCGCGTCCTCGAGGAGACCGACGAGTACATCGTCGAGTTCAACAGCTGGGGGGTGACCACCAAGAACTTCAAGCACCGGACCTCTACCCCCCAGGACATCGCCTTCACCATCCACGACCCGGACACCTGGGCCGCAGCCAAGCACCGCTTCGCGCCGGCGGACGATCGCATCGACTGGGCGCACCTGCGGGCCCACTACCCCACCATGCGCAGCCGACGGCTGTGGATCGTGGCCAGCACCTGGTTCGGCTACGACATCGTCAACGCCCGCATGGTCGGCACGGAAAACCTGCTGCTGGGTATGGCCGAGAACCCTGCCTGGGTGCGCGACATGCTCGACACGCTGTGCGACCTGGCGCTCGCCCTGTTCGATCGGGTGTGGGACGCGGGCTACACCTTCGACGAGATCAACTGGCCGGACGACATGGGCTACCGCAACGGACTGCTGTTCAGCAAGGCCATGTGGGCCGAGATGGTGCGCCCCTACCAGCAGCGCACCATCGAGTGGGCCCACGCGAAGGGCATCAAGGCACACATCCATTCGTGCGGCAACATCATGGAGCTGGTGCCCGATCTGGTCGGCCTCGGTCTGGACGCGCTCAATCCCCTCGAGGTCAAGGCCGGCATGGATGCGATCGGGATCAAGCAGCGCTACGGCGACCGCCTCGCGCTGCGCGGCGGGTTCGACGTCCGCAACTGGTCGGCGTGGGAGACCGCCGAGGCGGAGATCCGCGCCAAGCTCCCCACGCTCATGGCCGGCGGCGGCTACATCTTCAGCTCGGACCACAGCATTCCGGACACGGTGAGCCTGGCGACCATGGGACGCATCGTGGAGCTGGTGAAGGAGCTGGGGACCTACTAGCACGAGGCGGCGAGCCCGGGGCGGCGGCGCCTGCCCGACGCGCCGGACAGCGTTCTCAGGAGGCAGTCGATGGCGATCGGCATCGGCATCATGGGGTTCGCGCACGGACACGTCAACGCGTACTGCGGCCAGTGGCAGCAGCCGGAGCACGGCGTAAAACTGGTGGCCGCCTGGGACCACGATCGGCAGCGCCTGGCGGCCAATGCCACCAGCTTCGGCATGGAAGCGGTGGCCAGTCTCGAGAGCTTCCTGGCTCGCGACGACGTGCAGGCGGTGGTCATCGGCGCCGAGACGTCGCTGCACGCGGACATGGTCGAGCAGGCAGCCGCCGCAGGCAAGGCCATCGCCCTGCAGAAGCCCATCGCCCTGACCATGGCCCAGGCGGACCGCATCGTCGCCGCGGTGGAGCGCCACCGCGTGCCGTTCACCATGGCGTGGCAGATGCGCGTGGATCCGCAGAACCTGGAGATCAGGCAGCTGCTGGAACGCCGGACGCTGGGCAGGATCTTCATGGTGCGCCGGCGGCACGGCTTGCCGTCGCAGTTGTGGGACATCGCCAGCATGTGGCACTTCGACCCGCAACTCAACCGCGACATCTGGGCCGACGACGCCGCCCACCCGATCGACTTCATTCACTGGCTGCTCGGCGTGCCCGAGAGCGTCACGGCGGAGATCTCCTCCCTGCTCAACCCCGCCGCGCCGAACGACAACGGCATCGCGGTCTTCCGGTACGCCGACGGCCTGCTGGCCGAGGTCGTGTGCTCGTTCACCTGTCTGGCCGCGGAGAACACCGTGGAGATCGTCGGCGAGAAGGGCAGTCTGATCCAGAACTACGGCGACGTGCCGAGCTGCAACGTGCCGCGGCCGGCCACGGCGTGCGGCCAGAAATGGTACACCCGCGACCAGGGCGACTGGACGTGCAGCGCCATCCCCACTCCCGCGGGGCACGGCGCGCGCATCGCCGGACTGGCCGCCCCCCTGGCCGCCTTCTTCCACGGCCGGCGGCCACCCATCGCCACCGCCGCGGAGGGCCGCACCTCGCTGCGGATGGTCCTGGCTACCTATGTGGCCAACCGCGAAGGACGGCGCGTCCGCCTGGACGATCCGCTCATCGCGCGGGTGTGAGCAACGCGGGCGCTCCGCAGGGACGCGCGGGAGGGACGCGCGGGCGCGAGCGCGCCCGCCAGGCTTGACGCACGGCGGACGGCAGCGAACGGCACGCGCCTGCCGGGCTCACTCGATCCGGCGGCGCAGCTCCGGCAGGCGCCACCCCAGCAGCACCACCCACGCCAGCCCCCCCAGCGCCACGACGCGCACGGCAGCCAGGACGCCGAGCTGGTTGCCCAGCCAGCCGACGATCAGACTGCTCAGCGGAAACGTCCCGATCATCAGCGACTGGAGGCCGAGCACGCGGCCGCGGAGGCCGTCCGGCGCGGCCAGCAGGAACAGGCTGGAGTGCGCGATGCTGAACGCCATGCCCACGGCGCCGATGACGATCAGCAGGGCCAGGGACGCCGCCAGCGATTGCGCGCACGAGAAGGCGATCTGCAGCCCGTGCAGGCCGGCCGCCGCCGCGAGCGCCACCAGTCCGGGTCGGCAAAGCTGGGCGCGGGCCGTCGCCAGCCACAGGCTGGTCGCCAGCGAACCGATGCCCGTGGCGGACAGATAGATCCCGAAGAGGATCGGTCCCGCGCCGAACACCTCCTCCGCCACGGCCGGCACCACGGGTTCGTACGCGAAGGCGGTCAGGTTCGCCAGGGCCACCAGGGCCAGTCCGCCCAGCACGAGGCGGTCGTTGCGCGCGAAGCGCACGCCGCCCCGGACCGACTCGCCGAAAGACTCGCGCCGGGCAGAGCCGCTGGCGGACAGCGGCGGCAGGCGGCCGGCGAGCTGCGCGGAGAGCAGCGCCAGCACAGCCAGGCCGACGAACACCCAGCTCGGCCCCGCGGCTTCCAGCGCCAGACCGCTGCCGGTGGCGAAGAGGATGCGCGCCGCGGTCATCGCCAGCATGTCGATGGACACGGCCGCGGTCACGCGCGCCGGGCCCACTGTGGCCGCCATGTAGGAGCGCCGGGCCGCGAAGTCCAGCACGTACAGGACCCCCTGTCCCAGCGAGTACAGGTAAGCGTGCCACAACTGGAGCGTCCCGCAGGCCAGCAGCCCGGCCAGAGCGACCGCCAGACCGGCCAGCCCCCACTGCGACCACCGGACGATGTGTGTCCGCGGGAACCGGTCGGCCAGCGGGCCGGCCAGGGGCCCGGCGGCCAGGTACGGGATGAAGCGAAAGAAGCTCAGCAGCGCCACGGGCAGCGGCTCGGGAGTGAGCTGCACGACCAGCCACGACAGCGCGGTCATGTCGAGGAACCGCGCCGCATACGCGGCCACCGTGGAGGCCATCAGTCGGCGAAAGGCCGGACTCGCCAGCGTCCGCACCGGGCGAGGGCGCGCCGCCCCCCTCAACACCGGCACCCCTCGCGCAGCCGCCGCAGCCCGGCGTAGTCGACGAAGTCCTCGTCCGCGAACCCCAGCTCCTGGAGCACGTACAGGCACCGCAGGCCGTCGCCCACGTCCCACAGCCGGTGCGCGTCGCTGTCCAGCGTGAACTTCACCCCGGCCTGCCGGGCCACGCTGTACACGCGCTTCATCTGCTCCACGCCGCGCAGGTCCGCGCTGAACTGGTAGGCGGTGATCTCCGCGGCCTTGCCGTGCTCCCGCATCGCCGCGAAGACCTCCGCGAGCTGGGCGTCGGCCAGGCACGCGAGGACCTGGCCGTGCCGCGCCGCCGGCGGCACGAAGTAGAAGGGGTGCGCGACGATGTCGGCGTAGGGCTCCACGGCCATCGCCATGGTGATGCGCAGCAGGTACGCCGCGATGCGCGCGGGAGACTCGGCGGCCATGGCGCCGAAGCTGTGATGGCCCAGCAGCACGTAGTCCAGCAGCGGCAGATGCTCGTCGGGGTGGAACGAGTACTGCCCACTCGCGTAGTAGTCCACCTCCCAGCCCGACAGCAGCCGCACCGGCCACGGCTCCTCGCGCACGCGCCGGCAGCGCGCGGCAAAGGCTTCCAGGTCGGTGCACTGCCAGCTCTGGCCCGGCTCGCGCTCGCCGTTGGCCTGCACGTGGTCGGCCACCCCGATCTCGCGCAGCCCCAGACCGGCGGCCACCGCCGCCACGTTCTCCAGCGTGCAGTCGCGCGCCGCGTCGGGGCTCGAGGCGGTGTGGACATGGAAATCGCTGCGACCCGCCTGCAGCAGTGATGCGCGCATGTGCCCGACCTCCGGAGAAGAGCCGCGACAGCGGCGGCGCGCGCGGCGCGGTGGTTGCCGGCATCGCCGCGCGCCGCGCTCACACCTCGATCCTGAGCGTCTTCACTTCGAAGGCGCGGAAATCCAGCTCCACCGCCTGGTCCCGCACCGGCACGGCCACCGGCGCTTCCTCGAGCAGATCGGTCTGTGCCACCGCGCGCACCGGCACCCCGAACCGCACGCGGCACCGACACGCTGCCTTCCCCGCCTCGTACAGGCGCACGACGAAGGCCTGGCCCGCCTCCGCCCACTTGACGCACTCGACGATCACCTCGGGAGCGTCCACGGCCAGCAGGCTCGCGCTGCCCTGGGCCCCGGCGTCGGCCAGGCACAGCGCGAGCGGGCAGTTCAGCTCGTACGCCGGGCGCACGACCGCGGCGACCGAGAACCCGCCCGCGTGCGGCAGCAGCGAGTAGGTGAACACATGCTCGCCCGCGTCGCCGCGCGGGTCGGGGTGCACGCCCGACTTGAGCAGCGTCAGCCCGAGCCGGCCGCGGTGCGCGCTGACTCCGTACTTGGCGTCGTTGAGCAGCGCCACGCCGAACCCGTTGTCCGCCAGATCGGTCCACTTGTGGCAGCACACCTCGAACCGGGCCCGGTCCTGGGGCAGATTCCAGTGCACCGGCCGCTCCAGATGCCCGTACTGGATCTCGTGCCGCGCGGTCTCCGCCAGCACGTCCAGATCGAACACCGCCTTCAGCAGCCGGCGCCGCTCCGCCCAGACCAGCCGCGTCTGGAAGTCCACGCGCGGCGAACCGGCATGGAAGACCATGTCCTGCCACAGGCGCGAGGCGCTGCCCAGCCGGTACTCGCAGCGCAGGCGGAACTGCAGCGGTCCCTGCGCCACCACCTCGCGGCGCACGAGCTCGCCGGCGGGCCGCATCTTCAGGCGCTGGTCGCTGTCGATGTCCCAGTTGTCCCAGGCTTCCGGCACGTCCTCGCCCAACAGGAAGGCGTTGAGCAGCCCGCCCGACGGCACCAGCTGGCGCTGCGCCGCCAGATCGACGAACGAGCGGATGCGCCCCTGGCTGTCGAACTCGACGCGGGCGTGTGGGGTCTGCAACGCATCCCCGGCAAAGGCAAAGATCCCGCCACCCGGCGCCGGCTCGCCAGGCTCCAGAGCGAGCACCGCGGTGCCGAGCGGCGGCACCGACCACCCGGCCACTGCCAGGTGCCGGCGACCGTCCACCGTCTCCACCCACTGGGCCTGGACCTGCGGATCCGCGGGGCGCACCCCGGCAGGCAGGCCCGCCAGCTCCAGCGGCGCGCCTCGCTGCCAGCTCAGGCTGTTGGCCACCAGCACGCGCAGGCCTGGCGGCGCGGCGCTCCCTGCCGGCGCTGTCCCCGACCCAGGCGGGCGGCCCCCCAGGCGCGCGAGTGCTGCCTGACAGAGCTGCTCGGCTCCAGCGCGGCACCGGGCGAAGGCCTCGATGGCCTCGTCGTTGACCTCGGCGATGGACGATCCCGGCAGGATGTCGTGGAACTGGCGGGTCAGCAGGCTCCGCCAGGCCTCGGCGAGCTCCTCTCGCGGGTACCTGCCGCCGCGCAGCGCCGCCAGCGTGCTCAGGAATTCCGCCTCGCGCAGCGCCCACTCCGCGCGCCGATGGCCCGCCTTGAGGCGCGCCACCGAGGTCAAGGTGCCGCGGTGCAACTCGAGGTACAGCTCGCCCTGCCACTCCGCCAGGTCGCGCAGCTCTTCCCGGGCGCGCCGCATGAAGTCGCCCACGCGCATGTACCGCGTGCGCGGGCAGCCCTCCAGGTCGGCCACCCGCCGGGCGACTTCCAGCATCTCGGCCTGCGGTCCGCCGCCGCCGTCGCCGTAGCCGAACGGACACAGCCGGCGGTCCTGCACTTCCTTGTGCGGCACGTCCTGCCACTGCGCGGCGAGCGTCTGTGGGTCTGGCCAGCAGTGGATGCTGTGGAAGTGGGCCAGCACGGAACTGCCGTCGATGCCTCTCCAAACGAACATCTGGTGCGGGAAGCGGGTGGTGTCGTTCCAGGCGATCTTGGACGTGCAGAAGAACTCCACGCCGCTCAGGCGCAGCAGTTGCGGCAGGGCGGCCGAGTACCCGAACACATCGGGCAGCCAGAGGGTGTCCGCGGTGTAGCCGAACATCTCGCGCGTCGCCTGCTGGCCCAGGACGAGCTGCCGCACCAGCGACTCGCCGCCGGGCAGGTTGGTGTCCGGCTCCACCCACATCGCCCCATTGGGCTCCCACCTGCCCTCGCGCACCCGGGCCTGCAGGCGCGCGAAGAGCTCGGGGTACTCCTGTCGCATCATCCACGCGTGGCAGGGCGTGCTCTGGACGAACAGGAACTCGGGATACTGCTCCATCAGGTTCAGCACCGAGGAGAAGGTGCGGGCGCACTTGCGCCAGGTCTCCGCCAACGGCCACAGCCAGGCCGTATCGATGTGCGAGTGGCCGATCAGGGCGAACCACGGCGCGGTCGTACCGTTGCGGGCCGCCAGCAGCGGCGCCATCGCGGCACGCGCCGCGACGAGCCCGTCCAGCCACTGGCTCTCGGGCTGCTCGGCCGGCATGGCATCCACCGCGGCGAACACCTGCGCCAGGCCGGCCAGCACGCGGTGCCGCCGCAGGCTGTTGTCGTCCAGGGCGGACAGCAACTGGCGCAGCACCCGCAGATCGTACACGAAGGCGGTGACCAGCTCCCGCTCGCGCACGAGCTGCCCGCCGCCGAAGCGGCGCGCACCCGGCGCCACCGTGACGCCGCTCTCGTCCGGCTGGGTGCCGGGGAAGGAATGGCCGGCGTACGCCTCGACGGCCAGCCGGTACTGGCGCCCGCCGCGGCCCTCGAGGGCGAGCAGCTCCACCTCGTGGCACCCGCGGCACTGGCCATCCACCCACAGCAGCTGCTCGCCGCCGGTGCGAATGCGCACGAAGACGCGCTGGCCGTGGCAATCGTCCGGCAAGGTCACCGTCCCGCGGAACCAGGCGGTCATCCAGTCGTCGCCCCACGCCGTGCCCGGCGGACAGGGACGCCAGTCCAGGTCCGCCGGCTCGCTGCGGCAATGCGCGCGCGTCTCGCCGATCTCCATGGGCACCTCGGCGACCGCGACGAAGCGCAGCGCCTCGTACCGCGCCTCGATCTTCTCCAGCTTGCCAACGATCTTCCGGTCGGTCAGCATGTCTCGTCCGCTCTCGTCTCCGGGTCGCTGCGGCCGGCGCCGCGGCCGGCATTCTGGCGCCAGCCACCCCGCTGGCGCCACCAGTAGTGGCGGCAGTGCTGCGCGGGCGGATCGACCGCCACGACGCGCGGCCCGCGCCAGCGGATGGTGTAGTCGGCGCCAGCCACCCGTTCGCGGCTCGTGCGCTCGGCCAGGCGGTACTCCACGCGCACCTCGTTTCCCTGCCGCTGTGGTCCGCAGCGCAGCACGCCTCCCTCCTCGGGGGCTGCCGGCGTCCCGCTCACCGCTGGCTCCTCCACGCCCTCCGGCACCGCCAGCAGCAGCTCCTGGCAGGGCCGCTTCATCTGGAGGCGCAACTCCCCGCGCGCTGGCTCGGCGCAGACCACCCGCACGTCCGGATTCTCCAGCGTCACCCACGCGTCCACCCGGACCGTCTCTGCCTCGCGGCGGATCGCCTCTTTCCACAGCAACCACAGGCCCTTGGCGCCAGAGGGGCTGCAGCAGCCGCTGGCATCCACCAGTTGCGCGGGCCCGGCGAACGGCCTGCTGGCGTCCACGACCAGCTCGTTGACATGCGTGCACCCCGTGAAGCAGCCCAGGAAGCGCTCCGGCAGCCCATGGGAAGACGAGCCGGCCGCCGCGGCCGCTGGCGGGCTCGACGCCATGAGGTGCCGCAGCGGCGCGAAGTCGAGGATCTGGTGGGCGAAGAGCTGGTTCAGGCCGTAGCGGAACAGCGTGGACCTCTCCTCCGGATGGCCGTGCGCTGCCAGGATCGCTGCCCCCTGCATCATGTCGACGACCGCGCAGTTCTCGGCGCGGGCCTTGGGACCCAGATCCGGGCCGCTCTCCAGGCTCTCGGGCACGAAGCCGAACGAACTGGCCAGCCCGTCGCGGACGTGCGCGTACGCGCGCTCAGCCCACTCGTGGAGGAGCGCGTCGCCCGTGGCCCACGCGTACTCGAGCAGCCCGTTGGCGATGCTCAGGCGCGAATGGAGGTGCGTGAACTGGTAGGGCAGCGGCCCGCCGCCGCGGCGCACCACCGTGCCGTCCGCGGCGAACAGGGGCGGTCGGGCCGCGCGCACCCAGCGCACGAAGTGCCCGGCCGCATCCAGCACACCGCGGTCGCCGAGCAGTTCCGCCAGCTCCACCATGCCCTCGATCGGCGCGCCCGTCGGCGGATGGCCGTACACCGTGTCTCCCCACGCCGTGCCCGTCCAGTTCTCCGCCGGGAAGAACCAGCGGTCGCCGTCCGCCTCGCGCCGGGCGATCGCCGCCAGCCCCGCCACCATGCGGCGGGCCAGCGCCGCCACGCGATCGTCCGGCTCGAAGCGCAGCCAGGCCGCCAGGGCCAGCAGGGCGCGACCGTGGTCCCACATCCACGCATGGGGCTGCGACCAGGGACGCGCGAGTCGGTAGGAGAGCCCGTCGTCCCGCACCGTTCGCAGGACGAAGGCGCGCAGCCGGCGCTCCGGCTCCTCGGGCTCTTTCTGGCCGAGAATCTGCCGCACCAGCAGGTACGCCTCGACCATGCGCCAGCCGACGTCGCACGCGTCCCACTCGCTGTGGTGGTACGCCGGTGCGCCACCGACGATCGTGCCGCCGAAGTGGGGCATCCAGCCCTCGCGCTCGTCCGGGTTGCGATCCAGGTAGTGCAGCACCTGACGCGCCCGGTAGTTGAGGTCCTCGTACATCGACACGTCCATCCGTGCATCCCTCCCCCCGCGCGCTCGCTGCGGGCACGCGCGGTCGTCCCCCTCAGCTCGTCCCGCGGTCCATCCGTTCCCAGCCGGCGATCCGGTAGCGCGCGCCACCAAAGCCGCCGCGCCGGCGCACGCAGCCCTCGCCTGCCGCCCAGCTCAACTCCACCCGATTGCTCTCGCCTCGCTCGTGCGCGTCGGTCTCCCCGTCGTCCTCGTAGAGCACGAACGGCTGCGGCTGCGTGCCGTACACCCGGACCGTCAGCTCGAACACGGTCTCGGCGGTCACGCACCCCACGGGCGCCGCCACGGGCAGCAGGCACTGGTCCCGCACGAACAGCGGCACGTCCCCGGGCCGGCTGCACACCTCGGCGAGGCTGCCGGCCGCGTGCCGGGCGCCGGTGCGGAAATCGAACCAGTCGCAGGCGGCCGGGAAGCGCACCGCGCGCCGCGCCGCCGCGCCCACCAGCGGCGCCGCCATGAGCAGGTCGCCGAACAGGTACTGGTCGTCGATGGCGCGAACGTGCGGGTCGTCGGGAAACTCCAGCACCAGCGCTCGCACCGGCGGCAGCCCCGCGTCCCAGTACCGGAAGAAGCAGGAGTACAGGTAGGGCAGCAGGGCCATGCGCTGGCGGGCGATCTCGCGGAGCCGACCCAGCAGGAACTCCTGCTCGGGCGCCGGCAGCAGCTCGTGGGCCTGGTTCTTGGCCGCGTCGTACTGCTCCCAGACCGGGTGCGGCATGAACCAGAGATTCAGACACATCTGCGGCGCCAGGGCTGCCATGCCGACCCGGTTCAGCAGCTCGCCGACCGTGGCGGCGTCCCGCACCTCGGGCGACCACAGCAGCCCGGCGAACGAGGCGTTGACCAGCTGGCGCAGGTACTCGCCGAACTCGTACGCGTCGCTGTAGAGGCAGAACGGTAGCGGCGCGGCCAGGGCGGTGGTGGCCCGCACGTCGCCCCAGGTGCGCCGGCCGCGCCGCCGGAACGCCGCATGGAGCGAGCGCTGGTACAGGTACCCGTACAACTGCGCCATCTGGTCGCCGTCGATCCCGGACGGGAACCGGCTGCAGTACGGGAAGTTGAAGGGCTCGACGTCGCGGATCTCCTGGCGGTCGCACTCGTCGCACTTGAAGCCGGTCACGCCGCGCTCGACGAAACGCTCGGCGTGATAGTCGCCGAAGCGGCGCGCCGCCTCCGGGTCGGCGAAATCCACGACCAGTCCGTCCCACACCAGATAGTCGCCGCAGCGATCGCGCAGAGCCGCCCACAGCGGCGAGCTGGGATGGATGTAGGCGTGCTCCCACAGGTTGAGCCGGAAGCCAGCCGCGGCCAGCTCGCCGACGAGGGCGTCCGGTTCGGGGAATCGCTCCAGCGACCAGACCAGCGAGCAGGAATAGGCGTGCGTCTGCCAGCCCGGCTCCAGGCCCAGCATGTCGCAAGGGACGTCGCGGTCGCGGAAGGAGCGGGCCAGCCGCCCCACTTCCTGCTGATCCGCGTGGCTGTGCGCGCGGTACTTGAGCCCCAGGCCCCACATGGGCGGCAGACAGCCGCCCCCGGCGAACAGGTTGAAGCGCTGGACGGCCTCGCGAAGGGTGGGGCCGCCAAAGACGAACACGTCCACGCCGGAGGAGTTGCCGGGCAGGTCGAACACCACGTGCCGAGCCGGGGCGCCGCCGCCGGCAGCCGGCGCTTCCGGGCCTGCTGCCGGCGATCCGGCCGCGGGCGCCGGCACCAGGCGGCCGACATGCACGAAGGGCACGCGGGCCGTGTCCACGTACACCCCGTACCCGCGCGTGCTGACATAGAAGGGCACCGGCCCGTGGCTCGCCCCGGTCCGGCCGATCACCTGGGCGGACACCGCCAGCCACTTGCGCAGTCCCTGCTGCTGGAAGGCGCCCGGGTCCAGCCCGAAGCCGTACACGCTCGCCTCGGGCGGATCGGCCGGCACGCGCACCACGGTGCGCGCGGGACGCACGTCGCAAGCGATGTCCTGCAGGCGGAAAGGGAGCGGGGGGGCCGGCGGCAGCCGTGCCAGTCGGTCCCACGCAGGGGGGCGCTCGCGCAGCGCGTGCGGGGTGAACGGCTCCGGCACGCCGAAGCGGACGCGCCACACGCCGTCCGCCAGGCGCTCGACCCGCGTCGAGCGCATCTCGCTGCTGCTGGCCGCCATGGCTTCCTCTGCTTTCGTGCTTGCGCGCGGACTGGCAACGAAGGGCGAGGTAACGAAGACCGCCGGCCCGGCGGCGTCAAGCCGGACTGCCGGGCGGTCGACGCGAGCCGCACAGGAGCCTAGATTGCCGGGCCCGGACCACCGGCGGTCCTGCGAGCCGCAGCGCACCCCTCAGCTCTCCATGCCCAGATGCACTTCTGGCCGCCCCAGCCCACGCCCACGCCGCCCGCGCCAGGCGTCGTCCAGGTCTGGCAGATCGCCGTCGAGGACTGGATGCCGCAGCTCGAGGCGCTGCGCGCCTGCCTCGCCCCGGCGGAGCGCCACCGGGTCGATCGCTACCGGTTCGCCCGCCACCGCGATCGGGCCGCCGTCATCGGCGGCGTGCTGCGCCGCGTGCTGGGCAGCGCCCTGGGCGCAGACCCGGCTGCCCTGCGGCTGGCTGCGGCTGCCTACGGCAAGCCCTACCTCCTCATGCCGGACGGACAGCCAGCCGGGCTCCGTTTCAACGTCTCGGACTCGGCCGGAGTGGCGCTCATCGCCGTGGGGTGGGACACCGAGATCGGCGTCGACGTCGAGCGGATCCGGCCCGCCCCCTACCGGGCCCTGGCCTCCCGCTTCTTCGCTCGCGAAGAGGCCGACGACCTGCTCAGTCTGGACGACGAGGACCTGCCGGAGGCGTTCTTCGCCTGCTGGACGCGCAAGGAAGCGTACCTGAAATGCATGGGCACCGGGCTGCGCACGCCGCTGCAGAGCTTCGCCGTCTCGGTGCGGACCCAGGACCCGGTGCGGCTGCGCCGGCCCGAGCGCCCGGAGCACGCCGGCTGGTACCTGGGCGATCTGGCCCCTGGCAACGGCTACGCCGCTGCCCTGGCGACCGCCACGGTGCCGCAGCGGATCACCACGGCGACGCTCGTGCCGCATCCCCTCGGGCCGTGAACCCGCACCGCCGGCCGCCGAACCCACCCCCGACGGGGCCGGCCGTCGGCGCGGCGCCCTGCAGGTGCCGGCCACCGCCGGCCCGGGCGGCCAGCGCGCCGGCGAATCCGACCGGCCGCGGGGTGCGGCCTGCCTCATCCGCGCTGGCGCATCAGGCTGGCGTCCGTCATCGCCAGCGCGCGTTCGCGGCTGACCTCCAGCTCCAGGGGTCTACCCGAGAAGAACCGGTCGAACTCGTCCAGCATGGCTGCCAGGTAGTGCTCGTCGCGTCCGAACCCTGCGTTGTGCGGCGTGAGGATCACGTTGGGCATGGACCGGTAGGGATGGTCGGCGGCCAGCGGCTCCTCCTCGAACACATCCATGATCGCCGTGAATCGGCCCGCCCGCAGCGCCGCGACGAGCGCCTCCTCCTGGACGAGGGCTGCCCGGCCGCAGTTGATCAGCACTGCGTCGTCGCGCAGCGCCGCCAGCTGCCGCGCGCCGACGCGCCCCTTGTTGGCCGCGGTCAGCGCCGCCAGGCAGTGGACCACGTCCGCGCGCGCGCACAGCTCGTCCAGGTCGACGGCGACGACCCCGGACGCGGCTGCGGCGGCCGGCGTCAGGAACTCGTCGTGCACGAGGATCTGCTGCGGCTGCAGCGGCTCCAGCAGGCGGACGAGCCACCGCGCCACGTCCCCCCAACCCCAGATGCCGATGACCGCTTCCTGCGGGACCAGGTTGACCTGCCGCGCCTCCCAGTTCAGCGGCCGGCCGGCCGCGCCGAACTGGGCGTAGCGCAGCAGGCGCCGCAGGCCGACCAGCGTCATCATGAGCGACCACTCCGCCACGCTGCGCGCCATCAGCGGATTGGCCGTGCACACTCGCACGCCGCGCGCGAACAGCTCCGGCGAGACGATGCCAGCCACCGAGCCGCCCACGTGCCCGACGATGCGCAGCGTGTCGTTCCGGGCCAGCACCGCGGCATCCAGGCGTGGGGATCCCCACGTGGTCAGCAGCGCCTCCACCCCGACCAGCAGCTCGGCCCAGGCGCCGGCCGCCATGGGCCCCGGACGATCGTTCAGGCGCACGCGATAGCCCAGTTCGGCGGCGCGTTGCCGCGACCGGCCGCGCCAGAACCAGTCCTGCAGCTGGCCTGGCGGAGCCATGAAGAAGATGCTCGGCGAGCGGTCCATGTCTGCCCTCCGGCGAGTGCGGGTGGCCGGCGCGTGCGCCTGCGGACTGCCGGCGGCGCGACCGGCCGTGCGCCAGACCGCGAGGCCGCGAGGCTGTCCAGGA
>CAZPXM010000047.1:0-24494 GCA_964591015.1 uncultured Gemmatimonadaceae bacterium
GACCGGCACTCTGGCGCTCATTCCCCTCGGCGGCCTCGATCTGGCCCTGGTCCTGGGTGCGGTGCTCGTCGGCAGCCTGGGCTCGCTGCTGTGATGCCCGCCGGCCGGCCGGGCGCGGCCGGCTCCGGCGTCGGGTCGCCGGGCTCGAGTCCGCGTTTTTTTTGTGCCGTTCCCTCGCCAGGGGATTGCGCCGCGGCGTTGGTTCGTTATCTTGTTGACCGCTCAGCCGGCAACGAGGTCGACTGGGCCATCGGTTGGCAGTCGTTCCAGAGAGAGTGGATCCTACCTAAGGCCGAAGCACGACCCTACCCCGTGTAGTCGTCTCCGCGAGCCCGAAGTAGTCGAACCCTACCCGCAGTCGTCCGGAACGCTCTGTGTCAACGGAAACCCTGTCAGGGAGAGGACAGTAGAGAAATGGCAGAACGCGAGAGGGGGACCGTGAAGTGGTTCAACGATGCCAAGGGCTACGGCTTCATCCAGCGTGCCAGTGGCTCGGACGTGTTCGTCCATCACACGGCCATCCGCGCCGAAGGCTTCCGCACCCTGGCCGACGGTCAGGAGGTGGAGTTCACCGTGGTCCAGGGTCAGAAGGGCCCGGCGGCCGAGGACGTGGTCGCCCTCTAGACCGAAGGTCCGCGGCAGCACCGCGCTGACGACCGAGGGGCAGTCGCTGCGAGGCGATTGCCCCTCGGTGCCGTTCTGCGGCAGCAGCGGGCACGCGCGGGGCCAGCGATGTGGCATGGCAGGAGCGCGCCCGTCCCGGAGGCGTGGCGCCTACAGACGCGAGGGCTGGCCCGTGGCGCCGAGAACCCGCTGCCACACCTCGCCGTCGGGATCCAGCTGCTTGCGGTGCGCGGTGGCCAGGGCGATCGGCACGTGGGTGAAGCGGCCGTTCCAGTACCCCACGAGCATGTCGGTGCGGCCCGCCATGCCGGCGTGCACCGCGTGCTGGCCGAGGATGAGGCAGAAGCTGGAGTCCATGGAGTTGGCTGGCAGGCTGCGGATCGTGTAGCTCGGATCGATGTACTTGATCGAAACGGGGATGCCGCGCCGGCGCATGTGCTGCGCGATGCGATCGCGCAGGAACAGCCCGATCTCCCTGAGCTGCACGTTGCCCGAAGCGTCCCGTCCTGCCTCGTTCCTGGCCTGGATGTGCTCCTGGCCGGCACCCTCGGCGACCACGATCACGGCGTGGTGGCGGCTGGAAAGGCGCTGGCAGAGCACGTCCAGCAGACCGCCGTCCAGGGAGAAGGGCACCTCGGGTACCAGGCAGTAGTTGACGTCGCCGCTGGCCAGGGTGGCGTAGGCGGCGATGAACCCTGACCGCCTGCCCATCAGCTTGACCAGGCCGATGCCGTTCCAGGCCGCCTGCGCCTCGGCATGGGCGGCGTAGATCACCTCGCGCGCCTCGCCCACCGCGGTGGAGAAGCCGAAGCTGCGCTCGATCCACGCCAGGTCGTTGTCGATGGTCTTGGGGACGCCGATGACGGCGATCCTCAGCTTCCGCCTGGCGAGCTCGCCGGCCAGCGCCGAAGCGCCTCGCAGCGTGCCGTCGCCGCCGACGCAGAACAGGATGCTGACGCGCCAGTTCACCAGGGTGTCCACCATCTCGCCCAGGTCCTGCGGCCCGCGCGAGGTTCCCAGCAGCGTGCCGCCCCGGGTGTGGATGCTCTCCACCATGCCGGGGTCGAGCAGCAGGGGCTCACGGAACCTGTTGGCGGACAGGCCGGCGTACCCGTAGCAGAACCCCAGGACGCGCCGGACGCCGTACCCGTGGTTGAGCGTCAGGACGATGGAGCGGATGACGTCGTTGAGGCCGGGGCACAGGCCGCCGCAGGTGACGATGCCGCAGCTCGTGTCGTCGGGCGCGAAGAAGATCCGGGCGCGCGGGCCGGCTGCCTCGAAGCTGGGCAGCGAGCGGCCGGCGGCCAGCGCCCGTTCGGCGCTGGCGGCGTCCGAACAGACCAGGACGCGGTCGCGGTCGGTGACGAATTCCTTGCCGCGTCCCGCGAACGGCGAGGCCACGGCGCACTTGCCCAGTGTGCCGATGCGCAGGTCCTCGGGGCGCGGCAGGGTGGGCGCCTGCCCCGCGTCGGCGATCTCCCCCATCTCGCGCTCAGCTCACCTCAGCTCCGCGCCGGCGCCGGTGCCGGGGTGCTGCGGCGGGGCACGGCGGGGAAATACAGCCACAGGTAGTTGACCCGCTCGAACTGGCCGAAGTACATCTCGCCATCGACGCCCGTCACGGCGCAGGCGAAGTGGTAGCCATACTGGCGGGTCGTCAGGGTGGACACGGGGATGCCCAGATCCAGCATGGCCCCGCTCTGCGGGTCGTAGCAGAAGAAGTGGCCGATGTCCTCGGCCGTGCCTGCCATGCCGAACACGCGCCCGTCGTGACCCACGGTCAGACAGGTGATCAGATCCTGGCGGCAGGGCTTGCCCAGGCCGACGAGCTCGCGCGACTCCGGGTCGAGCCTGAACAGGAATCCGTCCGGACGGGTCCCTCCGTACAGCATGCCGGTCACCGGATCCAGAGCCCACGCCGACACCTGCGTGTGCTGTTCGCGGCCGGCGGCGCACGGGATGACCAACGGCAGGCGGGCAGCCTGTTCGGCCCCGGGTTCCAGCACCCACAGGCGGGCGTTGCCGCAACTGCCCCACACGCGCCCGGCGCGGTCCATCGCCAGGCGGTGCCCCACCTTGCCGCGCTGGTCCAGTTGCCCCAGCACCGCGGTACGCGCCGTCCGCGTGTCGGTGCGGAACAGCTCGGCGCTTTCGGCCGCCACGCCCACGAACGAAGCGCCGTCGGCGCTGACCAGCGCGTGCGCGACAGCCTTGCCGGGCAGCACCGGACCGACCTTCTCGAAAGGCCAGCGGCGCAGGCCCCATTCCTGGATCAGGAAGCTGGCCAGACTGCGCCGCGCGGCGAACAGGGCGCTGCCGGCAGGGCCGGAGGCGATGAAGCGCACGTCCTCGCCGAGGACGCTGAGAGCATCCACCGAGGTGGCCTCCGGTACCACCCCCAGGTCGTGAACGACGCCGGTATCCTGGTGGATGAAGGCAGCCAGCAGGTGCGCTCGCTCGCCTGCGGTGCCGAGATACAGGGTATCGGTTGCGCCATTCAGCGCCATGACCTTGGTGGCGGTCTCGCCGGCTGGGGGCGGCACCGACTGCCCCGGAAAGCACAGCGGCATGGCGACCATCAACCCCTCGCGCGTGAATTCCCTCAGACTGTGCCAGCTGATCTCTGCGGCCATCGGGTCACCTTTCGCCTGGTCTCATGGTTGCGTCTGGTCGTCTCAGCCTCAGCCCCACGTCCGCACCGGCTGGTGCAGATCCTTGCCCTCGGCGCCCATCTCCAGCCGCGAGATTCCCGCCGGGGTGGGCCGGGGCACCTGGCCGAAGAAGAGGTTGCCGAAGCGGTCGCGGCCGCCGCGCGACACATAGTGCCCCTGGCCGCCAGGGTGACCCACCACGCGGGCGAAGTCCCTCTTCTCGCCGGTCGCGGTGTCGTACTGCACGACGACTCCCTCGGTCCTGGTCTGGGTCGTGAAGGTCGCCTCCTCGCCCTCCGGCCACCGCGAGGCGACGTAGTAGAGCATGCCGTCGGCCCCGAACACCAGGCCGCCGCAGTGGTCCGTGTAGAACGAGATGGGCAGCGTGCGATCGCGATCCTGGTGCACGGGGCCCAGGTCCTCCATGCGCCCGTACGGCCCCTCCTCGGGCCAGTAGCGGAACAGGTGCGGGTCCGCGTCCCACGGCACTCCGTACACGCAGTCCCCGGCAGGCGAGGCCACGACGTCGTACATCACCGCATGCCAGCTGGTCAGGCCCGCGCCGTGCGGCACGTACACGGGGATCTCCTCCAGCCGGCCGGTGTGCGGCGAATACCGTACCAGCTGGCCGTCGCCGTTGCTGGTGAACACGCGTCCCTGGCGATCGAGGAAGATGGCCTGGGAGTTGATCGAGCCCAGCCGGCCCAGCGAACGGATGCTGCGCTTCTCCAGGTCGTAGATCCAGAAGTGGTCGCGCATGTAGGAAATGGCGTACAGCAGGCCGCGCTCCTCGTCCAGAGCCAGGCAGCGGCAGCCTTCGCGGGGGATGAACACGCTGGTCCACGCGACCTCGTCCTTGGCCGTGTCCCATACCAGCAGGGTGGAGTGGGGGAAGGACTGCTGCTCGTCCTTCCAGTCGGCCCACGGCGAGTAGGCCAACTGGCCATAGCCCGGGGCGCTGAGGTGAGTGGCCGCGTACAGCAGCCCCGTGGCCGGCGAGGCGCAGAAGCTGTAGTGGATCTTGCACTGGGTGGCCCGGCCCGAGTGCAGGGGCTCGCCGACCGCCTCGGCCACGTCGACAATGGTGTCCAGGCGATCCGTCTCGTCGTTGTACCGGACGATGAACACGCCACCGCCGGGCACTCCTTCGCAGCAGGAAGCGGCGTAGATGCGCCCGTCCGGGCCGGTGGACAGCGACCAGCAGCTGTCGGGCGTGGGACTGTGCGGGAACGGGTAGAACTTGGCGGTCTTCATGGGGTTGCCTTTCGCAGGATGATGCGCGCCAATCTAGCGAAGAGCACGGAGCGCAGCAAGCGGGCGAGCAACGCGCGAGTCTGGGCCTGCTGTCGCCGCGCGCCCGGGCCAGATGCTTGGAATGCTCGCCTGGATGCTGTATTTTTGAGCCCGTTGCCGGCCGGCGGGTAACGAGGTGAAGCAGCAGCTTGGTGGTGCGGGCCTGCACCCGCGCGTGCGGCGCCCCAGGCCGTAGAGGAGCGCAGTTGGGAGAACCGGAGTGGGTGGGCACCAGCAGCGGGGTGCGGTTGGCCCATGAGCAGATCCGCGAAGCAGCGCCGACCGAGCTGCCCCTGCTGATCAGCGGCGAACCCGGCACGGGCCGCTACCTGGCGGCGCGGACGCTGCACGCCCTCAGCGGGCGTCGCGAGCGGCCGCTCGTGCGGGTCCACTGCGGGGCACTCCATCCGGCGCAGGCCGCGCGCGTGCTGTTCGGCGATCCGCGGGCCAGCGACCGGCCCGCGCGCGTCCACGCTCGCGAGGCTGCCCATCTGCCGCGACCCACGCCCGCGGCCAGGCTGCGGGTGCCGTACCTGCTCGGCGGCGACGCGGCGGCGTCGGCGCCGCGGGTCGGCGGCGCGCTGCGCGACGCCCGGGGCGGCACCTTGTTCCTGGACGAGGTCGGCCAGTTGCCGTTGGTGGTCCAGCAGGAGCTGCTGAACCACCTGCCGCGCCCCTCCGCGGTCGAGGCGGCAGCGGCTCCCGTGCGGCTGGTAGCTTCCACCACGAGCAGCCTGCAGCGCGCGGCGCGCGAGGGGCTCGTGTGCCCCGAGCTGTACTACCGGCTGGCGATCGTGCCCGTGCACCTGGAGCCCTTGCGCGAGCGCCTGGAAGACCTGCCGCTGCTGGCGGCGCATTTCGCCCGCCAGTTCGGCATGGGCAGCGGCGACGAACCTGTCGACCGCGAGGCGCTGCGCGAGCTGGCCGCCTACGCGTGGCCCGGCAACGTGTGGGAGCTCAAGAGCCTCTTCCGCCGGGCGGCCGTGCTGGGCGGCGCGGCAGCGCTCACCGCGCCGCGAGTCCGCACGCTGCTCGCCGAGGCGCCCTGGATGCGCGGAACCCAGGGTCCGGCCTCGGGCAAGTGGGGCCTGTCCTGGTCCAGCCTGCCGGGACGCAACTGAGGCGCATCCAGCCGCCATCTCGCCGCAGCCTCAGGTCCTGGCGCCGCCGGTTCGCCGGCTCACTGGCCGGCGCCGCACGGCCGATCTGGGCTAGGCCGGCGAGGGGCCCGGCCCCGGGGCCGATGCCAGCGCGCGGCTGCGCTCCATGGACTGCAGCGCCAGGAACTGCTCGCCGAACCGCTGCACGTTTTCCTTGAGCGTCTCGAACTGGTCGTAGTGACGCTCCTCGTCGGCCACCAGCGACTCGAAGACCTGCTTGGAGCCCGAGTCGGCGTTGGCCGCGCACTCGTTGGCCATCTGGTTGTACAGGCGGACGGCGCCCAGCTCCATGCCCATGGCGGTGTCCAGCATCTGGTGCACGTCGTGGATCGCCTGCACCGGGCCCGAGGCCACCATGACCACATCGCCCTTGAGGAACAGAATGCGCTCGGCCAGGCGCTCGGCGTGCAGCATCTCCTCGATGGCGATCCGCCGGAACAGCAGCGAGAGTGGATCGTAGCCCTGGTCGTCGCAGTGGAAATGGAAATACATGTACTGGTGAATCGCCTGGATCTCGTCGGCGACGGCGCGGTTCAGCAGCTCGATGCTCTTCTCGTGCAGGCTCATCTCTTCTCCTCCTCCCCCGGATAGGGACGGCAGGCGCGCGCCGGTCGGCGCCTGCTCGGCAGACCATGTTCGCGTCGGCCGCCACGGATGGGCGCGGCCGCAGCTTCTCGTCGCTGCTGGGAGCCACACGGCCAAGCTCGCTTCTCGGCGGCAACGGCGCAAGCCGCGGCCCCCAGGCCGCGGCGGGGCTGCCGAGGGCAGCGGGCCCCGGCCGCACTTCCACCACCCGCCACGCTGCCGGCGACGAGCAGCCGGCGCCGGCAGCGCGTGCGGCGACCCGCGTCACCCGGCAGCGTGGGCGCCGGCGGCACCTCCCGTCAGCTCGGCCTCCGCGCGGGCGATGATCTGCCGCAGGGCGCGCTGGCGGTCGGCGTCCAGCTCGTACCGGTAGTCGCGGATGCGCTCCTCGGCCAGGGCCTGGGCGCAGGCGAGTTGCGGCTGGGGATCGGCGAGCCAGGCGCCGGTGGCGCGGCGGTCGAAGGTCTGTGGACTATGGTAGAAATCGCGGAAGCGCGCCACGGTGGCCTCGGCCGTCAGGAACTCCTGAGCCGCCAGCCCCTGGCGGACGAGCGCCACCGGGTCGCCCTCGCAGAACCGAGGTTCGACGCCCCGCACGATGCGCCAGCAGTGCGCCACGATGTCCAGGTCGATGAAGAGCTGCTGCGCGCTGAAGACCTCGTCGACGGCCAGACTGGCCACGCAGTCCAGGGCGCGGTATCCGGCCAGCAGGGCGGCCAGCGTGTGTGCCGTCTTCTCGATCGCGGCCTGCGCGCCCGGCTCCTTGGCGGTGGTATCGATGGCCTTGGCCGAGCGTCGTCCCAGGCCGAGCAGTTCGCGGTTCACCTTGGCCTCGGTCAGCGTGATCAGCACGTGCTCGGGCGAGCCAAAAACGAAGGCGCCGTTGCGCAGGTCGGCCACGTACAGGGCCGCCCGCGCGGTGACCTGCGGCACGCCCATGGCCCGCAGGGCGACGGCCGTGCCCACGGCTTCCGCCACGGCCTGGGCCCAGGCAGCCTCCCAGTCGAGGGGTGCGGTCACGCCCATCACGGGCATGGGCCCCACGCCCACCGAGCCGAGGCTTCCCTGGTCCAGCAAGTGGAGGGCCAGGTCGAGTTCGTCGCCGCCGAGGATCAGCGGACTGATCGGATGGACGCCGGCGCCCAATTCCTTGCCCAGGACTGCGGCCATCGCTGCCGCGTACGGCACGTAGGCTGGCGAGTAGGCGTAGATCGGTGGAGCGGGCAGGAAACGGGCACCCACGAACTGCTGCCAGAGCGGCGCCACGTGCGGCGGCACGTCTGCGGGCGCGCCGGGGCAGTAGGCGCCGTGGAGCACTCCCTCCTGCTGGAGGGCGCCGACCAGCCGCGTGGCGCGCTCCAGCCGGGCCACCGTCAGCCGCTCGATCCGCTGCGTGCCGCCGTCGAACTCGTACAGGCAGTGCGAGCCGACGCTGAGGCGCAGCGGTTCCTCGGGCGGTTCCATCTGCGCCGCCTGCTGTCGCTGTCGCTCCATGAATCCCTGCACCACCTCCGGGTCCAGCCGCAGCCGACCGGCCACCAGGCCGAGACCGGCTGCCTCCAGACGACGGGCCACGTGCGCCGCGGGCACCGCCATGCCCACCTCGGCGAGCAGGCGGATGGCGCCGGCGCGAATGCGCTCCGCGTCGAGGGCGGCGACCAGGTCGGTCAGATGGTCGTGCATCGGGTCTTCTCCGCGTTGGGGTTGGGAGGCAAGATACGCAGAGGGACGCCGGCTGTCTCGCCTGCTGCTGGCCGCCGCGAGGCGAGATGCCGACGCGGCTGCCGGCCGCCCCCGCGTTGCGCCGCGCGGTCTGGGCCGCCGCGGGTCTTGACGCGGGCAGGCGCGCGTTCGTGACTGTGCCTGCCGCTCGCCTCTCGCCCGTCGGCGCGGGCATCGGCGGCGCGGTCCGTCTTCCGTCCCTGCCGAAAGGAACCCTGCCATGATCAAGCTGGCCTATGTCGCCGCTCCCGAGCCCAGCCTCACGGTGACCCTGATGAAGCAGTGCGGTGTCGAGCACGCCGTGTACTACCCGTCCCTGCAGACGGTGCCCAACGCGCCCGAGGACCAGCAGCCGTGGGGGTACGCGGCGCTGGCGCGGGCCAAGGCCGGCTTCGAGCGCATCGGGCTGGACGTGGCGGTCATCGAGGGCCGCCCGCCCATGGAGAAGATCAAGCTCGGCCTGCCCGGCCGCGACGAGGAGATCGACGTGGTCTGCCGCTTCCTGCGCCACATGGGTGCGCTGCACATCCCGGTGTGGTGCAGCATGTGGATGCCCATCCTCGGCGTCATGCGCACCGCTCGCGCGGTGCCCACCCGCGGCGGCGCCACCGCCTCGGCATTCCGCCTGGCCGACCTGCCGGACCGCGACCGGCCGACCGAGCACGGGCCGATCGACGCGGAGCAGCAATGGGCGAACCTGCGCTACTTCCTCGAGCGCGTGGTGCCGGTGGCGGAGAAGGCGGGGGTCATGATGGCCATGCACCCGGACGATCCGCCGCTGTCGCCCATCCGCGGGGTGGCGCGCATCATCAGCAGCATCGAGAACTACCAGCGCATGCTCGATCTGGTGCCCAGCCCGGCCAACGGCATCGCGGTGTGCCAGGGGAACTTCGCGCTGATGACCCGGGATCTGCCGGCGGTGATCCGCGACTTCGGCAAGCAGGGTCGCATCCACTTCGTGCACTTCCGGGACGTGCGGGGCACGCCGGACGATTTCGTCGAGACCTTCCACGACGACGGCCAGACCGACATGCTGGAGTGCCTGCGCGCCTACCGCGACATCGGCTACGAAGGCGTGGCGCGCCCCGACCACTACCCCAAGATGGGTGACGCGGAATACAAGGACGAGCTGACCCTGGCGCGCCTGTTCGCGGTCGGCTACATCAAGGGCTTGCGCGAGGCGGTGTACGGAAAGACCCCCCGCTAGGCGGGGCCGGAGGCGAAGCCATGGACAAGCTCGAGCCGGTGATCGTCGATGTCTGCCGCGTCAAGCCGCTCTCGTTCGGCCCGGAGTACGACTCGCGGATGATCCTGGACCACGTGCTGACCGGCCGCGAGGGCACCATCCAGGTCAACCACGGAACGGTCAAGCCGCGCTGCGCCCTGGCGGGCGCGGCACACGAGGCGGACGAGATCTACTACATCCTCTCGGGAAGGGGCAAGCTCAGGCTCGACGAGCGGGTCGTCGACATCGGCCCGGATCAGGTCATCTTCATTCCCGCCGGCGTTTTCCACGCGCTGGACAACAGCGGGTCGGCAGAGGAACTGCGCCTGCTGACCTTCTGGAAGGACCCTCGCTTCAACGAGGCGTACCAGGCGCGGATCGAACGGTGGGGGAGATCCTTCAAGACCATCGACGAGGACTGACGGACGGCGGGGCCTGCCGCTACCGGATGGCGGCGCCGCTGCCGGCAGGCGCGCCGCGCTGCGGGCACCCGCCGCCCACGCACGGGGCGAAGAGCAGGTGGCGCGGTTCTGGGTCGGTACCAGCGGCTGGGACTACCGGCACTGGCGCTCCGGGGTGTTCTACCCGGACGGCCTCGACAGTGCCGCGCGCCTGCGCCACTACGCCACCATCTTCGATTGCGTCGAGCTGAACTCGACGTTCTACCACACACCCAGGGAAGCCACGCTGCACGGGTGGCGCGAGCGCACGCCGGCCGGCTTCCTCTTCGCCTACAAGGGCGCCCGCGCCATCACCCACGTGCGGCGGCTGGCCGGGGCCGAGGAACTGGTGGAGCGCGTCCTGGCGCGCGCCGCCCTGCTGGGGGAGAAGCTCGGGCCCGTGCTGTGGCAGCTTCCCCCGAGCTCGCCGTGCGACCTGGAGCGGCTGGCCGCCTTCCTGGCGCTGCTGCCGGCGGGGCATCGGTACGCCTTCGAGTTCCGGCACCCTTCCTGGTTCGCGCCCGCATGCTATGCGCTGCTGCGAGCGCACAACGCGGCCCTGGTGTGGGGAGACACGCCGCGCTATCCGCTCGTCAAGGAGGCGACGGCCGACTTCGTGTACGCTCGCCTGCACGGTCACGAGGTGCTCTACGCGTCTGGCTATCGCCCGGAGCAACTGGCAGCATGGGCGGCGGACTTCCGCCAGGCTCTCGACCGACAACTGGACGTGTTCGTCTTCTTCGACAACGACGCGCAGGGGCACGCTCCCCACGACGCGGGGGCGCTGCGCGACCTGATGCGGAGCGGGTCGGCGGTCCGCCTGCCTCCCACACCGACTCGGGCTTGACCGCCGACGGGGCTGCGCTCGCGATCGTCTCCGTGCGCGAGGGAGCTGCCTGGCTCATCTGGACCGAGGCAACCACGGGCGAGCTGACGGCGCTGTGGCGCGCGCCGCTGGCCGGTTCGGGCCGGGCGGAAGTGTCGTTCGCCGCGGCGCACGCCAAGCGTCTTCCTGTCGGCGCCGCCTACAGCGCCAGGTGACCGGCATTGTCGATGCGCACGACCCCTTCCGCCTCCACCTTGGCCGCCGGCTTCGCCGTGGCGTCGATCAACTTGCCCGACTTGAGGCCCAGGCGGAGCTGCAGGGCGGCGATCTGCTCGGGAGTGGCCGTGATGCGGCCCAGGTTGTGCACCTTGTCCAGTCGGGCAACGATTATCTGGGGCTCGACGTCCGCAGCCAGGGCGAGGCGGCCCAGCACCACGAGGGTGGCCTTGCCCCCCAGGTACGCGAAACGGGCCGCGGCCAGTTCCTCCTCGCCCTCGACCAGCCACAGCTCGCCGGCGTAGAAGGCGGCTGGCGTGCTCGTCAGGTCGCAGCGGGCGGCCACGGCCGCCTGGAGCGGGGCGGGAGCCAGCAGCAGCCCCTTCACCTGCAGCCCGTCGAGGGCGTCGTGCAGGGCAGCCGCGTCTACGTCCGGCTCGATCTGCACCCGGCCCGTGCAGTAGAGCTGCCGGGCAGGCAGCGCGCGCACCACCGCCGCGTCCAGGATCAGATCGCGCTCGACCAGGGCGAAGCCAGCGGGGATCACCTCCGTCTCCGCCGGCTCGCTGCGGTCGGCCAGCAGCCGGCGCAGGGCCGGGGCATTCTCTTCGTGGCACAGCAGGCTCCCGAGCAGGCAGATGCGGCTCAGCTTGCGCGCCAGCAACTCCGCGGGAACGACCCGGGGCACCCGCAGGCTGCCGATGACGACCAGCGTGGACCCGTCTTCCAGACCTTCCAGATAGCTCGAATCGAGGGTCACGACACCGATGGTCGGCCGCACCGCGCCGGTGTACACCTGGAGGCGGCCCGAGACCTCGCGGATCTTGGCCTGCAGGACGCCGGCGAGGTGCTCGGGACACACGACCTGGCCGGCGATGACCAGACTGGCGATGCCGCGGTCGATGTCTGCAGCCGCAATGTCCGGGTCGAGGATGAGCTGCCCGGCCACGGCCAGATCCAGCGGCCGCGGCTGAGCAGCCAGGGTCTGGCGCGTGAAAGAAACCTGGCCGGTCAGCACCTGGGCGTCGGCCGGCACCTCCACCGCCGAGCCCAGGTTGCCGATGGGCAGCAGCGAGGCCAGCGCGGCGGTCTCCGGCGCGTAGAGCATGAGCCCGACGTTCCCGATGCGCTTGACCTGGGCCACCGACGCTGCGGTGGCGCGGCGGATGTCGAGGATTCCCACGTTGCCGATGACCTTCTGTGGTTGGGGCGTGCGTTCGGACATGGCGTCCTCCTTCACGATGAGCTGCCGTGGTGGTGGCGCAGCTTCTGGATGGCCAGATGGAGGCGATAGCGGACCGTGCCCGGTGCCACCCCGAGCTGGGCGGCCAGTTCCTGGCTGGTCATGCCCACCAGGTAGCGCTTCGTCAGCAGCTCGCGCTCGGTCTGTGGCAGTCGCGCCAGCAGGTCGGCGGCGACCTCGGGTGCGATCGGCTCGGCGGTTCCGCTCGCAGCGTCCGCCTCGCAGGCGAGCCGGGCGAGCAGCGCCTCCTCCCGCAGGCGCGCGCTGCAGTGGTCGAGGTACAGGCGCCGGGCGGTCAGGTGCAACCAGGCCTGGCGCTGCGGTCGCCGCAGTTGCTGGAGCAGAGGCACATGCCCCAGGGCGCGGACGAAGGCCTCCTGCACCAGGTCGTCGGCCGCCTGCCGATCGCGGGTCAGGCGGGCTGCGTACGCGCGCAGGTCGTCCTGGAACTCCTCGTACAGGTCGCCGACCGTCAGTGCCGAGTCCATATCGCCGCGTCCATCTGGCTCTCCGCCCGCTGCTTCACCCAGTACAACGCAGGGCGGGGGCCAGGTGTTGGCGGAACTGCTGGCCGGTGACGCGCGCGAGCCGCGATCGGCTGTCGCCCATCCGAGGGCCCGGGACGGAACGGGCCCTCGGATGCGGACGCGCTGGCCATCGGCCCGGCGGGCGCCCTGGCGTGCTGCACCAGCTCAGCGATCGTCGGCTGCCGGGCCCTCGGGCGCCTCCATGCGTTCGAGGGCCGCGCGCGCCTGGGAGATCTCCTGCAGCAGGGGCAACCGGTCCCGCTGCCACCGGGCGCGCGTGAAGTGGAATCCGAGGGCGCACAACAGCAGATAGAAGACCAGGAAGCCGGCGACGCCGGCCGCGCGGCCTGCGCCGGGCAGCAGGCGCGGCAGCATCTCCTCCACGACGTACAAGCCGCTGGTGAGGCCCAGTGCGCTCAGGCCGATGGTGGAGACCAGGATGTCGCGCCAGCGCAGGAAGGCGTAGCGGGCTTCGGCTGCGAGCAGGAACTGGTGGGCGGCCTGGCCGTAGTCCAGTCGGGCCAGGCGCCGGGCGCGGGCGCTGGCTGCCACGGCGACAAAGGAGAAGACGGCGGCCAGGGACGCCAGGTGCACGACGCGCGGCAGGCTCCCCGTGGGACCAGATGCCCGCAGGGCCGCGCCGAACGCGAGTAGCATCGCGCCGGCAGCGATGGAGTAGAGAACGCGAGCGCGACGCAGGGACTGGCGTTCCCGCGCCTCCCTGGCCTGCAGCCGGCCGATCAGATCCGCGGCTGCGGCGGCAGGATCCGTGGGGTCCGTGACGCTGCCCGCGAGTGCCGCACCCGGGGGGGCGGTCACGCGCGCAAACTCCCGCTTCAGTTCATCGGTCTCCATCTTCATTCCTCTCCCAGATGGCCTTGAGGCTCTTCCTCGCCCGGTGCAGCTTGATGCGAACGTTGGCGGCCGAGATGCCCAGGACGTCGGCGATCTGTGCCGTGCTGGCGTCCTGGAGGTGCAGCGCGACGAGCAGCCGGTCGAGCGGCGGCAGGGCCTGAATGCACGCATACAGCCGCTGGACCGGGTCGGGCTGCGAGCTGGTATCGGCGCTCTGAGGCGCGTCTGCCAGGCCAGGCGGGATCGGCTCGCGGGCGGCCGCCACCTCCATCCGCAGCCGCCTAGCCTCGGTGCGCAGATGGTGCAGGCAGGTATTCACGGCAACGCGGCACACCCACGTGCCCAGGCTGGACCTGCCGTCGAACGTGCCCAGGCTCTCCCACAGATGGATCAGGATGGCCTGGTACACGTCGTCCCGGTCTGCCGGATCGCGGACGTAGGCTGTGCAGATCCGGTAGATGCGGTCCTGGTGCTCGGCGAGTGCGGCGCGGAACTGGGTCGCGGGATCCATGGCCTGGGTCATCCCTCCCTTCTGCACCTGTTGGATGCCGGTGGCCGGGTTCCGTTACAGCGAGCGGAGCCGGTTCGGCAACGCTTCGGTGCATTGCGGTTCCGACGCGTCCGGAACAACAGGCGCTGCCACCAGGTACGGAGCGCGGACGGGAGTCGAGAAGCCGCCCGGCGAAGTGCAGGCAGCCGAAAGCGATCCAGCCTGGGTGCGTGCGCTGCCCGGTTGCCGAGGGCATCCGGGCGGATGGCCACGCGGAGTGCACTGCAGGGTGATATGGCTTCTGCCGCTTTCGTCCAGAGCGGGTGCGGGCGGCGGAGAAGGACAAGGAGACGGTACGATGGGGGGCAGCCTGGGTCGCGGCAACGGTGCTGAGTGCGCCGGGGGGCAGGGAGCGCCCGGCGCGTGTTCGTGGGCGATTGGGCTGTCGCGCAGCTCTGGCTCTTCTGGGTCGCGCCGATCATCGGCGGCCTGCTTGGCGCGGCGATCTATCGCGCCATAGGGGGCGACGAGGGCTAGCCGGCGGGATTCGCAGCGTGCGCTGGCATCGCGGCTACGCGGACTCGGCGCCGGGCACGGGTAGCGCGCTGCGGGGGAAGGCGGCGTACGCGGACACCCGGACCCCGAAGACCGAGGCCTGACCCAGGCGGACGTCGCAGGCCGCGCCGATCAGGGCCAGGGCCTCGGCTGGGTCCACGCCCAGGCGCGCTCGCAGCAGGCCGGCCATGTCGGCCACGGCCGCGCGAATGGCGGCGTCCGTGGTGGGCTCCACGCCCACGGTCATGATCTCGCCGGCGGTCTCGAACCACGGGTGGTGCCAGCCAGCTGCGGGCACGCGGCTGACGGACACCGTGACGTCTGCGTCGATGTTCACGCCCGAGAAAGCCTCGCCGGACCCCATGTTGGCGTGCACGTCGCCCAGGCAGAGCAAGGCGCCCGGAACGTGCACCGGGAGATGCACGGTGGTGCCCGCCGTGATCTCGCGGCAGTCGAGGTTGCCGCCGTGGTATCCCTGCTCGAGCGTGGGCACCTCGCCAGCCGCGGGGGCCACGCCGATGGTGCCGACCATGGGCCGCAGCGGCAGGCAGAGGCGCTCTTCGAGCCACAGCCCGTCCGGCCGCACCGCGAAGCGCACGACGCGCGGCTCTACCGGGGTCTGGTGGAGCACCCCGATGCCGTTCCGCACGGCCACATAGCCGGTCTCGCCCAGCTCGATGCGCTCGATGCGCACGCTCAGGCCGTCGCCTGGCTCCGTGCCGCACACGAACAGCGGCCCGGTGGCCGGGTTGTGGGCCGGCGTGCTCGCCGCGCGGGCCGCCCCAGAAGCCGCGCGGCTCGGCCGGTAGCAGCCCCCGTACGCGTCGATGGTCTCGAAGAGGACGCGCGCGCCGTCGTCGACCAGGAGGGCCGCGGCGTGCTCGGCCGCGAACGTCGACACGAGCTGATCGCGTCTCAGCCGGGGCAAGACGGACATGCGTACGGGACCCTCCCGATCGGGTTGCCGAGCTGTAGGTTCCGGAGTCGAGGTGCACAGCATAGGCCGCATGCACCTGCCGTCAAGGCTCGTGCCGTCGACCGCGCGAGGGGGGCCGGTCCGCCCGGAGATGGGCCGGGCGCCGGGTGCGGGGGCGCGACGGGCGGGTTGCGGCGGGACATGGCCACGGGAGCGCGCGCGGCTCGGATCGGCGATCTTCCCGTGTCAGGCAGTGAACCCGGCACCATCAGGAGGACGAGATGGAGTGGAGGCGTGAACCGGAGCTGCTGCAATCGCTCGACGCCGAGGTGCCTCGCTTGCTGGCGGCGCAGAAGCCCAACGGGCAGTTCGGCACGGATCCCTGGATCAGCACCGACCAGAATGTCCTGCTGGCCTTGGCAGCCGCCTGGTCGAGGCCGGACAGCGCACACTTCCACAGCGAGGCCCTGCTGGACGCCATCGCCCGGGGCGGGGAGGCGCTGATCGCCGCGCAGGACGAGAAGGGGATGTTCACCTTCCGCAAGAAGGATCACTCGACCTGGGGCCAGATCTACATGCCGTGGGTGTACAGCCGCTGGGTACGGGCCTTCGCTCTGGTGGGCCAGGCGCTGGACGGTCAGACCGTGGACCGGTGGAGCGCGGCGCTGCTCCGGGGCTACGAGGGGATCGCCCGGACGGCCCTGGATCATGTCCACAACATCCCTGCCCACCACGCCATGGGCCTGTACTGCGCCGGGCAGACCTTTGGTCGGCCCGCCTGGATGAGCCAGGCTCGAGAGTTCCTGCGGCGAGTGGCCGACGAGCAGGCCCCGCACGGATGGTGGCGCGAACACCAGGGGCCGGTAGTGGCCTACAATTTCGTCTATGTCGAGGCGCTGGGCGTGTACCATGCCCTGTCCGGGGATCGGCAGGTGCTGGAGGCGCTGCGGCGGGCCGCGCAGTACCACGCCGCCTGTACCTACCCGGACGGCAGCCTGGTGGAGACCGTGGACGGCCGGAACCCTTACCAGGCCGGGATCCATCTGGGCAATGCCGGCTTCGCCCACACGGCCGAAGGACGGGGGTTCCTGGCCCAGCAGCACCGGCTGTTCCTGCGGGCCGGCCAGCGGTTCGACGCGGACTATGCGGCGCAGTTGCTGCTGTACGGCGCGGACGGGGAGATGATCCAGACCGCGGCCAGCCAGCAGACCTACACCCACCGGCTGGGGGACCAGGCGCTCATGCACCGGCAGCAGCCCTGGTTCGTCGTCCTGTCGGGCTTCACGGCCCCGGTGCCGCAGACTCGTTGGGGCCAGGACCGCCAGAACTTCGTCAGTGTCTTTCACGATGCCGTGGGCCTGATCATCGGCGGCGGCAACACCAAACTGCAGCCGCTGTGGAGCACCTTCACCGTGGGCGACCCGAGCCTGCTGGCCCATCGAGCTGGCGACGAGAACCCGGACTTCAGCCCGCGCCAGGGATTGCTCCACGTGCCGGACAGCGCCTGCCTCGAGGCAGCCGACCGCCCGCTGGCCGTGGCGCTGGCCTACGGCGGCGAATCGTGCTGCGTGGCGGTGCAGCCTGTCAACGGCAGCGAGCTGACGCTGGCGCTCACGGCCATGGCCCACACCGGTCTGCCGATCAGGGCCCACGTGACCCTGATTCCGCATCTGGGACAGGCGGTCGAGAGCGCGGTGGGCAAGATCGAGAGGCTGGGCGAGGCCCCCTTCGACTGGCACGACCCTCGGTGGGTGGCGCACGCCGGTTGGCGTCTGTCCATCCCTGCCGGCGGCAGCATCCGCTGGCCGGCGCTGCCGTACGATCCGTACCGCAAGGACGGAGCAGCCACGGCAGCGCAAGGGCGGCTGGTGGTCATTCTGCCCTTCGACGCACAGACCCGACAGCACGTGCTGACGCTCAACGTCGAGGGCTGATCGAGCGGCAGCCCGTCAGCGTCCAGCGCCTTCAGCGGCACGAGCTGGTGGGGGCGAGGGACAGCGCCTCTTCCAGCCGGTCAGCGGTGAGGCGCCCGTACTCCGTCTCCACGGACAGGCGCGTGTCACGGCTGGTTGGGGCGGCGTGCATCGGGTCGTGGCGCGCCACGCCGAAGTCGAGCGCGGTCCTGGCCCACGCCGTCCCCGGGGTCGCGTGGCAGCGGCACGGCTGTCGCGCGAAGACGCTCGCGCTGGCCGGCAGCTTCCCGCTCAGCCTCCGCGGCCCGGACTCAGTCGCACCTGCCCGTGCTCGGCGATCCAGCTCCGGGCCCACTCGACCGCCTCCAGCTTCATGTCGCACAGGGGGGTGCAGTGGAAGATCAGGCCCTCGACGCCGCCCTGCTCCAGCCATTGGAGGGCCAGGCGGCACTGGTGCTCCATCAGCTCGAGCGGCATCGGCCGCTGGCCGCCGAAATCCCACATGTACAGGCCCAGCAGCGTGCGCCTGGCGGGGACGATGCGCCGGTAGGTCTCGAAGTTGTGCTCCAGACGCAGCAGGTCGCTGGCGGTCCAGGTCCACAGGGACACCACGTCCACGTGCTCGACATGGGGGGCGATCTCGGGCCGCAGCTGGTTCGAGTACAGGACGACGGACAGATCGAGGCGCCGGGGGCGGGCGTCCAGCTCTTCCGCCAGCGTCCGCAGCTCGGACACCGTCAGGTGGGCAGCGGCCTCGCCGTGGCGCGGGGCGGCGTTGCCGAGGAAGAAGTCGTCCAGATACAGGCTCACCAGATTGGGCAGCTTGTCCGCCAGCGCCAGGGCCAGGCGCTTCTTCTCCGCGTACGGCTCGCAGGCCCCGTCGATGATGCTCCAGGCGAGCCTCTTCGTCCTGGCGAATTGCCTGACGTATGCATCGAACGGGGGCGCCGGCAGACTGCGCCACCTGATCATGCACACGTTCGGGATGCCCATGTACTCGCAGGCCGCGGCGGGGAGAATGTCGCCGCCCGGGGGGATGTTGTACAGCCCGTTCGTCGAGCCGGCGTCGTGGCCCCACATCCACAGACGGTCGCGGAGGACGGGTTCGTAGGGGACGTGCGCGCGGTCCATGGATGCTCCTTTCGTGTCCGTCGTGAGCGGCAGCGGGTCGTCTTCTATAGGTCGCCCGTATAGGTCGCCCGAGAGTGGCGTCAAGCGCGCCTGCAGGCGCGCGCACGGAGCGCCGTCCGGCGAGCTTGCCGAGAGCGCGGTACGGTGCCAGACTCTGCTGGCCGGCTTCTGCAGGAGCTGAGGCCCGCACTCGGCCTGAAGCCGATCTGCGCAGGGCAGAGGCGCGGGCGGGCCGGGCGCGCAGGCCCGATCGGGTCGGCGGCCGTCCCGGCGACCGATGCCAGGGAGAAGAGGAGCCCAGATGCGACGGACCATGCTCGGCGGCAAGATCCATCGGGCCACGGTCACCGAGGCCTGCCGGGAGTACGAGGGCAGCATCACCATCGATGCGCTGTTGTTGGAAGCCGCAGGTATCCTCGAGCACGAGGCCGTGGCCGTCTGGAACGTCACGACCGGCAGCAGGCTGACCACCTACGCGCTGGCAGCTCCGGCCGGGTCCGGCACGATCTGCATGAACGGCGCTGCCGCCCATCTTGCCCGGCCCGGCGACATCGTCATCATCGCCTGGTTCGTCGAGCTGGACGCGGCCGAGGCCCACGCGTGGCGGCCGCGGATCGTGTGCGTGGATGCGGCCAACCGTCCGCTTTCCGCGCCCGCCGGGCCGCGGTGAGATTCGGGGCCTTGCGGTCCCCAAGGGAGGATATCGACATGCCAGAGAGCAGATCCCGCCGCCGCGCCCCGCACTCGCCCGCGCCCGACGCGGCGTCTCGGCCGCGAACCACGAGGGCTCCCTCTGCGCGGCAAGCGGGTGCCGCCAGGCGCTCGCCGGCGCCGCGGCCGCCCGCCAGCGTCCGTCAGCCCAGTTCCCGGGGGCGGGCCGCCTGGCCGCTGCCCCTGGGAAGCGCTTCACGCCTGGGCTTCAGCCCCGAGCGGCTCGCGCAGGTCGAGCGGCTCATGCGGCGCTTCGTGGAGAACCGGTGGCTGGCGGGCGGCATCACCCTGGTGGCGCGCCACGAGCGGCTCGTGCACCACGAGTGCTTCGGCTGGATGGATGTCGAGCGAAACGTGCCCATGCGGCCCGACGCCCTGTTCCGCATCTACTCGATGACCAAGCCGATCACCAGCGTGGCCGTGCTCAGCCTGTACGAGCAGGGCGCGTTCATGCTGGACGACCCGCTGCACGCGTACCTGCCCGAGTTCGCCACGGTGAAGGTGCGGCAGGCAGGCCCGGATGGCGCCGAGGAGCTGGTGCCGCCCAGGCGCGCGCTCACCATCCACGACCTGCTGACCCACACCGGCGGACTGACGTACGAGTACGTGCACGAGGCGGCGGCCGCGGGCCGCACCCTGGCCGAGTTCGTGCCCGAGTACTGCCAGCGGCCCCTGGCCTGCCATCCCGGCGAGCGCTGGGTGTACGGCGCCTCCCACGATGTGCTGGGCCGGCTGGTGGAGGTGGCCTCGGGCCAGTCGCTGGACGTGTTCCTGCAGGAGCGGATCTTCGGCCCGCTGGGCATGGTGGACACCGGCTTCTGGGTGCCCGAGGAGAAGCGGGCGCGGCTGTGCGCCCTGTACACCAACGAACCGGGGCAGACCACCATCGTCCGTCAGGTCGAACCCGAGGGGGCATTCCTGAGGCCGCCGGCGTTCCTGTCCGGCGGGGGCGGCCTGGTATCCAGCACGGCCGACTACCTGCGCTTCGCGTCCATGCTGCTGCACGACGGTGCCCTCGCCGGGGTGCGGGTGCTCGGCCGCAAGACTGTGGAACTGATGCGGCAGGACCATCTGCCGCCAGACATGGGCTGCATCCAGCCCTACAAGTTCGGGTACGGTCTGGGCGTGTCGGTGCTGCGCAGCCTGGCCGAGAAGCAGGGCATCGGCTCGGTGGGGGAGTTCGGCTGGGGCGGGGCGGCCAGCACCGAGTTCTGGGTGGACCCCCAGGAAGACATGATCACCATGGTCATGCTGCAACTCATGCCCAAGCACGCCATGGGCCTGACCAAGAAGATCAAGGACGCGGTGTACCAGGCGCTGACGTGAGCGCTCGAGGCGCGGGTTGCAGATCCACCGTGGGCACACGAGCCGCTCAGATGCTCTGTCCGGATGCCCCGTGCAGCCGCCAGCCGCTCGCCCGCGCCGCCCCCTTACCTCGCTACTCGTACGCGATATCGAGCGCCTGCATCAGGCCGATGGTGTACCCCAGGGCGAAGATGTGGCCGAGCATGGCGTACCCGGGCCGGGCGCTGGCGTCCTCGCCGGCCATGGCGGGCGCGTGGTCCGTGCGCAGCGGCCCCACGAAGCCGCCCCGGGCGTAGCACCGCAGCATCCGGGCCATGTCTGTCGGCCCGCTGTCATGGAAGGTCTCGTGGTACCGGGTCGCGGCCGTGCCCTCCACATCCCGGAAGTGCACGAACTGGATCTTGCCGCGCTCCGCGAACTCGGTGGCCACCGAGTAGATGCTCTCGCCCGGAGCGTAGGCCATCGATCTGAAGTTGCCCTGGCAGAACGTCACGCCGTTGTACGGGCTGTCCGCCAGCGCGAAGAGCCGGCGGTACGCGGCCGGGCTGATCATGATCTGGGCCGAGCCCAGGTAGGGGGAGACCGCCGGGTCGTTCGGGTGGTATCCCAGTCTGACACCAGCCTTCTCGCAGACCGGCACGATGCGCTCGATCAGCCACGCCAGGGCCTCCCAGAGCTGGTCCTCCGTATAGATCTCCGCGGCCGGCGGCAGGCGGCGCGAGGCCTCGTAGTCGTGTTCCGTGGTCACGGCGCCGCCGCGCAGGAGTACGTGGTTGCCGGTGCGCTTGCCGCCCTGGCCGAGGTTGTAGCACAGCACCGGGATGCCGACCCTGCCCATGGCCTGGATCGCGGCGATCCAGTTCCGCAGCTCCTGCTCGCGGCCGGGCGTGCCGCGGCGGATGTGCTCCGAGGGAACGGGTGTCATGGTCTCGTACACGGCCACCGTGAAGCCCGCGTCGGCCCAGGCCTGCTGGTGCCGCCGCATCGCGGGCTCGTACTCCTGGGGGGCCAACCCGTGCAGGGACGGGGTGGAGACCACGTGCCGGACGCCCATCTGCAGGCACTGCTGCAGGCGTTCGGGCTCGTCGAGGCTGAGGACGTGCGCGAGGATGATCTTGCCGGGGTGCATGCGATACGCCTCCTTCGGTCGGGGTTGGCGGTGCATCGTGGGGGAAGCCACAGGCGTTCTGCGGCCCGCCCTGGCGGCGGTCCGGTGCGCGCGCGGCGCCCCGCGCAGCGTCCCGCCTGCCGCCCTGCGCGCCGGGTCCGCCTGACGCGCTGCGCCGCCAGAGGAGGCACCTCATGCTCGCCCGCGCGACTCGTCGTCCGCTCCCATCCGCTCTCTTGCGGCTGGCGATGCCCGGGACCACCGTCCTCTTGTCGCTCCTGACTGCCGGCTGCGGAAGGGCGCCCACGGCATCGACCGGCCAGCCGCCCATCAGCGCCACCGAGACGTTCCTGTTCGCCTTCAACGGCGAGTTCGCGGAGAACGCCTTCCTGCAGAATGCCGTGGTCTTCGAGACGCCCTTCATGAATATGGAGTACGAGCGCAAGCACAGCCTCGACGACGCGAGCTTGGTCGAGGCGGCCAATCTGGAGTGGGCGCGGCAGATTCGCCGCGATCGTCCCGAGCGCCGCATCATCCTCCGCTACAACGCCACCACCTGGGGCGACGTGCCCCGCTCCTTCGACGAGTACCTGACCACGGAGATGGCCACGTTGAGGCGCTTCCTGCGCCTGGTCGAGCGCGAGGGCCTCCGCTTCGACCTGGCCGAGTTCGGCGGCGAGTTCAACGGCATGGGCCAGTACACCTACGGCTTCACCGCCGAGCAGGTGGTGACCTACTACGAGCAGGGCGTGCGTCTGCTCGACTCGCTGGCCACGCCCGGCCGGGTGATCGTGGACATCATCCCGGTGTACGCCCTCAACGACTCGGTCTTCTCGCCGGGCGGCGGATACCAACTGGTCACGTACGAGGGCGTGATGGACGACCTCACCTTCCTGCGGCGGCTGCAGGCGCGCGGGGCGCCGTTCGCGGCCGTGGGGATCGAGCTGCAGCCGGGCGCCCACACCTTCCACCGCTTCGCCAGCGTTCGTCCCTACCTGGAGAGCCTGCTCGACCTGGGCGTGGAGCTGTACGTGTGGGAGTTCTGGGTGCTCAGCCGGCCGCTGCGCCAGCCCACGCCGATGGAGGCCTCCATCTACGGGCACAACGCGCCGCCCGGCGGATACTCGGAGGCCTGGCAGGCAGAGGTGCTGGGCCAGTACCTGGACTTCTTCCGTGCCAGCGGTCGCGTCATCGGGTTCAACTACATGACGCCTGTGGATGGTTTCGATCCCGGGTACGGTTCCGAGCCGTACGCTACCGGCATCCTGCGCGCCGACGGCTCGCCCAAGCCGGCGTACGAGGTCATGATGCGCTTCGCGGCGGCATGCGACGCGCACCCGCGCGGCCGGGTCAGATGAAGGTGTGGCGCTGGCTGCTGTTGCCCGACCGCCTCGAACTGCCCTTGTCACCCCGATCCGAGGAAGCGAAGTGTGTGCGGGTCCGGCTCGCCCTGGTAGAAGGCTGCCAGGACCTGGTGGAAGACGCTGTCGTCGCCGGCGACGGCGGCGAACAGGGTCATGGAGGACCTGAGCTTGAGGTCGTCGGGATAGCCCATGATGTCGCCGATGCGGCGCTGCCGGTGGCGCAGAAGCGCCGCGGCGCACTCCTGCAGGCGAGGTCCCAGGACTTCGTGCCGCAGATAGGCCACGGCCTCTTCGCGGGAACGGATCGCGTACCGCTGCGCCGTCGCGCTGTGCCCCAGACCGGCGACCTGGGGGAAGATGAACCACATCCAGTGCGATCTCTTCTGGCCGCGGCGCAGCTCCGTCAGGGCCGCGGGATACACCTCTCGCTGGGCCTCGACGAAGCGCTGGAGGTCGTGGGGATCGTCGGCTGGCATGAGGTCGTCTCCGTGCCTGTGGGAGAGGCGCGATCCGGCGAGCAGCGGCCCCGGGCAGCTGGGAGGACCGACCCGGCTGGCAGGGGCATCGCCGCTAAGTCTCGGGGCCCGAGGCCACGAGCCGCAAGCCACCAGGCCGAGCCCACAGCGAGTGGCAGGAAGGGCGGTTTACACTCCGTTACGCGAGTCCGACACAACAGTTACAGACCTGCCCGGGGCGACTCTGGATATTCTGAAACGAGGGCAGCAAGCCACGATATGTGCGGCCGACGCATCCGGGCGGCCGCCCACTCAGGAGGATGTCGGATGCTGGCACGCACCGTTGCCTTGTCATTGGTGATCGGTGCCCTGTCGCTGGCGGCTGGGATCGGGCCGGCGAACGCCCAGCGCCTGGGGCACCCTGGAGCGCGCGCCGGGGGCAGACAGCAGCCGGGGCTGCTGGTTTCTCGCCGAGCGGCCGCGCTCGATGACTCTGTCGCCCCGGGCGCCGGCCTGCGATGGGGCTTGCGCGGCGCTCCGGGCCCGCACCTGGACGCGGAGGCCCTGGGTCTGACCGAGGAGCAGCAGGCGCAACTGGCGGCCCTGCGCGAGCAGTTCCGCGCCGAGATGCTGGCGCGGCGCGAGGAGGGGACGCGGCCGACCCGCGAGGAGATGGAGCAGATCGTCCAGCAGCATCGCGAGCAGGTGGAGGCCATTCTGACCGAGGAACAGGTGCAGAAGCTGGAGGAGATGCGCCGGATCTGCCAGGCGCAGATCGAGGAATGGCGGTCTCGAGGCCAGGACGCGCGCACCGGCTGCGGCGGCCGGGGTCTTGGCGTCTGGGGGGCCCCGGGGGCGCTGCCCGCCGAGCAGCTAGGTCTGACCGAGGAGCAGCAGGCGCAACTCGAGGCCCTGCGCGAGCAGATCCGCCAGGAGATCGGCGCACGTGTGCAGAGCGGCCAGCGTCCGACCCCAGAGGAGATGGCGCAGATATGCGCGCAGTACCGTGCTGGCCTGGAGAGCATCCTGACCGAGGAGCAGCAGGCGCAGCTCGAGCAACTCCGCGCCCGGCGACTGCGGCGCCGGGGACCGGCGACCGGCGAGCAGGGCAGCGACGGGGCCGCCGCCGACGCCACCGCTGAGGCCGCCAAGTCCACCGGTTCGGGGGCGCAGTTGCAG
>CAZPXM010000048.1:0-24141 GCA_964591015.1 uncultured Gemmatimonadaceae bacterium
CGGCGAGTCCCGTCGGCCGGTCGTCCCGTCTGCCAGTAGGGCTTGTCCCTTGTCCCTGCCATCCTCTCAACCGCTATGGGGGCATGGCTACCGAGACGGGGGTACCTGCTTCTCTGCACCAGCCGGGCCCCGCCAGGAATACCCCCAAATGGCCCCGGAAGTCAACGGATGCTGTCTGACGCCCGCGCACGCTCCCCACGCAGAAAGGGCCTGCAAGTCAATCACTTGCAGGCCTTCTCCGGATCTCTCTGGATCTGTAGTTGGTGGAGGCGGCGGGAGTCGAACCCGCGTCCGAGAATGGCTCCCTCCCGGTCCCTACGTGCGTAGTCAGTTGTCTGGATCTCGCTCGCTGGGGCTCCAACTGACAGGATCCCCGGCAGGCCAGCCCAGTTTGGCTCTCGCGCCGCCCCCTGGGCCTTGGCTGGCGCCAGCCCGCACTGAATGACGCCCGCGCCGGCCGTGCAGGCCCAACCGACTCGGGCGGGCTACCCGACTAGTCGTCAGGCAGCCAGCGCGTAACTGGTTTCGTTCGCGTCTACTTGGTTTCCCGTGGATTAGCGAGGTGGCGGGGACCTCGGCACGCGACCCGGAACTCACCATCCCCGTCGAAGCCATATTCGCCCCCAGAAACCTTGGCTGGCTGGTACTGGCCACGATGCGGAGACGCGGCCGCGAATGTACTCGGCGCCAGCGGGCATGTCAACGCGGGCACAGGGCGCGCTCGCGGCCGCCCCAGCTCTGGTCGCCGATCTGCAGATGGCGTAGCTTTGCCGCCACATCGGGGTGCCTTTCGGCGCGGTCTGGCGCACTATCGGGCAAGGAGGAACGAGAGCATGGCGAGCGAGGCGAAGCGCACGGGCGGCCTGTGGCGGCCCTGGCTGGCGAATACGTTGCTGCGGCTCCTCGGCGGCACCGCAGCCATGGCGCTGCTGGCGCCCGGCTCCGACCCCGCGGTGGCCAGCGCCGCCGACGCGTGGCCGGAGGTAAAGTCGGTGACCGTGTCGGTGCGCTTCAGCGGGCCGCGCTATGCCGGCACCTTCTACTCGGGCTTCCTGCCCGCCACCGACTTCGCCGTGTGGATCGAGTCGGCGGCCGGGGCGCATCTGCAGACCCTGAAGGTCACGCCCCAGGCGGTGTCCGTGTCCACGTATTCGCACCTGGACCACCTGCCGGCCTGGCAGGCCAGCACGGGCCTTACCTATGAAGACCTGCAGGCGCAGACGAGCAGCGGCGTCGCGCCCTCCTTCGATGGCCTCACTCAGGCCAGCGTGCTGTTCGCGGACGCGGTGGCCGAGACCTCGCTGGTCTTCACCTGGGATCTGGGGCGCGCCGCGGGGATCGCCCTGGAGAGCGGCCAGTTCCGGTTCTGCGCGGAGGTGGCCAACATCGTCAAGAACGATGCTGCGGCCTACCAGATCGTGGCCGAGCACGCCTGCGGCGCGCTCGATCTGGCCGCCATGCCACTGGGCTCCGGCGCGCCCAGCGCCCTGACGGTCAACGTGCCTCAGCCTACCCAGCACATCATCGAACTGACGGCTCGGGTGCATGTCCGGCCCACCGCCGTGCTGGAGGAGCACGAGGCCGCCGCGCCCCGCGCGTGCTCGCTGGCGCCGAACTACCCGAACCCGTTCAACAGCACGACCGTCATCGGCTTCGCCCTGCCCACGGCCACCGAGGTGGAGTTGGCAGTCTACGACCTGGCGGGCCAGCGGGTCGCCTTGCTGGCCAGCGGTCAGCGCGCGCCGGGCACCTACCGGCTCACCTGGGACGGCACGGACGACGCGGGTCTCGTCCTGGCCAGCGGTGTCTACGCGTACCGGCTGACGGCGGGCACCTATCAGGAAAGCCGCAAGCTGCTCCTGCTGCGCTAGACCTCCGCAGCCGTCCGCGCCCCCCGTGGCGCGGACGGCGCGCCATCCCGTCCGCCCCCAACGCGCCGCCACAGAGCCGGAGCCCCGGACGCCTCAGCCGCCGAGCTGGCTCACGTCCCGCACCGCGCCCTGGGCTGCGCTGGTGGTCAGCGCCGCGTACGCGCGCAGGGCCTCGGACACGGGCCGGCGCCGCGCGCTCGGCTTGTAGGCTCCGGCGCCGCGCTGCTCCATGCGCTGCCGGCGCGCCGCCAGTTCGGCCTCGCTCAGGTCCACGTCCAGGCGGCGCCGGGGGATGTCGATGCGGATCGTATCGCCGTCCTCCAGCAGGGCGATGGCGCCGCCCTGGGCCGCCTCCGGCGAGACGTGCCCGATGGACAGCCCGGAAGTGCCGCCGCTGAAGCGCCCGTCGGTGAGCAGGGCGCAGGCCTTGCCGAGCTTGCGCGACTTGATGTAGGAGGTGGGGTAGAGCATCTCCTGCATCCCCGGCCCGCCCTTGGGTCCCTCGTAGCGGATCACCACCACGTCCCCGGCCTGCACCTTGCCGCCCAGGATGCCGTCGCAGGCCTCCTCCTGGCTCTCGAAGATCCGCGCCGGTCCCGAGAACACCAGGAGGGACTCGTCCACGCCGGCGGTCTTCACGATGCAGCCGTCCGCGGCGATGTTGCCATAGAGCACGGCCAGGCCGCCATCGCGCGAGTACGCATGCTCGACCGCACGGATGCAGCCGCGCTCGCGATCCGTGTCCGCCTGCTCGTAGTAGTTGTCCTGCCAGAACCCCTTGCTGCAGACCTGGTTGGCCGGCGCCGCCAGGCTGCGTTGCCGGGCGAACTCGTCCGCCCGGCCGGCCGGATCGCGGATGTCGTTGGTGGCCAGCTGCTCCGCCATGGTGATACCGAGCACCGTGCGAGCCTCGCCGTGCAGCTTGCCGGCCCGATGGAGCTCGCCCAGCACCGCGGGAATGCCACCGGCGCGCGCCACGTCCTCCACGTGGTACAGCGGCGTCGACGGGGCCACCTTGCAGATACACGGGACCTGCCGGGAGAGCCGGTCGATGTCCGCCATGGTGAACGGCACGTCGGCGGCGCGCGCCATGGCCAGCAGGTGCAGCACCGTGTTGGTCGAACCGCCCATGGCGATGTCCAGCGACATGGCGTTCTCGAAGGCGGCCATGGTGCAGATGCTGCGCGGCAGCACGCTCTGGTCGCCCTGCAGGTAGTAGGCGCGAGCCATCTCGACGATCCTGCGGGCCGCTCGCTCGAACAGCCGCCAGCGGAGCTTGTGGCTGGCCAGCACGGTGCCGTTGCCGGGCAGCGCCAGGCCGATCGCCTCGTTCAGGCAGTTCATCGAATTGGCCGTGAACATGCCGGCGCACGAGCCGCAGGTCGGGCACGCCACCGCCTCGATCTCCGCCAGCTCGGCGTCGCTCACCGCCTCGTCGCCGGCGGCCACCATCGCGTCGATCAGGTCGAGCTTGGCCGGACCTGCCGCCAGTGTCGCCTTGCCGGACTCCATGGGCCCGCCGGAGACGAAGATCGCCGGGAGGTTGAGGCGCAGCGCCGCCATGAGCATGCCCGGGACGATCTTGTCGCAACTCGCGATGCACAGCAGGGCGTCGGCCTTGTGGGCGTTCACCATGTACTCGACGCTGTCGGCGATCAGCTCGCGGCTGGGCAGCGAGTACAGCATGCCGTCGTGGCCCATGGCGATGCCGTCGTCGATGGCGATGGTATCGAACTCCACGCCGACGCCGCCGGCCGCCTCGACGAGCTGCTTGACCCTCTGGCCCACGTCATGGAGATGAACGTGCCCCGGGACGAACTGCGTGAAGGAGTTGGCGATGGCGATGATGGGCTTGCCGAAGTCGTCGGGCTGCAGGCCGTTGGCGCGCCAGAGCGCCCGGGCGCCGGCCATGCGCCGCCCCTGGGTGGTGATGCTGCTGCGATAGCGTCCCTGGTTCATCCGTGTCGCCTCCTCCTGTTGCTCCCGACCGCCGCAGGCCTGGCGCTCAGAATGCCTGTCCGATCGAGAAGTACACGCGCGTGAGCTGCCGGGCGTCGAAGCCGTCGTTGCGGGCGACGTCCAGGCGGAACGGCAGCCCGATAACGTACCGCAGTCCCAGTCCGAACCCGTCCACCATCCCGGAGGGCCGCACCAGGTCGCCCGCCTTCACGTCGCCGGCATGGCGCCAGACGCGGGCCCGGTCCAGGAAGCCCACCAACCCGATGCGCCCCGCCTGGTAGCGCACCTCGGTGCGCAGGTTGACTCCGATGCGCCCGCCGCCGACCGCGGCGATCACCGCCCGGTCCACGCCGCGGAGGCTGCCGTCGCCGCCGTATTGCTTCCAGTAGACCTGCGGCAGCGGCCGATCGGTGTGCAGGGAAGCGGTCTGAGTGTAGTGCCCCGCCAATGCCAGGACAAGTCGTTGGCTCAGCCGCTGGTAGTACCGCGCCTCCACTTCGCCGTCGGCCACCTGGGTGGGCAAGGCGCCGAGCTTGACAGCGTACAGACCGGTCAGGCGCACCATGGAGCCCCGCGATGGCGCGATGCAGTCATCGCGGGAGTCGCGCGTGAACTCGGTGGTCAGGTTGACGGTGCGCGACCGGTCGGTGAGGATCTCGCGCCAGACCGGGTCGACGGGGATCGCGCCATCGCTGTAGTCCACGTAGTCGCCGGCCGCCCGGCGGCCCGCGGGCGGCTCGCCGGCAACGCCGCTGGCCCTGGCGGCCACGCTCACCGGGCCGAACACGGCGTCGGACCAGTCGTCGCCCGACCCGGTGTCGGCGCCATCGTCGCCGTACACGTCGCTCGGCGTGTAGCCGATGGCCAGGTCCGGATCCGGGGAGTTGCGGGCCCTGGTGTAGTCGACGGCCACGCGTCCGTACAGCGCCTCGCCCCAGTGGCGCGTGAGCGTGCCCGAGACCTTGTACGCGCGCTTGATGGCCGTGTAGTCGTACACCGTGGTCTGGATGTACTCGCGCGCCACCTCCTCGCCGGCGAACAGCAGCAGGTAGTGCAGCACCGAGTCGTTGCTGACCAACAGGTCGAACTGCCGCGCGTCATCGGGGTTGGCCAGCACCATCGTCGCCCCCCACTCCTCGGTCAGGCCCGCGGAGACGATGAGGTCGGCCCCTGTCGCCAGCACGTCCCGATCCATGAGGTAGGCCGTGACGCCCTGCAGCGGCCGTCCCCAGCTCAGATCGGTGCCCACGCGGTTGCCGCGCCCCAGCACATTGTTGTGCTGCACCGAACCCGACACCCGCGGCTGGACCTGGTCGCCCGAGATGCTGAGGTAGGCGTTGGCCGCCACCCTGACCCTGCGCCGCTCCTGGACGCGTATCTCGATCGGTTGCAGGCTGTCGCCGGTGCTGATCTCCGGCGTCGTCAAGAAGACCGAGCGAAACAGGTCCGTGCGCGCCAACTGCTGGCGGCTGCGCGTCAGCTCCTGGGGATCATAGAGCCTGCCCGGCGCGATGGTCAGGTACCTGCGGATGAGCCCCGGGCGCGTCGCCAACTGCTCCTCGCCCAGGATGGTGACCTGGCCGACGTACATCCGCCGCCCCGGCTGGACATGGTACACGACTTCGGCAACATGACGCGCCGGGTCGTCGATCCACTCGTTGGTAACACTTGCCTGCGCGTAGCCCCGCTGGTTCAGGAAGGCCTGCAGGCTGCGCTCGTCGTCGAGGACCTGACCGTAGTCCAGCGGATCCCCCGGGCGCACGCGCACGTGCGCCAGCAGCTCGTCCGGAGGCAGCGGCTCCCCGCCGGCGATGCGAACCCCGCCGACATGCCAGCGGACGCCGCTGTCCAGCTCGATCTCCAGCCGCACGCTCTTGCCGTCGTCGCGCAGCAACTGCCGCCGGGTCACCGCAGCCTGGCGGTACCCACGCGCCTGGTAGAGCGCCACGATGGCGGCCAGATCGCCCCGGAAGTACCGGTAGTGGAACTTCTGGCCTTCCTGCAGGCGCATGGCGTTGCGCAGCTCCTGGCTCTTCAGGGCGCGCTCGGCGGGATAGGAGAAGCGGATCGAGCGGATGCGCAGGCCCTCGGCCTCGCGTGGCGAGATCGGCGTGAGCGGCGCGGCATGCAGCGCCGGCGCCGGCGCCAGCAGCGGCAGCAACAGCGCAGCCAGCCGCACGACGCTGGGCGGCCGCCACGGCAGCCGGGAGCGCCGCGGCCCTGCATCGGCCCGGCGCGGCATTCCCGCCCCGCAACCGCAGCGGTCCCGCCGGCCTGGCCACGCGCCAGCATCGCCGACCCGGCCCCGGCGCATCAGCGGAACTCCCGCTTCAGGCCCAGGCCCAGGCCGTACAGATCGTGCGTGCTGTGCGCCATGCCGGAGATGGTCAGGTAGCGCGTGAGCTGGTGCTCCACGTCCACCTGCCCCGTCGACATCCCCGCCAGCGGCGCCTCGTAACGCACCCACACGGGCAGCGGCAGCTGATCGACGTACTTGCCCAGACGCACGGTCGTCAGGCCCACCGTGCCCATGACCGTTCCGGACGGCAGCAGCATGAACTCGTCGAGTCCCACTCTCTCCACCTGCTTGCTGAGCAACTGGCCGGCGGCGGTCCCCAGGGCGGTGCCATAGTCCATCTGCGAGTCCGGCGAACCGAAGGCGAGCAGCCGGAACACGCGCACCAGATCCAGAGCCGGCGACGAGGTGAACTCGGGCAGCGGCGCCAGGGCAGTGCCCTGAACCGCGAGCGTGACCTGGTACTCCTCGCTCTCCGGCGGCAGGGTGACCACCTTGCAGTGAGCCACCAGATCGAGTTCGGGATCCAGGATCAGCGGGTCGTACGCCACGTCGAGCAGCGAACGGGTGGGCGCCAGGCTGTTGAGAACGACGCGGCCGCGTTCGAACTCGAACTGGCGGTTGAGGATGAACACCGACCCGGCATCGACCTGGATATCGCCCTGGAAGATGGGCTTGTAGAAGGTGCCGCCGACGTTGATGGCCCCGGACACCTCCGCCCTGGCCAGCTCGCTGTCGACCTTCAGATCACGGATGTCCACCAGCAGGTCGAGCTGCATGTTTTCGAGGAACTCGTCGCGCAGAGCGGGCGGCGGTGGCGGCACGGGAGGTGCGCCGAGGACCACCAGGAGCGGTTCGGCCGTCGCCTTGTCCACGCGCACGCTGCCGCCCAGACGCGCGCCGGTCGTGGTGCCCGCCAGCCCTACATCCAGATCGATGGCGTCGGCGTCGAACACGTCCTCCAACCTGAAGCGCAGGTCCCGGGTCGCCAGATGCAGCTCGTAGCGCGGGTCATCGAGGCGCTCCAGGTCGATGTGGCCCGTCAGTTCCATCCGGCCATTCTGCGCGGTGGCCGGGCTGACGAAGTCGACCAGCCGGCCCCGCCGGCCCGCGAACGTCAGGCGCCCGTGCGGGAACCGGTAGGTCGGCTGGATGTCGGCCAGCCCGATCGCCAGGTCGTCCACGGTGATCTCCCCGTCGATGGCCGCGGTGGAGTCCAGACCGCTGACGCGAAGATCGACCTGCATCCTGCCCGCCAGCTGGTCCACCTCGTAGTCGGCCAGCAGATCGGCGAACGCGCTCAGATCGATGCCGGAGGATCGGACGGTCAGTTCGCCGCGCGGCAGATCGGGCTGCTGGCGGCCGGCGTCCCAGGGAACCCGGCCGTGCGCGCTCAGGCTGTCGCCGAGCTGGGTCACCCAGAAGGCCGCCATCGCCGCGCCGTCGCCGCCGCCAGTCAGGCGCGCCTCGCCCGCCCCATTGCCGGCGGTCCGCAGCCGCACCTGAGCGTCGACAGCAGGCACCCGGACCGTCCCCCGGACATGCGCCTCCGCATCGACCCAGCCCTCGAACGCGTCCAGCGCGAGCAGGTCCAGCCCGTCGAGCGTCAGGTCTAGTTCCACCTGGCCCTCGCTCCCGAGGGCGCCGTCGACCATCAGCGTCCCCGCCTTCGTCAGCGCTCGCAGGTCGCGGTCGTAACGCTGCAGACCCAGACCTAGGCCGCGAAGGTCCAACCGATCGCCGCCCGCCTCGATGGCGCCGCCGGGCAGCATGTCCGCGACCAGCCGAACACCGTTGACCTCGCTGCTCACGTGCAGGCCCCCGACGTGCAGCCGGCCGTCCAGCCATCGCCACGGGAGGGGGGTGGCCAGCCCGGACCTGTCTGCCGCCCCCGATGCGCCTGCGCCACCGCCGGGATCCCCGCCGCTTGCCTGGGCCCCGGCGAGCAGCCCGATCGGTATGCTCGCCTGTCCGTGCAGGTCCACCCACCCCGAGCTCGGTAGCCCCAGCGCGTGCGTCAGCACCGCGCCCAGATCCAGGCGATCCGTGTCCAGAGCGAATACCAGCCGGGGTGCGAGCTCGCCGAGGGTTCGGCCCGAGTCGCTGCCGTCGCCGGCCTGTGGCTGGCCGGCGACGGCCTGCCACAAGGGGGCCGCCGCTGCCCGCACCCGGGCGCACGCACTGGGCCTGAGCCCGGCAGCCGGCCACCCCGCGCTACCGGCTGCGGCGGCGCACGCGCTTGCCGGTTCCGCACTGGGCTCGGCCCGTTCGTGCTCTCGGAGCGCGACGAGCGTTCCGCGCCTGTCGGCGCTCAGGCTGTCTCCGGCAGCGACGTCGCCCACGTCTGCCGCGGCGTGCTGAGACAGCGCCACGGAGAAGTCGAGGCTGTCCTGCACCTCGAGCCGCGCCTCGAGGCTGCCGACCGGCAGGCTGTCCAGCACCACTTCTCGCAGCGCCGCCAGCCCGGAGATCGCCGGCCTGTCGAGCGTGCCGCCCACCTGCAGCCGCAGTTCACCCCCGCCGCGCGCCTCCAGAGCGGGCGTCACGGGCCGCACGTCGAGAGCCGGCATCTTCAGGTCGAAAGCCAGCTCCGCCGGTCCGCCGTGCCCGGCCAGCGACACGGGTCCCAGCGGGGTGTCCAGCTCGCAGCGCTGGATGTCCAGCACCCGCTCGCGCCAGCCCACAGCCAGAGGAGACCGCGCTCGCGCCCACCACCCGCCGGACTGCACCGCCAGCGCGTCAAGGTCCAGCCGCCCCCCTCCCGCAGCCATGTCTGCCAGTGGAGCACTGAACGCCAGCCGGCCGGTCAGGGTCACGGCGGGCTCGGCGCCCATCGCCAGCCCAGGATCTCCCGCACGACAGGCTGGCGCCGCCGGGCCGGACTCAGGCAGCGATGGCGCCGGTGCTGCGGCAACCGTATCGGGCCCGGCGCTGGCGGCAAGACCTGCCTCCGGTCCTGCCTCTGGTGGCGGCCCGCTGCCAGCACTCGCTGGCGCCGGGCCCGGCGGCTCGTGCGGCAGCCGGACGCTGTCGGCAGCGCTGCGGGCGAACAGCACAGGCCCGGTGAACAGCACCTCGAGGCTCACCTGCATGGCCGAATCGACCAGCGCGTCGGCAACCACGCTCGTGCCATCCAGGCGACCTCGGAGCCTCTTGTCGTCGTAGTCGAGGCGCAGCGACGCTGGCCCCAGCGACCAACCTCCGTACGCCGGCCGGTCCAGCTCCACAGCCGCCGAGGCGCGCAGCCCATCCAGGTCCAGCGGCCCGGCAGCCTGCAGGCGCCCGCGTACGGTCCCACCGAGCTCGGGCAGCAGGCGATCGAGCCCGAACGGCGCCAGCGTGATCCCCAGCGTGTCGATCCTGCCCTCGGCCAGGTCCAGGAGCGCGTGGCCCTGCAGAAGTCCCTGTTCCAGGCCCAGGCGCGCCTCCAGTCGCTGGCTCTGCCGCAGCCACAGATCCAGCACCCATTCGCCGAAACGCCGCCCGAATGCTCCCGGCGGATGCTCGCTACGCAGCCTCACCCACGCATCGTCCGGCTCCAGATGGCCACGGACGAGCACCGGCGCCGCTGCCACCTGCAGCAGGCGTCCGAGGTGGACGCGGCCGGCGAGATCGAGGTCGTAGCCGCCAGGGCCGAGGCCAGCGGCCGGGTGCACGCGCCCCCTGGCCTCCAGCCGGCCCACCTCGCCCCACACAGCCAGATGCGCAGACCCATCCGGCAACAGGGCCAGGGCGGCCTCCAGATCCATGGGCGCGACTCCCGCAAGCGCCAGTCCGCGCACCGACGCGCCCGCGTCCACGCCGTAGCGCCCGGCCGCCAGGTCGCCCACGGCACGCAGCCGCAGGCCGACCGGCCCGCACGTCGTATCCCCGAACAGCTGTCCGGCCTGCAGGCCGGCAGCGACCAGCTCCACCCAGACGCTGTCGCCAGCCAGGGCGCAGCCCCCGCGGGCGTCCAGGCTCCCCTGCAGGGCGTCCACGTGCAGCGAGTCGAGCCAGACATGCGCGCTGTCGACGCGCACCGCCGCCGCCCAGGCCCCTCCGGGATAGGGCCGCCACGCCGCCGCGCCCGCCGTCCGGGCGCGCAGGGCCAGTGGCACCAGCTCGCCGGCCAGCCGCGCCTGCCCGTCAGCCGTCACCGCCTCCCCGCAACTCCGCACGGCAGCTTGCAGCGTGGCTCCGATCGGGTAACCGCGCGCCAGCGTCAGCCGGCCCTCGGCGCGCAACTCCAGCCGCAGCGTGTCGATGGCGGCGAGCACCCGCAAGGAATCCAGCCCGACCGCGCCGGCCTCGAGACGGATGTCGGCGCGCAACTCGCCCGGGATCTCCACGCCGCCGCTGTCCTGCAGGCACCAGCTCGGGATCGCCACACGCAGCCGACCAGCGGCAGGAATCGGCTCGTAGTCCAGGCTGAGGCCTTCGAGCCGAAGCCGTCGAGCGCTGTCCACCCAGCCGATTTCCACCGCTCCGTCGCGCAGGCGCAGCGCGGGCAGGTGCTCCACCGGAAGACGCGGGGGCTCGGGGGCGGCCGTGGTCTGGGCGACCGCGGGCGACCGCCCCAGCTCGATGCTGACCACGGGCGTGGAGATATCGAGCCGCCGAGACCACAGCGAGGCGTCCAGGCGCTCGACCCGGGCGGCCACGCCCGACTCCTCGCTGCCCACCGAGAGATCGCGCAGGCTCAGCCCGGTGAGCAGCGAGCCGGTGTGCCTGCCGACGCGCACCTCCCACCCATGGCGCGCCGCCAGCTCTCCCAGCAGGCGCGTGGCGACCCACAGACCCGCCGGAGTCAGCAGCACCGCGGCCACCGCCAGCAGCCCGGCAGCGGCGCCCCAGCCCAGCGTCCGCCGCATCGTCAGGGAGCGACGCGAACCAGCGTTCCGGGCACGGCGAAGACGGTGTCCGCCAGAGCGGCGCGACGGAACTCCGTGATCTGCCGGTCGAGCCGGAAGACCTCGGTCTCGCCCTTGCGGCTGGCGCGCACCACGCTGGCCCGGATGCTCGAACGCAGCGGAAAGCCTTCGAGAGAGGCCAGCTCCGAGGCCAGTCGCTGGCCGTCCTCCATCGCCGCGGCTGCCTGCTCCATGCCGCCAGCGATCAGGGGCGGATACGAGGTGGAGGCCCTCTGGAGCTGCTGGAAGGCGACGATCTCCTCGTATCCCGGGAAGTCGCGCGCCAGCCAGGCATCGTAGGTGTACCGATTCTCCCGCTGGACTGCGCCGGTGCGCGGGTCCAGGTACTGCGCCCGCATCTGGGCGACGACATGCCGGCAAGGAATGCCAGCCACGATCGCCGAGTCGCCCATCTCCTTCACCGCGAACTGGATCTGTGGGGCGCCGGCGCCAGCCTGAGCGATAGGCTTGGCCGCCGCCGTGCCACCCTCAGCGGGCGCCGGAGCCGGACGCTGGACGTAGGTCTGGTTGTCCAGGTTCGCCTCGATCACCTGCATCTGCTCGAGATCCAGGATCGTGCTGGACTGCAACGGCTGCCCCTGCTGCCGGAGGGCCTGCATCGTCTTCTTGGGCGCGGTGATCGCCGACGCCACTTTCTGCCTCTTGCCCTGCAGGTAGATCTCCGAACGCGTCTGGCGCGCACCCAGCTTCTTCTTGCCGAACCCCGGGTTGACGACCTGCTCGACGAAGTAGACATCGGCGCTGGCCATCGCAGCCAGGACGGCGACGACCCCCGCAGCGAACAACGTGCGCATGAGTGCGCCTCCTCGGTGTGGGTGTGCCAGGGCGGGGCACGAGCCCCGTGGACTCGCCCGCCTGCCCGGTCCCCGTCAAGGCTCCTGGATCGACTCGGCTGTGTACCGGTAGACCACCATGTCAGCGGGCCACTCCGCCGGCGCCAGTCCCGCCTTGAGCTTGAGCTGCCGCACGAACTCCCGCGCCTCCGGCAGCACCTCCCAGACAGCCGGCAGCAGCGTGCCCCGCCTGCCTGCCGACTCCAGGATGAGTCCGTCGACGCCCGGCCGAACCTGCTGCAGCAGGTCGGCCTCGCTCAGGCAGGTCAGCCGCTCTGGCACCGTCAGCAGCGAGATGTGGATCCGCAGGCCGGCGACCTCCCCGACCTGCACCGGGGCAAAGCGCGGGTCGTAGATGGCGGCAGCGCACGCATTGCTGGCCACGTCCACGACGAGCGAGCGACGAGGCCAGCACGTCCCGATGCACCCGCGCAGCTCGTCTGCCGGGGTCCGCAGCGTCACGAACGACGAACGCACCTGGCGCAGGGGCGGCGGGTAGTCCTCCGCCCGCACGAGCAACTCCCGCCCGTGCGCCGCCGCGTGCTCCACGGCGGCCCTGGCGACCCGAAGCAGCTCTGCCTGCAGCTCAGCCGGCAGACTGCTCCTGCTCTCCGTAGACGACGAAGGCTCCATATCCCACCACTCTGTCGCGCGGGCCAGCGGTGTCGCCCGAATTGCGCACGTCGACGGCACGGACATGCAGGCCCCGTCGTCCGGCCGCCAGCAACAGGCCCTGGATCGCGCCACAGCCGCAGGCCGCCTCCGGCCGCAGTTCCTCCCAGGCCAGCCGCTCGATCGCGTGCACCGTCCTGGCATCCAGGCGGCACGCCGTCGCGTAGTCGTGATAGTGGCTCAGGTCCGAGCTGACGACGATGAGCGTCTCCCCACCGCCCCAGACTGCGTCGAGCACCCCAGCGACATCCACGGCGGTCGCGTGCCCCACCGCCAGCGGCACCACCGTGAACTGCCGCGTGAGCATCAACTGGAGAAAAGGAAGTTGCACCTCCAGGGAATGCTCGTCGGCGTGGACCAGGTCATCGCTGCTGACCTGCGGCAGCGTGCTCAGCAGCACCGCTGCGTCGCGATCGACGGGCACCCGGCCAAGCGGCGTCGCGAAGTACTCGACCGCGGGCAGTGCCAGCCCCTGCAATGGCACCCGATGCGCGGGCCCGAGAAGCACCACGCGCTCGATAGCCGCAGCGCGCGGTCGCACGCTGGCATAGGCCGTCCCCGCCACGGCGCCGGAGTACACGTACCCGGCGTGCGGGACGATCAGCGCCTCGGGCACCGGCAGGTCGGCCGGAACAGCCACGTCGAGGAATTTGAGGACCTGGGCGCGCAGCAGACCTGCGCTCGCCGGGTAGAACATCCCCGCCACTGCGGGTTCGCGAACGGTCGCCATGCAGCCCCCCGGGAAGTCGGCGCGGCGCGCGTCTCGCACCAGCTCGACGGTGCAGGACCTGGTCCTAATCTATGCAAACGCCCGCCCCGGCACACGGCGGCGAGCCATCGCAGCGGATCCATCCGCGCCGCCCGGGCGTCATTCGGGTAGCTGCGGCCGGCGGCCGCAGGCCGGGCGGATTGACAGCACACAGCGGCGAGATAGATTGTGGCCTCCCCACTGACAGGCAGGAGTGAGCCGCGATGATGGGAATGTTCGATCCACTCTACATGATGTTCATGCTGCCGGTATTCCTGTTCTCCCTGATCGCTCAGTGGATGGTCAGATCGCGCTACCAGCGCTTCTCGCAGTACGGCCTGCGCTCCGGCATGACCGGCGCCGACGTGGCGCGCCAACTGCTCGCCGCCAATGGCGTCGGCGACGTGCCGGTCGAGGAGACTCGCGGCTGGCTGTCCGACCACTACTCGCCCATCGAGCGCACGCTGCGCCTGTCGCCCGAGGTGTACCACGGGCGTTCGATCGCAGCCGCCGGCATCGCCGCGCACGAGACCGGGCACGCCATCCAGCACGCCAGCGGCTATGCGGTGATGAACGCCTGGCAGGCGCTGGCCAAGCCCGCTGCGGTGGCCAGCAACCTGGCCTTCTGGATCATCTTCATCGGCTTCATGATGGCGGCTTCGGGGCTCGTGAAGCTGGGGATCCTCCTGTTCTCGGTCCTCGTGCTGTTCCAGATCGTCACCCTGCCGGTCGAGTTCAACGCCTCCTCGCGCGCCAAGCGGCTGCTGCACGAGTACGGCATCGTCCGCGGCGAGGAGTACCAGGGCGTCGCCGCGGTGCTGGGCGCGGCCGCTCTCACCTATGTGGCCGCTGCGGCGGCATCGGTCGCGCAGCTCCTGTACTTCCTCGTCCGCGCCGGGCTCATCGGCGGCCGGCGCGACTGACGCTGGCCGGCGAGCGTCTGCGCAGCCGGAAATGCTGAGGCGGGGCGCCCCCCCGGGGACGCCCCGCCTCGCGCTGTGGAAGGCGGACTGCCGCGTTCACTCTCAGGCAGCGCGCACCGGGATCTTGCGCGCGGCCGTCTCGCTCGACTTCGGCAGCGTCAGGCGAAGCACGCCGTTGTTCACCGTGGCGTCGATGCGATCGCGGTCGACGCCCTCGGAGAGAGCGAAGCTGCGCTCGTAGTCACCCTCGCAGTACTCGGCATAGACCAGCCGGTGGTTCTTGCGCTCCGGACGCGCGACGCGGCCGGTGATCGTGAGGATGTTCTTCTCGAGGGTGATCTCGACATCCTTCTCGCTCACTCCGGGCATGTCGGCGACGACCACGATGCTGTCGCCCGTCTCGATCACGTCGGCACGCGGCGAGTAGACCTGCGGTTCGGGTGCTCGCTGGACAGCCGGGGCCGCGGCCTGCGGCTGAGTCTGCACTTGCTGATTCTGGGCAGCCATCGGTAGACCTCCTTGTCGTCAATCCTCTTCGCGTCGGTCTTCCTCCACTTCCTACGAAGCCTTCACCGCGATCTTCTTGGGCTTGTGCGCCTCAGCCCGCGGCAGGCGCACCGTAAGGATGCCGGCGGCGTACTCGGCCTCGATCTTGTCGCTGTCCACCTCGAAGGGAACCTCGACGGTGCGCACGAACGGACCGACGTGGCGCTCCCGCCGGTGGTAGGTCTCGCCGTCCTTGGGCTGTTCCGGCTTCCGCTCGCCGCGGAGGGTCAGGGTGTTCTGGACGACCGAGATATCGATGTCGGCCGGGTTGTACCCGGGGACCTCCGCCTGGATCACGACCTCCTCGTCGTTGCTCCAGATGTTGATCGGCGGGTAGTCGACCATCCTCGGAAAGGACTGGTTGAAGAGCCGATCCATCTCGGCCTGAATCTGCCGCAGCTCCTCGAACGGGCTCCAGTTGCGAGCGCGGTATGTTGCTGGGAACATCGTTCGGGTCAGCATGTCGGTACCTCCTGGTTTGTTGTTTGTCGGCCCATGGAATGCGCGATCTTGGCTCGCGTCGTTGCTGTCGACCACGGCCGTATGTGTGCAATCAGCGTGCCAAGAGCCACAGCAAGGCTGAACTGCACCTGTGTGGCAGGACTCTGTGCTCTCGCGGTGGTCAGCTATGCCGAAGTGGGCAGCCCACGTTGGAGTCAGAAGTGTCTTCCTGGCAGCACTGGTTGGCTATCGCGGGCCTTGGGCTGCCAGGACGGCAGCCAACCACAGGCCATGGGTCCGTCTGGAGAACGCCACGCCCGGCGACGCCGGCGGGTGGCAGGGCCTTCCCGTGCCGATCGCCATTGGCTGGCGGCCCGACCCATCCGTGGCGGCAGCCTTGCCAGGTCGCTTGCCGCGCTGCAGGCGGCGCCCTATCATGCCTCGCGCGAGTCGGCGCGCCCTGGCAGCGCGTCGCCGCCGTGCATCTCGCCAATCCCTGTACTTGTCTGGGTCGAGGTGGCGACCGTGTCGGAACTGCTCGAGATCGCGCCCGACTGCTTCCTCGCGCGGGACACGTGCAACGTGTACCTCCTGCGCTACGGCGACCGGGCCCTCGCGATCGACTTCGGGACCGGTGCGTGGCAGAGCCTTCTGGGCACCATCGGCGTGCGCCGGCTGGAGCACGTGGTCGTCACCCACGCGCATCGGGACCAGGTCTGCGGTCTCTACCGCCAGCGCGACCCGCAGACCGTTGTGCACGTGCCGGCTGGTGACGGCTGGCTGCTGGCAGCGACCACCCTGCGCGAGTTCTGGCTGCACTATCAGGACGGCGGCTGCCCATCCTGTTACGCGGCGCCGCGCCAGCCTGTGCCCGGGGTCTGCACCGACATGGCGGGCGACTGCGAGACCCAGGTGGGCCCGGCGCGCTTCTGCTCGATCGCGACCCCCGGCCACACGCCGGGAGCGCTCAGCTATGTAGTGGAGTGGCACGGCCGCCAGCTGGTGTTCTGCGGCGATGCCGTCCATGCCGGGGGCACGCTCCATGAGCCGTACCATCTGGAGTGGGATCACTGGACCCCAGGCGGCTGCCTGGCGGCCTGGTACGGGCTGGAGCGGCTGGGAGCGTGCCGCTGCGACATGCTGCTGCCGGCGCACGGACCGGTCGTGGGCGTTCAGGGGCGCGCCTGCATCGCCCGGACGCAGCGGCGGCTGCTGGAGCTGATCCGGGTCAAGGGCTCGGTATGCGCTGGCGCCCGCCAGCGCTGGGTCGACGCCGAGCCACTGGCCTGCGGCGCGTGGCGCCTCCTGCCCCATCTGTACCGGTTCGGGGCGAACAGCTACCTGGTCATCGGCGCCGGCGGCGAGGGCCTGGTCATCGATCCATGGCAGGCCGATCTGGCCCAGCTCGACCCGCTGCTGGAGGAGACGGGAGCGAGGCGCATCGACGTGGCCACCGCCTCCCATTACCACGCCGATCACAGCGACGGACTCAACGCCTTGCGGGAGAGGTTCGGCACCAGTGTCTGGCTGCATCCGCGCGTGGCCGAGCCCCTGCTGAACCGCGACCTGTGGGATGTCCCCTGGCTGCCGCGGGAGTCGGTGCGCGTCGATCGCCTGCTGCCCCTGAACGGGTCGTTCGGCTGGAGTGGGTATCGGTTCACCAGCCACGATTTCCCCGGCCAGACGCGATGGCATACCGCCATCGACGGCCACGTCGACGGCTGCCACGTCCTGTTCTCCGGAGACAACTACCAGCCGCCCACGCGCTGGAACGGCACCGGCGGGTTCTGCGCCTACAACGGCAGCCGCTTCGATGCCCATGGCTTCGGGCTGTCGGCGGCGCGGGCGCTGGCCATCGGCCCCGACATGGTGTGCAACGGGCACGGGTGCGCCTACTGGTTCGATCGAGACCAGTACCGGCGCATCCTGCGCTGGGCCCGGCGGGCCGGCGACGCCGTCCGCAACCTGTGCCCAGGCGATGACTGGCTGACGCACTACGACCCGCGGCTGGCGCGGTGGGAACCGTTCGTGGCGCGCGTCGAGCGCGGCGCCGCCATCAGCGCCAGTCTGGTGGTCACCAACCACCGCCCGCGCCCCGCCGAGGTGCGCGCCGAGGCGATGCTGCCGTGCGGCTGGCGCATCAGGCCACGGCGGCTGGCCGGCCAGGTGCCGGCGCACGGCCAGCGCCGGTGGCGTCTCCGGCTCCAGACCGCAGCGGACGCCGCCGCCGGCCGGCATGTCCTGACCGCCGACATCGTGCTGGATGGCGAGCTGCTGGCGGAGGCGGGCGTCATGCTGGTCGACGTGCTCCAGCCCCCCGCGCCGGCAGCCCAGCCGGTCGCGCGGGGCACCCGCAGACCGGTAGCTGGAATACCACCACGGAGGTCGAGATGAAGTTCGTCGTCGCCGTAGACTGCGAAGGGGTTGCCTGTGCGGTGGGCAGCCCCAATGGCACGCTGTCCAACTCGCCGAACTTCGAGTTCGCCAAGAAACAGGCCACCCGTGAAGCGGATGCCGCCGCCCGCGGTCTGTTCGACGCCGGTGCCGAGCACGTGATCGTCTGGGACAACCATGGGGGCAGCCTCAACCTCGACTACGACGCCCTGGACGAGCGCTGCGAGATCGCCTTGGGGACGGGCTTCCCCCACCGCTTTCCGGGGCTGGACGCCAGCTTTGCCGGCGTGCTGCTGGTCGGCTACCACGCCATGGACAACACGGCGGACGCCGTGATGTCCCACTCCTTCAGTTCCGCCACGTACCAGTACGTCCGCATCAACGGCCGGGAGGTAGGCGAGGTGGAGATCGACGCGGCCATGGCCGGCGACCAGGGGGTGCCGCTCATCCTGGTCGCCGGAGACGATCGCTGCGTGGCCGAAGCGTGCGCTTTCTTCCCCGGCATCGAGAGCGCGGTCACCAAGACGGCGTACGGCTGGAATGCCGCGATCAGCAAGCACCCCAGGCGTGCGGTGGCCGACATCTACGCGGCGGCGCAGCGGGCAGCGCGCCGGTGCCGCGAGATCGCCCCCTTCCGTCTGGCCGCCCCCGTCCAGCTGGAAGTACGCTTCAAGCGTCTCGACGCGGCGCAGGCCGCCAGCCGAGGCTATCGGGGCGGGCAGCGGGTGGATCCGTACACGGTGCGCTGGGAGCTCGAGCGCCTCTCGGACTGGTACTGAGCCTGAGACCTCCAGCACCGCCGCGGCCCAGGCGCGCGCCGAGGCAGGAGAACGAACGGTGTGCACACGGCAGGCGGCGACTCCGCCGGACGGCGATCGCGACAGCCCCGCGGAGCAGCGCCCGGAGCTGCTGCCCCGGTGGGTGGCGGACGGCCGGACCGTGCGAGTGAACGAGATCTTCTACTCGATCGAGGGCGAAGGAGTGCGCGTCGGCGAGCCCACGACCTTCGTGCGGCTGGCCGGCTGCAACCTCCGCTGCCGGTTCTGCGATACCCGGTTCGACAGCTACCGGGAGATGCCCGTCGAAGCCGTCTGCGACGCTGTCCGGCGGCACCCGGCCCACTGGGTCTGCCTCACCGGGGGCGAGCCGCTGGGACAGAACGTGGAGCTCCTGGCGCGCCGCCTGCGCGAGCTGGGCTACCACCTGCACATCGAGACGAACGGCACGTTGCGCCCGCCGGCATCCCTGTTCGCGCTGATCGAGCACTGGACGGTCTCGCCGAAGCGCTATCCGGTGACCGGGGGCTTCCTGCGGATCACGGAGCTGAAGTACGTGGTGGGCGAGAGCTTCCGCGAGGAGCGGGTGCAGGAAGAGCTGGCTCCCTTCGTGTACCTGCAGCCGGAGTCGGGCGAACCCAGGTTCGTGCGCAAGGCGCTGGAGATCCTGACGCGGCACCCGCGGTGGCGGCTGTCGGCCCGTCTGCACAGTCTTCTCGGTCTGCCATGAGCGGCGTGAAGAGACCGACCCCGGCGGCGCACCTCTGGCGCTCCAGCATCGGGGCGGTGCGCCCGCCTGCCGCCGCACCGGCTCGGGTGCCGGACGCGGGCGGTCGCACCGTCGGGGCGCGGCAGAGGAGGGCACGGTGAAGATCACCGGCATCGAGGCGCTGCATCTGCGTCTGCCCGAGGTACGCGAGATCGCGGACGGCACGCAGGACTGCCTGCTCGTGTGCGTGCACACGGACAGCGGTCTGACTGGACTGGGCGAAGTGGTGTCCTGCTCGTACGCGGCGCGCGCCGTGATCGCGGCGCCGCGTTCGGCCCCGTTCCGGCACGGCCTGGCCGCGATCGCGGTGGGGATGGACGCCCTGGATGCGGCAGCGGTCTTCGCAGCGCTGGTGGCCGGCACCTCGTGGTACGGTCCCGGCGGCGTGGTCCACCACGCCATCAGCGGCATCGATCTGGCCCTCTGGGACCTCCGCGGCAAGGCCGCCGGCCTGCCTGTCCGCAGGCTGCTGTGCCGTGACGCGGCCGACGCGGTGCCCTGCTACGCGAGCGCCCTGTGGCCCGACCGTCCGGAGTGTGTCGAGGCCTCCGCCCGGGAGTTCGCCGCTGCCGGCTACCGCGCGGTCAAGTACGGCTGGGGTCCCATGGGGAAGGATATCGAGCTGGATGTGGCGCTGGTGGCCGCCGCGCGCGCGGGCCTGGGCCCACAGCTCCAGCTGATGGTGGATGCGGGACGGTGCTGGGACGTGGACCAGGCGCTCCGTCGCGCCGAGCGCTTCGCGGCCTACGGGGTGGCCTGGCTGGAGGAGCCCCTCCGGCCGCGCGACCTGCAGGGCTATCGGATCCTCTGCGACGCGTCGCCCATCCCCATCGCTGCCGGCGAGGCGCTGGCCTTGCTGGACGAGTACGAGCAACTGCTGGCAACGGGGCACGTTCACGTGGTGCAGCCCGATCTGGCCCGAGCCGGAGGCCTGACCCAGGCGCAGCAGATCGCGGCGCTGGCGCGGGAGACCGGGGCCCGGTGCGTGCCGCACGCCTTCGGCACGGGAGTGCTGCTGGCTGCTTCGGCCCAATGGGCGGCCGCGGGGCCGGCGCCGCTCGTCGAGTACACGCAGGCGCCGTCGCCGCTGGCGCGGCGGCTGGCGCGACACCGCATGGCCTTCTCGGGGGGCAGGCTGCACCTGGACGACGCACCGGGCTGGGGAGTGGAACTGGATCCCGAGATCGTCTCTCGATACCGCGTGAGCTAGCCGATCGTGGGGTGGTCTGCGCTCGCGCCTGGACGCCGGCTTGCCGCGGCTCGTCTAGCCGGCGACCAGCGGTTCCAGCAGCTGCTGCGGCGTCTCGCGGTAACGCCGGCCGCAGTCGCGGCACACCAGGATGGCGCCGGCGCGCTGCGGCAATGCCGTGCCGCAGTAACACACCCAGCCGGCCTGGCGCGCCGGGACGCCGAGCACCAGCGCGTACGGCTTGACGTCACGGGTGACCACCGCGCCCGCGCCGACCAGGGCATACTCGCCGATCGTCACGCCACACACGATCGTCGTGTTGGCGCCCAGCGTCGCGCCGCGCCGCACCCGCGTGGGGCGGAACTCGTGCTTCCGCTCGATGAACGCGCGCGGGTTGATCACGTTCGTAAAGACCATGGACGGGCCGCAGAACACGTCGTCTTCGAGGACCACGGCGTTGTAGACGGACACGTTGTTCTGTAGCTTGCAGCGGTCGCCGACCACGGCGTCGCGGTCGACGAAGACGCCCTGCCCGAGCTGGCAGTCGCGGCCGACGCGCGCTCCCGCCATCACGTGCGCGTAGTGCCAGATACGGGTGCCCGGCCCGATCTGGCAGGGCTGCTCGACGGTAGCGGTGGGGTGGACGTAGTAATCGGATGCCATGTTCAGCCGGCTCTTCTCCGCGGCGCAGCGCTCGCAATATAGCGGCGGCGGAAGCCGCCGGCCACGAGACGCGACGAGCGCATGGAGCGGGTCTCCTACGTAGTGGACGGCAGAGCCAGACCGGGGCCAGGGCCAGGCGCCGGCCGACGGAGCGTCGATCTGGCGGCGCTGGACCGCTGGACAGCTCGCCACCAGGGACGGCCGGCGTGACCGACTCCCGGCGACCGGCCACGGAACAGCAGGCGGGCAGCGGCCTGTGGAGCCGCGCCTTCGTCACCCTCTGTCTGGTCTTCTTCCTCAACGCGTTCTTCGTCGCTCCCTTCACGGCGCTCTTCGCGGTCTACCTCGAGGCCGATCTGCACCGGCTGCCGTGGTTCTCCGGCTCCCTCCGGGGCCTGCTGCTGGCGCTGGGCGGCGTCTTCGCGGTGATGGGCGGCCGTCTGTGCGACCTGCTGGGACGGAAGAACACTCTCCTCATCGGCATGTCGGGAGCCGTCCTGACGGGGTTGGTATTCCGCACCGGCAACGCCGTGCTGCTCACCGCGCTCATCCTGGTGATCGGCGCCACCAGCGGCCCGTGGTCGACCGCAGGGCAGAGCTATCTGATCGCCTCGGTCGCGGGGCGCCATCTGGGGGTGGGCGGCGCGCTGTACTTCCTCACCAACACCGCTGGCGGCGCGCTGGGCAGTCTGGTCACGGGCCTGGTCAAGCAGCGGTGGACGTTCGGATCCATAGGCGGCGCCATGACTGTCGCCATGGCGGCCAGTCTGGGGCTGGCTGCCTGGTTGCTGCCCGGTAGCCGCGAGCGCGCGGAGACCCGAGATGCCGGCCCGCAGGGGCTGGCGCTGTGGTCGGCGTACCGGCCTCTCGTCGCCCGCCGCGCGGTGCAGCTCCTGGTGGGACTGCGCTACCTCGTCACCTCGTTCTGGGGCATGGCGACGCTGGCCATCCCCCTCCTCGTCTTCCGCGCGAGCCAGAAGGCCGGCCTCCCCGCGCCGGAGTCCACGGCCGCCTACTACGCCGCCGTCTCGCTGTCGGTGGCGACCGCCTGCCAGCTCGCCGCCGGGCTGCTGGCCGACCGCTACAACCGCACCGTGCCCTTGCTGGTCGCAGCCGCCGGGGTGGTGCTGAGCGCGATGGGCCTGGCCCTCTTCTGGGCGCGGCTGACCGGCCTGTTCGCCTGCGGCACGGCGCTCACCGCCAGTGCCTGGGCAGTCTCGACGCTCATCCCCAAGCTGATGAACGAGATGGCGAACCCCGGCGAGAAGAGCAGACTGGTGGGGTTGGGGCATCTGGTGTGGAGTGCTGCCATGCTTACCGGCAGCGTCGTCGGTGGCATGCTGCTGGGGATCGACCCGGCTTTGCCGTTCGTCGTGGGTGCGGTGCTGGCATCGGGCGGCACCGCCTGCGCCTGGCGGCTGTGCACGCTGCTGGACAGGAAGGGCCCGTGAACGGCCCGAGCGTGCCCATGCCGCTTCAGAAGGCGCGGCTCCTGGTGCTGACGGTCTGCCACTTCGCCGTCGATTCCTATGCCACCATGCTGGCACCCATCCTGCCCCTGATCGTCCAGCGCCAGGGTCTGTCCAACGCGGCAGCCGGACTGCTGGGCACGGTCGTCGCGTCGATCGGCATGTCCCAGCCGCTGCTGGGGCTGTGGGCCGACCGCCTGCGCCCCCGCCCCTTCGTCATCGCCGGCGCGTTCCTGGCGGCCGTGTTCACGCCGCTGCTCGGTGTGGCTCCCGGGTACGGCACGACGGTGCTGGCTCTGGCGCTCGGCGGGGTCGGGGTCGCCGCCTTCCACCCGCCAGGGTTCGCCTTGGCGGGCGAACTGAGCGGCACTCGCCGTGCCCTCGGTCTGGCCCTGTTCGCCTTCGGCGGCACGCTGGCGCTCGGCGTCACCCCTCTGTGGCTGTCGCGCTTCGCCAGCACCCATGGGCTGGAGCGACTCCCCTGGCTCAGCGTTCCCGGCATCCTCCTGCTGCTGCTGGCCGGGCGCGCGCTGCCTCCCCAGCCCCGTCGCGGCGGCGCGCCGAGCGCCAGCCTGCTGCTGGCCGCCCTGGCGCCGCAAGCCAGGCTGTTGCTGCTGGTCACCGCCATCGTGGCCCTGCGCTCCGTCACGTCGATCTCGTTCGGGACCTTCTTGGCCGTGCTCGAGCACGAGCGGGGCGCGCCCGCGGCAGAGGCAGGACGGCTGGCCTTGAGCGTGTACCTGACTGCGGGCGTGATCGGCAGCCTTGTCGCCGCCTACCTGGCGGACAGGATGGACCCCAAACCGCTGATCTGGGGCGGATTGCTGCTCGCGGCGCCGCTGCTGTGGGCGTACCTCCGCGTTCCCTCGGGCTGGCCGGCCTACGGCCTCCTCGCGCTCGGCGGCGCCATGGTCCTGTCCTCGAACTCGGTGCTGGTCTCGATCGTGCAGGAGGCGGCACCCCGCCACATGTCGCTGGTCTCCAGCCTGCCGCAGGGCTTCGCCTGGGGTCTGGCAGGCATGGCCCTGCCGCTCATCGGCCACCTCGCCGACCGCGCCGGCATGGCGGCCACGCTCGGCTACGTGGCGTGGCTGCCGGTGCTGCCCGCGGTCCTCGCCGCCTTCCTGCCCTCCCGTCCGCGGGACCAGGCGGCCGGCATGGCCGCCCCCCGCGCCACCTGACCGCCGGCCGTTGTCGGCCGCCGCAGGAGGCTGTAGGTTATGAGCTCCGCTGGGCGGCCGCCCAGCGGCCGCCCAGCAGGGGCCGCGGGACGCCTCGCCGCGATCGTCCGGCGAGCGCGGCGTCCGTTGTCGTCGCGCTGGTGCTGCCGGCGGCAGTTTCACCTGCATCGAGGGAGAAGCACGAGGATGGGTGCTGCGGATGGACCGGGCCGGGTGTTCCGCGTCGGGCTGCTGGGATTCGGCACGGTGGGAAGCGGGACCGCCAGAATCCTGCTGCACAGCGAGCCGCCGCTGCGCGAGCGCACCGGTGTGGACATCCGCCTGCACGCGATCGCGGATATCGATCTGGAACGGCCGCGCGACGTCGATGTGCACGCCGTGCGCCTGACCACCGATGCGCGCGCCGTCGCCGCCGATCCGCAGATCGACATCGTCGTCGAGACGATCGGCGGCATCGAGCCCGCGCGCACGTTCGTCCTCGAGGCGCTGCGGCACGGC
>CAZPXM010000049.1:0-3616 GCA_964591015.1 uncultured Gemmatimonadaceae bacterium
CGCCCCCCGCATCCCGAGCCCAGCCCCGCCCAGCATCCTGGATCCGCGCGACCCAAGCTCTCGCTCGCGCCGCCAGCGAACTCCGCCAGTCTCTCCTCGATTTCGCCTTCCCGCCCGCCTGCTGGTCCTGCGGCACCCCCATCCCCGAGGCTGCCGCTCACCTGTGCGACTGCTGCTGGGACAGCATCCTCGCCGGCGTGCGCGCCCCCGCGCGCTGCGAACGCTGCGGCTGCCCCGCGCCGGGCCCCCGCCTCACCTGCGCCAACTGCCGCGCCTGGGCCGGCAGCACGGACGGAGCGGACGAGGCGGACGCCGGCGAGCCCCCAGACGCGCCCGGCACCAGCGCCATGGCCGTCCCCACTCCACCCGTGGCCTTCGCGCGCGCCGTGGTCCTCGCGCCCTTCGACCCGCCCATGCAACAGGCCATCCATGCCCTCAAGTTCCGCGGCTGCCGCTCGCTGGCCTTCGTGCTGGGGCAGCGCCTCGGCCGCGAGCTCGGCGCCACCCTCGCTCCGGTCGAGCTGCTCGTTCCCGTGCCGCTCCATCCCGCCCGCCGGCGCGAACGCGGCTACAACCAGAGCCAGTGCATCGCCGCAGGCCTGGCCAGCGCCCTGCACGTTCCGGTGGCCAGCCGGCTGCTCCGGCGCGTCGCGCCCACCCGCCAGCAGGCCCGCCTGGATGCTGCCGCGCGCCGCCGGAACCTCGCTGCCGCCTTCGCCGTGGCCCGGCCTCTGCCGGCGGCCCGCTGCGTTGCCATCGTCGACGACGTGATGACCACCGGCAGCACCGTGGACGCGTGCGCGCGCGTGCTCCTGGAGGCGGGCGCCGCCGCCGTCTGGGCCGTGACCCTGGCCAGCCGCTTCCGCACCGAGGCGCTGGCCTGGCGCGCCGCCGCTGAGGGAGGCCCGCGCACCGCCGCGCACCTTGACCTAGTACCTTGAACCGCTTAGGTTTCTTCGCCCTGATCGGAGTCTGTTCCGCCCAGCGAGCCCGCGATGCGAGGTTCTGTCGCAGGGGCGTCTTCTCAGGGAGGGGTTGGAGCACCATGGCGAAGATGACCGTGAAGGACGTCGATGTCGCCGGCAAGCGCGTGATCGTGCGTGTGGACTTCAACGTGCCGCTCGACGCGAATCAGCAGATCACCAGCGACCAGCGCATCCAGGCCGCGCTGCCGACCATCCGGTACCTGCTCGAGAGGAACGCGGCCGTGGTCCTCATGTCCCATCTGGGCCGGCCCAAGGGCAAGCGAGTGCCCGAGATGTCGCTGCGTCCCGCCGCCGAGCGCCTCGGCGAGCTGCTCGGCCAGCCCGTGACGCTGGCCCCCGACTGCATCGGTCCCGAAGTCCAGGCGCTGGCCGACGAGCTCCAGCCCGGGCAGGTCCTGATGCTGGAGAATCTCCGCTTCCACGCCGAAGAGGAGGAGAACGTTCCTGGCTTCGCCCAGCAGCTGGCCAGGCTCGGACAGATCTACGTCAACGATGCCTTCGGCGCCGCACACCGCGCGCACGGTTCCACCGCGGGCGTCGCCCGCTACCTGCAGCCGGCGGTCAGCGGCCTGCTGATGGAGAAGGAGATCACCTACCTGCACGAGACCGTGCAGGCCCCGCGGCGGCCCTTCGTCGCGATTCTCGGCGGCGCCAAGATCACCGGCGACAAGAAGAACCCGGGCAAGATCGAGGTCATCGAGAACTTCATGGACAAGGTCGACGCGCTGCTCATCGGGGGCGGCATGGCCTACACCTTCTACAAGGCCATGGGTCTGGAGATCGGCGCCTCGCTGCTGGAAGAGAACAGCATCGCCACGGCGGCGCGGGTCATGGCCGACGCCAAGGCCAAGGGCCGCGAGCTGGTCCTGCCGATCGACTGCGTCATCGCCGACCGCTACGCCGCGGACGCCCACACGCAGGTGGTGCCCCGCGAGCAGATGCTGCCCGGCTGGCAGGGGCTGGACATCGGTCCGGCCACGCGCAAGCTCTTCGCCAGCAAGATCGCCGGCGCCCAGACCATCGTCTGGAACGGGCCGCTGGGCGTGTTCGAGATGGAGGCCTTCGCCGTGGGCACCCGGGAGGTGGCCAGGGCCGTGGCCGCGGCCACCGACCGGGGAGCCGTGAGCATCATCGGCGGCGGCGACACGGCGGCGGCGATCGCCCAGGCAGGCCTGGCCGACCGCATGACCCACGTCTCCACGGGTGGCGGGGCGTCGCTGGAATGCATGGGGGGACGGGAGATGCCCGGGGTGGCTGCCCTGACGGACAAGAGGTGAGCGATGCGCAGGCCGATCGTTGCGGGTAACTGGAAGCTCAACAACACCGCCGCGCAGACCGTGGCGCTGATCGAGGCTCTCAAGCCCCTGCTGGCGCCGGTCGGTGGCGTGGAGACCGTGGTCTGTCCGCCGTTCACCAGCCTGACGGCCGCGCGAGAGGCCCTGGCGGGCACACGGATCGGGCTGGGCGCGCAGAACATGCACTGGGAAGCGTCCGGCGCGTACACCGGCGAGGTGTCGGCGGAGATGCTGTTGACCAGTGGCTGCGCCTACGTTATCCTTGGCCACTCCGAACGGCGGCAGTACTTTGCGGAGACCGACGCCACCGTCAACCTGAAGCTGGCGGCAGCCTTGCGGGCGGGTCTGACGCCGATCGTCTGCTGCGGCGAGACGCTGGCGCAGCGGCGGGCCGGGCAGATCGAGCCGGTGGTCCTCGGCCAGATCGACGGCGCCTTCCAGGGGATCGCCGCTGCCGATGCCCCCAGAGTGGTGGTGGCGTACGAACCCGTGTGGGCCATCGGCACGGGCGTCACGGCCACCGCGGCCCAGGCCCAGGAGGTGCACGCGCTGATCCGCAGCCGGCTGGTCGCCCTGTATGGGAGTGACGTGGCCGCGAGGATCCGCCTGCAGTACGGCGGGAGCGTGAAGCCCGGCAATGCGGCCGAGCTGTTCGCCCAGCCCGACATCGACGGCGGCCTGATCGGCGGCGCCGCGCTCAAGGCCGAGGACTTCGCGGCCATCGTCCGCGCGGCGGCGCAGCCGCAGCCTACGGAGTAGGTGGCTCATGATCGTCCTGATGACGATTCTCCACGTGCTGGTCTGTCTGTTCCTGATCCTGGCCGTGCTGCTCCAGTCCGGCAAGGGCGGCGGTCTGGCCGCTGGTCTGGGCGGCGGCCTGAGCTCGAGCTCGCTTTTGGGCGGGCGGTCGGCGGCCACGTTCCTGAGCAAGGCCACCAGCGTGCTGGCGATCGCCTTCATGTTGAGCTGCCTGGCGCAGGCGGTGATCGTCCGCGCCCAGCACGCGCCGCCCATCAGCGCCACCGAGCGCATGCTGCGCGAGCGCGGCGCGGCCCCCGCTCCCGTGCCGATCGGCGATGGCCTCCTGCCCGGCGAGAAGGCGCCGGCGCCGGCCGGGGAGCAGCCCGCCGCGGGCAACTAGGCGGCAGTCTGGTCCAGTCAGTGCCGAAGTGGTGAAATTGGTAGACACGCTGTCTTGAGGGGGCAGTGCCCTACCGGGCGTCGGGGTTCGAGTCCCCGCTTCGGCACCATCCTTGGCGTGCAGGGCCTGCGCGGTCAGCGCAGGCCCTCTTGCTGTACGGCTCGGCACCGGCCCCGGCGACGCGCCTGCGGCCC
>CAZPXM010000049.1:3716-24025 GCA_964591015.1 uncultured Gemmatimonadaceae bacterium
CCAGCCCCGCCGGGGATGCTTCCCAGCCGGGCCCGGGCGCTCAGGCTGGCGGGCCCTGTGGCCGCCGCCGCCAGCGACCGAGCGTCCGGGCGGCCAGGGCGCGGTCCTCCGGAGCGAGGCCCAACGCGCCCAGGGCGAGCGCGTACGCCGCGCCGAACACGACCACGGCCAGCGCCTGCGCCCAGGCAACGGCCGGCAGCGGCCGGGTGATTGACCAGGCGAGCGCCGCGGCCAGCGCGGCCGCCGCCAGCGGCTTGCCCTGGTCCCAGCCGTACGGGCGCACGCGGTGCAGCCGGCCCAGCAGCGCCAGGCGCGCGGCCGCGGCCAGCGCCGCGGCGGCGAGCACCGCCATGGCCGCGCCTCCCATGCCCAGGGGTGGGATGAGCAGCAGGTTGGCCATCAGCGCCACGGCCAGCCAGGCGATGTTGGTGAGCAGGTTCAGACCCGGATGGCCCCCGAGGATGACGATGGTCTCGGCCGGCGCCGCCACCCCCTGGATCACCATGGCCAGGCTGAGCACGAGCAGCGGGGCGCTGCCCGCGACGAACTCGGGGCCGAGCACGCCCAGCACCGTCGGTCCGGCCAGCAGCGCGGCCCCCACCAGCGGCATGTCGACGGTCAGGATCCAGCGGATCAGCGCGGCGCAGCGCGGCCGCAGCCGCGCGCTCTGGCCGCGGGCGGCCAGCTCGCTGACGATGGGGCTGAAGATCGGTTCGAACGACTGGGGTACCTTGAGCAGCACGCTGCTGAGGCGTCGCGCTGCCGCGTACACGCCGACCCGTTCCGCGCTCGAATAGGCGCCGAGCACGAACAGGTCCAGCAGCATCAGCAGTGCGTGCACCGTATCGGTGAGCATCACCGGGACGCAGAAGCGGACCATGGCGCCCCAGGGCCCGCCGTCCACCAGGGCGCGGGCCAGGCGAGTCAGCGAGTAGTACCGCAGGCAGTAGGCAGCCCCGAGAACGCCCATGCCCCCGGCCATGCCCACCTGCGCCCACGCCAGCCCCGCCAGGCCCGCGTCCAGCGCGGCGGCCGCCAGTCCGCCGAGGAGCAGGATGAGCGGCCCGCCGATCGAGTACACGTACACGCCGAAGCGCACGATGCGCAGGGCATAGGTGGACTCCACGAACACCGTGGCCAGCGACAGCAGGGGCACGCACCAGGCCATGATGCGGATGGCGTGCGTCTGTGCCGGATCGCCGTAGAAGCGGGCGATGTACGGCGCTGCGGCCAAAAGGCCGAAGGTCACCAGCAGGCTGCCCACCACGGAGATCCACAGGGCCGCGGCCAGCGCGTGCTCGGGGGTGGCCGCGCCAGGCTGCTGGCCGTGCCCGGCGCGCGCCGCCACCACGAAGCGCGGCACGCCCCGCTGCAGCCCGAAGCGGCCGATCTGGCCGGCGGTCGTCACCACGCCCCACGCCAGCGAGTACTCGCCGAGGATCTCCGCGCCGAACAGCGCCGCGACGATCCACATGTAGAGCGTGCGGGCCAGGCGTCCCGTCTTGCCGACGAAGTCGACCAGCGCGCCATCCGCCAGATCGTCGATGTCGCGGCGTGCGTCGTCGGCATTGAGGTCGGAGTCGCTGGCCATGGTCCGCTGGCTGGGGGAAAAGCGGGCGGTCGCCGCCCGGGAACAGCGAGGGCGGCCGCTGCGCCGCCGAACCCGGGCCACGCAGCGAGCCCCCTGTGCCCATATATTAAGCCGCCGCGGTCCGCGCCTGAAGGGCGCGTGGGCGAACCGGCGCGCGGCGCGGCTCCGTGCCGGACGCTGGCGGTGGCGGGCCGCACGCTGGCAGGGGGGATATGCAGGCGGAGCACGAGCGGACGACGGCCCGGGTGCTGGTCTTCGCGCTGGCCTATCCGCCGATGGCGGTCGGGTCGGGGTTGTACGCGCACCGGCTCGCCACCGGTCTGACCGGCGCCGGCCACCAGGTGTGCGTGCTGGCGCCCGCCGACGCCGCCGGCGAGTGGGCCGCGTTCGATGCGGCGCAGCCGCACCCGACCCGGCGTTTCGCGCTGCCCCGGTTCGTGCTGAGCCGGTACGCGGTGGCGCGGCGGCAACTGCGTCAGGCGATCGCGGAGTTCCAGCCCGAGGTCGTGTGGACGACCAACGGCATGGCGACGCGCGTGGTGGGCTCGATGGCGGCGCTGGACGGGCGGCGGCCGCGCCTGGTCTCCTGCATGCGCGGTTCGGACCTGACCACGCGGCTGCCGGGGCGGACGCCGTGGGCCTGGATCGAGAGCGTCTGGCAGCGGCGCTGCTATGCTCGCTCCGCCGCCATCGGCGCGGCCTGCGAGTACCTCAAGCGCCTGGCCGTGCGCAAGGGAATCGCGGCCGGGAAGATCTTCTTTCACCCGTCCGCCTTCGACTTCGGCAGCCTGGACGCCTACCGGTACGACCCGGCGCGCGTGGGCGCGGCCCAGCGCGGCTGGGAGGGCCGGCGCGTGGTGCTGACGGTGGCGCGCCTGGTGCGCCAGAAGCGGGTCCACGTCCTGCTGGCGGCGATGGCGCTGCTGGCGGCGCGCCTGCCCGATGCGCTGCTGGTCGTCGTCGGCGACGGCCCGGAGCGCGCGGCGCTGGCGCAGCGGGCAGCGGCGCTCGGCAGCGGCGCTCGGGTGGAGTTCGTGGGCCGCGTGCCGCCGCTGTCCACGGCGCTGTACGACCTGTACAGCCGCGCCCAGGTGGTCGCCATGGCGGGCGTCCGCGAGGGCTTGAGCAACGTCCTGATGGAAGCCGGAGCGCTGGGGCGTCCTGGCGTCGGCGCCGATGACGGCGGCACCCCCGAGGTGATCCGCGACGGGCGCACAGGACTGCTGGCGCGCCGGGACGATCCGGCCGACTTCGCGCGCTGCCTGGAGGAGCTGCTGCGCGATCCCGCGCGGGCGGAGGCCATGGGGCGGGACGCGCGCGCCTGGATCCGGGCGCAGTTCGGCCTGCCCGCGCTGGTCGAGCGGGCGAACGCCGCGCTGCGCCGCGTCCTCGCCGCCAGGGACGTCGCATGACCGGCGCCGGCGTCTGGGCGCAGGTGCGCCGCTGGCCCTATCGGCTGCGCAGCCACGTCCTGCGCCAGCGCTGGGGCCAGGAGCTGGCGGCCCGGCTGGGTCACGAGCTGCAGCCGGACCGCTGGGTCTTCATCCTGAGCTGCTACAACTCCGGCACCACGCTGCTGCGCCAGATCCTGGGGCGGCACCCGGCCATCGGGATCCTGCCCGGCGAGGGCGTGCGCTTCACGGATGTGCTGCCACGGCCGGAGCAGTTCGGCTGGAACCGCATGTGGTGCCAGTGCGTGGACGCGGTGCGCCTGCCGGCAGGGCCGGCCACCTCGGCCGTGGCCCGGCGCATCCAGCGCCAGTGGTCGCTGCTGTTTCCGCGGCGGCCGGTGCTGCTGGAGAAATCGATCGCCAACGCGGCGCGGCTGCCCTTCCTGGCCGACCACTTCCGGCCCGCCTACTGCATCTACATCGTGCGCAACGGGTACGCGGTGGCCGAGGGCATCCGGCGCAAGGCGCAGCCGCTGAAGTGGGGGAATGGGCGGTTCGGCCCGCGCTATCCGATCTCCCTGTGCGCCCAGCAGTGGCGCGACACCGACCGGCTGCTGCAGGCGGACCGCGGCCAGGCGGCGCACTTCCTGGTCGTCAGCTACGAGGAACTGACGGCGCAGCCGGCAGCGGTGCTGGGGCGCATCACGCGCTTCCTGGAGCTGGACCCGCTGCCCGCGTCGGCCCTGGCGGGCACGTTCAGCGTGCATGGCGTGGTCGCGCCGATCCACGACATGAACGGGCCCAGCCTGGCGCGCCTGCAGGCCGCGGACCTGGACGCCATCGAGGCGGTGGCCGGCGAGGAGCTGGATCGGTACGGGTACCGGCGGCCCGCCGGATGATGGCGGCGGACGCCTGCGGCTGCTGGCGCCACCGCGCCTCTCAGTGCCAACCGCGCGGATAGCGGCGCTTGGCGTCGATGGCGGTGAGTCCCGCCACGCGGTTGAGCGTGTGCACGCCGCGGACCCGGCCGGACGGCGGCCGCAGCGCGGCGATCTCGCGCTCCAGGTACCCCTCGTGATCCAGGCGCTCGATCCGCTGCACGCGCACCGCGTACCCGTACCGCACCGAGCAGTCCTGAGCCGGGCGCTCGAGGCTCCCGGCCGCGGCGAGGATGCGGCCGGCCGGCCGGGCGTGCGTGGCGTCGCGCACGATCGGGTTGAGGCGGTGCGGCTCCCACTGCCGGCTCAGCGGCGATGCGGCGCTGAAGACGTGCAGCTCGGGCCGCCGGGCCCGCGCCGGGCGGATCGGATCGGCCGGCAACGCGGTCCGCCCGGGCTGCCCGGCGTCCCCCGCGGGGCGCAGCCGGCCTGCCGCGGTCGCGCCCGTCGAGCCGGGGCCAGTGCCGGCGGAGAGGGCGGCGGCAGCCCTCGGGTCGCCCATGGCTGCGAACAACCACCAGCGGCCGTCATGCTCGACCAGCGTCGGGTCGGCGGCCGCGACCCCGTCCATGAGCGTGGTCTGGTAGACCCATTCGTCGGGGAAGCGAACGCAGCGGTAGGCGTCGATGCGGCCGCTGGCCGCTGCTTCGGGGACCATGAACAGCTCGCCGGCGTGCCGCAGCAGGAAGGGGTAGGACAGGTGCCAGGGCTGGCGCAGCACCGGCCGGGCGCAGCGGCAGCGCAGCGCCGCGTCGAGCTCGAGCACGGCGATGTGCCCCGGCTGCCCGGGCTGCCGCTCCTCGACGAAGAGGAACCAGGCGCCGCGGTGCTCCCAGGGAAACGGGTCGCCCCACGACCGCCGGTCCGGCGGCCGCAGCTCGACCAGATTCGCCCAGTCGGGCCGCACGCGCGCGTCGCGCGTGACCAACGGCCGCCACTGCGACCAGGTGCAGCTGCGCACGAACCAGTCGCGCCAGCCCATGCCAGCCCGGCTCAGCGCTGCGGCGCCGGTCCCTCGTCCGGCGGGGCGGGCGCCGTCGCGGGCGCGGCCGGCGCCGTGCTCCCACTGTCCGTCGCGGCCGCCGCCGCGCCAGCCGCCGCACCCGCGCCAGCCGCCGCACCCGCGCCAGCCGCCGCGATGCCGCGCAGCGGTATGGCCTCGTCGATCAGCATGATCGGGATGCCGTCGTCGATCGGGTACAGGTAGGCGCCGTCCGCGCGCACCAGCCCCCCGTCGATGGCCTTCTCGAGCTTGGCGCCGCCGCGGTTGGTCAACTGGCCGGCGGCGATGCGCGCGTTGACGCGCTCGATCAGGGCCGCGTCGGCCAGGTGCACCGGCTCCTTGGTCTCCGGACAGACGAGTATCTCCAGCAGTTCCTGGTCGATCATCTCCGTGCCCTCCGTGGCTGCCGCGGGCGCGCCCCGCCGCACCCGCTCACTCGGCCAGCTCGTCGCAGTGCTGGCGGATCTTGGCGATGGCCGCGGCGATGTCCTCCATGTCGGTGGGCGGACCGAGCAGCATGTTCTGCGTGAACCACACGGCCTCGTCGGCGCAGATGCGCTCGGTCACCGGGCAGCAGACCTTGGTATAGTCGGGCTTGCCGCCGAAGTAGGCGCTGTGGAACGGTCGCTCGGCGAAGGTCAGGCTGAACGCCTTCTCCAGGTACAGCGGGCGGTACCCGGCGCTGCAGGGGATGCCCTCGGCCCGCAAGGCCGCCAGGAAGCGATCGCGCGGCGCGCCCCCGAACGCCTCCCGCCGGTAGCGGAGGATGTACAGATGGTTGGCGTGCACCGTGACGCGCTCGTCCGCAGCCAGCGGCTCGACGCCGTCGATTTCCGCCAGCAGCCGGGTCAGCAGGGCCGCGTTGCGGGTGCGCGTGGCGGTCTGCTCTTCCAGGTTGCGCATCTGGCTCAGCAGCAGCGCGGCGTGGAATTCCGACATGCGGTAGTTGCTGCCGATGACCGGGTGCTCGTACCAGGCGCCCTGGCGCACGCGCCCGCAGTTGTGCAGGGACCAGGCGCGTGCGTACAGCTCCTCGTCGTCGGTGGTCAGGAAGCCCCCTTCGCCCGCGCACAGGTTCTTGCTGGCCTGGAAGCTGAAGGCCCCCATGTCACCGATGGCGCCGACGCGGCGGCCCCGCCAGGCGGCGGCGTGCGCCTGGCAGGCGTCCTCGATGACGCGGATGCCGCGCGGGCGCGCCAGGGCCAGGATGGCGTCCAGATCGGCGGGCCGGCCGCCGATGTGGACGGGAACGATGGCGCGGGTCTGCGCGGTGATGGCGGCCGCCACGGACGCCGGATCGATGTTGTAGGTGTCCGGCTGGACGTCGGCGAAGATCGGGATGCCGCCGCATTCGGCGACGCTGCTGGCCGTGGCCACGAAGGTGTAGGCCGGCACGATGACCTCGTCGCCGGGCCGCAGTCCCACGGCTTCCAGGGCCACCTGGAGCGCCGTGGTGCCGCTGCTCAGGCCGATGCCGAATCTGGCCTGCTGGAAGGCGGCGAACCGGGTCTGGAACGCCTCGATGCGGTCCGCCAGGAACCAGCGGCCGCTGTGGAGGACTTCCAGGAGAGCCTGTTCGTCCTCCGGGCCGGTGATCGGCCACGAGGGGAAGAGGCTGCGCCGCACGGGCGTGCCGCCGCGGATGCCTAGAATGCCCATCGCTCGTCTCCGGGTGAAATGAAGGGCCGGCGGGGGCGCTCCGGGGTCGCAGTCAGGCACGGTGCCAGGCGCCCGGGCGGAGCGCTCCTCAACCCTCCAGAACGGCAAACGCAGGGAACGTGCCGCTGTTCCCTGCGTAGGATACGCAAAGCGCTCGCTGCTGTCAGCCTCGCGGTGCTGCCAGCGCCGGCGCCAGCGCCAGCGCCGCGCCGCGGCATTGCCCGCCGCTCACAGCTTGACGCCGTACTCCTTGAGCATCTCTCCGACGCTCTTCTTGTTGAGCGTACGGAGCGCCCGCGTGCTCAGGCGAACGCGGACGGTGCGGTTCTCTTCGGGGATGTACAGGCGCTTGGTGACCAGGTTCGGCTGCTGCACTCGCTTCGTCTTGCGATTCGAGTGGCTGACGCGATTGCCGGTGAGGCCTTTCTTCCCGGTGATCTGGCATCTTCTGGACATCGCGGTCTCCTTGACGGGCCGGAGAAGCTATGGCTCCGGGGGCGGTGCGTCAAGCGCTGCGGCGCGGGCGCGGCGGGTCGCCGGGTGCCCCAGCTTGACACCCGGCGCCCTGCCCGTGAGCTTAACCACCCCATGTCTGGCATCCCTCGCCTCCGTCACGGCCCGCTGCGCGCGGGCCGCCCTCCCGCCCACCGCACGGTCGCGGGCCGCGTTGCGGCCGGCCGTGCCGATCCTGGCCGCCGTCGTGGTTGACAGGCTCGCGAGCGGGCGGCTCTCCCGCACGGCGCGAGCGTTCTGCGCGGCACTGATGGCGTCTGCCGCGCTGCCGTGGGGCCGGCCGGGCGCCGAGGCGGCTCAGGTGCGCCTGCTCGAGCACGGCGCCGATCACGCGACGATCGAGTACACGAGCGAGCCCGACGACGACCCGCTGGCGCAGACGGTGGTGGCCGTCCTGGGCGTGCCGCTCGACGCGCAACCGGTCGCCGAAGTGCTGGCCGCGGTGGCCCGGCCGGGCGCCGACCGGGCCTGGGAATCGCCGGCGGCGCGCGCGGCCATGGTCCCGGGGCCGGTCACCCTGCGGCCGCCCGGCTTCCTGCGGGACCAGCGCGTCGTGGAGCTGGCCTGCGGGCCGCGCTGCGGCGCCGCGGGTCCGTGCGAGGCGTTCGCGCGGATCGTGGTGCGCGTCTCCTTCCCCAGCGCCGGGCAGCCCGGACAGCCGCTCTCGGCCGGCCGCTGGGGCGAGGCCTACCTGCGGCACCTGCTGCTGAACTACGAGCAGGCGCGCGCCTGGCGCCGGCCCCGGGCCACGCCGGCCGCCCGGCCGGCGCAGCAGACGGCGGCGGGGCCGCGCCTGCGGGTGCGCGTGCGGGAGGAGGGGATGTACCGGCTTACCGGCGCCGAGCTGGAGGACGCCGGACTGCCGGTGAGCCAGTACCCGGCCGCGGCGCTGCACCTCCTGTACGGCGGCGGTCTGGCCTTGCCGGAGGACAGCCGGGGCGTGGAGCTGCAAGAGCTGCCGCTGCTGGTCGAAGACGGAGGCGACGGCCGCCTGGACCGCGGCGATCGAGTGCTGTTCTACGGCGAGGCGCCGGCGCGCTGGGAGTACGACCCGGACCAGCAGGCCTACCGCTTCGTGCGCAACCTCTACACGCACGACAACGTGTACTGGCTCGGCATCGATCCGGGCCGCGAGGGGTCGCGCGCCGCGGTGCACGCCAGCGCCGCGGCCGGCCCGAGCGAACCGGTGACGGTCTACCGCGAGCGCGTGCACGAGGAGCTGGAGCAGTACATCGCCGTGCAGACCTACACGATCAGCTCCGGCTATGAGTGGTACTGGGAGGCGTTCAGCGGCAATGCCCGGAACTACCCGTTCCTGATCCGCCAGGCTGCTCCGGACTCGGTGGACATCACCATCCAGCTCCACGGGCTGTCGGGCTATCACGCCCGCTTCGACGCGTCCTGGAACGGCCAGGCGCTGGCCACCTTCTCGCTGCTGGGCGACGGGTACCGGCAGCAGCGCCTGCGCGCGCCCGCGCCGCGCGAGGGGGACAACCAGCTCGGGCTGGTGCACACCAACTCGGTGCCGGCGCGGCTGGACTGGATCGAGCTGGAGTACAGCCGGCAGCTGGCCGCCGAGCGCGGCGAGCTGCGCTTCGACGCCCCGGCAGGCTCCGAGGGCAGCGCCTACCGCCTGACCGGCTTCGGCGCGGTCCGGCCGCGCGTCTTCCAGGTGCGCCCCGAGCTGGCCGAGATCGTCGACTTCGCGCACTCCGCCAGCGACGGCACCGTGACCTTCGCGGCCGCGGCCCAGGCTGTTCCCCCGCGCTACGTGGCGCTGACCGAGGCGCAGTGGCGCCGCCCGCTGGCGCTGGAGCTGGACAGGCCGTCCAGCCTGCGCGCGCCGGGCCAGGGCGCGGAGTACCTGATCGTCACGCACCGCGACTTCGGCGCCGCCGCCGCGCGGCTGGCCGCGTGGCGGGGCCGCGACGACCGCTTCGGTGCGCCGCTGCAGACCGCGGTGGTCGACATCGAGGACGTGTACGACGAGTTCAGCGGCGGCATGCTGGATCCGGCGGCGTTGCGGGCGTTCCTGCGCCACGCGGCCGAGCAGTGGCAGCCGGCGCCGTTCTTCGTGCTGCTGCTGGGCGATGGCACGTACGACTACAAGAACAACTCGGGAGGCAGCCCGGGGAACTGGGTGCCGGCCTACCAGAACGAGGAAAGCACGTACGACGAGTGGTACGCGTGCGTGAGCGGCGACGACGTCCTGCCGGACATGGCCATCGGCCGACTGCCGGTGCAGACGGCAGCCGAGGCCGAGCAGGTCGTCGACAAGCTGCTGGACTACGACCGCCAGGTCGAGGCGGGCCCCTGGCAGAGCCGCGGCCTGCTGGTGGCCGACGACACGCGGAACCCGCAGGAGCCCACTTCCGTGGAGACCAGCTTCCTGCTCGACGCCGAGTACCTGGCACGGGCGCTGCTGCCGGCCGATCTGGACCTGCGGAAGCTGTACCTGGCCCAGTACCCGCTGGATGGGCAGACCAAGCCGCGGGCACAGGCCGAGTTCCTCCGGCAGTTCAACGCCGGGGCGCTCTACCTGACCTACATCGGGCACGGGAATCCGGATGTGCTGGCGCACGAACGCGTCTTCGTGGTGTCGCGGGACCTGCACGAGGTGCGCAACGGCAGGCGCCTGCCGCTGATGTACACGGCCGCCAGCCAGGTGGGCGTGTTCGACGATCCGCTGCGGGTGTCCATGCCCGAAGCCCTGCTGCGGCGCCAGGAGGGCGGGGTGATCGGCATGATCTGCGCCACCCGGGTGGGCTACCACGACAGCAACATGCTGCTGGCCAACCAGGTGCACAGGGAGCTGTTCCGCGGCGCGACCAGGCACGTGCCGGTGGGGATGGCGCTGATGGCGGCCAAGCGTCGCGTGCAGGCCGGCACGCAGGGCCTGGCGCAGCTCAACATCCGGCGCTACTCGCTGTTCGGGGACCCGGCGCAGTACCTGGCCTGGCCGCGCTATCAGGTCCAGCTCAGCCTGCCGGACACCCTGCGGGCGCTGGCCGAGGTCGAGGTCGACGGCGTGGTGCTCGACGACGCCGGCCGGCCGCTGCCCGACTGCCAGGGACAGGCCTGGGTCCAGGCATTCGACTCGTCGCTCCTCAGCGAGCTCGACGGGCTGCTGTACCAGGCCGAGGGCGCGCCCCTGCTCCGCGGCCTGTACCCCGTGCGCGACGGGCGCTTCCGCGCCGCGTTCCGCGTGCCCAAGGACATTTCCTACCGAGGCGAGGACGGCCGGGTGAGCGCGTACGTGTGGCAGACGGGCCAGCCACCGGCCTTCGGTGCGGTCCGCGGCCTGGCGCTGGCAGGCACCGCTGCCGGCCCGGCCGCGGACGACAGCGGGCCGCAGATCGCCCTGGGCATCGTCGGCCAGCCGGGCTTCGCCAGCGGCGACGCCGTCCCGCCCGGCGCGGTGCTGCGCGCCACGCTCAGCGATCCCGGCGGCATCAACATCACCGGCGAGACCGGCCACGAGATCCTGCTGTGGATCGACGGGCAGGCGCAGGCCGTCACCGAGCTGTTCGCGGCGGACGGCGACTACCGCACCGGGCATCTGGACTTCCCTCTGCCGCTGCAGGAACCCGGACCGCACCTGATCCGTCTGAAGGCCTGGGACTCGTTCAACAACTCGGCTCAGGCCGAGATCGCCGTCCGCGTCAGCGATCGTCCGGAAGTCCTGCTCACGGCCGTGCTGTTCCACCCCAATCCGCTGACCGGCGGCGCGGGTCGCTTCACCTTCTGGCTGGCCACGGCGGCGACCGGGGCGCGCGTCCGTATCTTCGCGTTGAGCGGCCGACTGGTGGACCAGGTTCGCGGCGGCGCGGCGGCCGGCTTCAACCAGCTCGTGTGGGAGCCGCCGGCGGGGCTGGCCAACGGTGCCTATCTGTACCGGCTCGACGTCGAGCGCGCGGCTGGCCCGCCGCTGGAGCGCGCCGGGGTGCTCCAGCTCCTTCGCTAGCCGCGGGCCTGGCCGCTGCGCCTCCTTGTAGCGCTTTGGGGGCAGCGCCTATCTTATGCACACTTTGCGGAGGATCGATCGATGAAGAGGTCTTGGTTGGCGCTGGTGGCAGGGGCGCTGGCGGCCGGGTGGGCAGCGCCGGTGGCGGCCACCCCCGAGAGTCGCGCGGCCGTGCTGTTTCTGCTGGTGGAGCCGGGCGCGCGAGCCCAGGGCATGGGCGAATGCCACGTGGCCATTGCCGACGACGCCACGGCCAGCTACTACAACCCGGCGGCCCTGGCCGGCCAGCAGCGCCGCAACCTGAACCTCACTCACATGCCGTGGCTGCCGGGGCTGGTCGACGATCTGTCGTACGAGTTCCTCGCCTATTCGCAGCCCGTGGCAGGGTGGGGCAACGTCGGCGCCAACATCTCGCTGCTGAACCTCGGCGAGCAGCAGCGCACGGACGAGCGCGGCAACGTGCAAGGGACGTTCCGCAGCTACGACGTGGCGGTCGCCGCCGCGTACGGCGCCGAGATCGGTCCCAACCTGAGCGCGGGGATCGGGCTGAAGTTCATCCGCAGCAACCTGGCCGACCAGGGCGCCGGCATCGAGCGCGGCAGCGGCGTGGGCAACAGCGTCGCCACCGACGTGGGCGTGCTGTGGCGGCCGCGGCCGGCACTCAGAGTCGGCGCGGCGCTGCGCAACATGGGACCCAAGATCGCCTACATCGATGCCAGTCAGGCCGACCCGCTGCCCCAGCACATCGTCGTCGGCGTGGCCTACGAGGCGCTGTCCACGCAGTACCACGACCTGCTCGTCGCGGCGGACGTGTACAAGCCGCTGATCGGCGACGGCACGTTCGCCGCCAACCTGGTCAAGGCGTGGGCGGACGAGTCGGCGGCCAACGAGTTCAAGGAGATCGATCTGCATCTGGGCGCCGAGTACCGGTACGGCCTGTCGGCGCTGAAGGATCAGTCCTTCTTCGCGCTGCGCGGCGGGTACTCGCTGGACGACGACGGCGACATCAGGTTGTGGACCGCCGGCGTGGGGCTCAAGTACAACATCGTGCAGATCGACGTGGCCTACATCTTCGGCAAGGGCACGCCCCACGACGAGAGCCAGCGCTACTCGATGAGCCTGGTCTTCTGAGCCCGGTCCACCGGCCCGCGGCGCGCCCGGACTCGGCGAGCGCAGGTCAGGCCAGGCCGCGGCGCGCAGGCGCTGCGGCGTTCCCTTGCCACCACGTTGTCGGCGGCGCGCGATGCCCAACCGGACAGCCAGCTCGGCCCCCGGTCGTTCGATCCGCAGGCGGCAGTGCGGCAGAGCCGTGCTGCTGGCCGCCTGGCTGGCGGCCGCGGCCTGGGGCGAGCCGGCCGCCGCCGCGGCGCAGTGGCGCATCCTGGCGCTGCGGGTCGAGTTCCCCGTCGAGTCCGTGGACGAGCCGTCGACCACGGGGACGGGTCGCTTCGATCTGCGCCCGCACGAGCAGGCGCTGGCCGACTACCGCCTGCCGTTCGACACACCGCCGCACGATCGGGAGTACTTCGCGGCCCACCTGGACGCCCTGGCACGGTACTACTGGACGGTGTCCCAGGGGCAGGTGGAGGTGCACCATGCCGTGTACCCGCTGGGCGCGGCCGCGGCCTACACCATGCCGCGCCCGCTGCTGGCGTACGGCAGCGGCCGCACCGAAGAGGAGATCGGGCAGCGCTGGGTGGAGCTGCTGCGCGACGCGATCGCGGCGGCCGAGGCCGATCCGCACGGGCCGCGCTTCGCCGACTACAACAGCTTCCTGGTGCTGCACGCGGGCGTCGGGTTCGAGACCGGGCAGGTCAACGACATTCGTTCCGTGTTCCTCGATGGCGCCGACCTGCGCCGGTACGCGGGCGGACCCCTCACCGCGGACGGCGGCCGGACCGAGCTGGCGGCGGCATGGATCCTGCCGGAGACCCCCAGCTACACCGGCCAGGCGGGCCTGAATGGGCTGCTGGCCAAGTTCTTCGGGCATCAGCTCGGCCTGCCCGGGCTGTCCAATTTCGCCGACGGTCTGCCCGCGGTGGGCGGCTGGTCGCTGATGGACGTGGGGGCGAACCGCTACAACTTCCTGCGCCGGTCGCGGCCCGGGCAGCCGGATACCCTGCTGGTCGGGGTGGGCTTCGTGCCGCCGCACCCGTGCGCGTGGTCGCAGGCGCGGCTCGGCTGGCTGGCGCCTGTGGAGGTCCGGCGCGACACCACGGTGGCGCTGCTGGCCCTGGACCGGGCGGGCGCCTTGCCGCGGGCCGTGCGCATTCCCCTGGACCGCGACGAGTACCTGCTGCTGGAGAACCGCCAGCGGCGCGCTCGCGTGGGCGTGCCACCGGGCGTGGCCACGCCTTACCTGGATGCAGACCGGCTCCCGTGGCTGGACGCGTCCCAGGTGACCTTCTCCCGGCCGGACACCAGCGGCGTCTGGCTCGCGGTCGAGGAATACGATGCGTTCGTGCCGGGGTCGGGGGTGCTGGTCTATCAGGTGAACGAGCGCGCCATCGCCGCCGGCCTGGAGACCGACAGCGTCAACAACGACCCCCTGCATCCGGGCATCACGCTGGTGGAGGCGGACGGGCACCGGGACATCGGCCAGGCCGTCTTCGGCCGTCTGGAGCAGCTCGAAGGCTCGCCCGACGATCCCTTCTTTGCCGGCGGCAACTCCCGCCTCGGCCCCGGCCTGTGGCCGCACGTCCGCACCGAGGCCGGCTGGGACGCGGGCGTGGCGCTCGAGGTCCTGGACGCGCCCGGCGACACCATGCGCGTGCACATCGCGTTCCCGTGGCAGGTGGCCGGTTGGCCGCAGCCGGTGGCGAACGGGCGGCGGCTGGCCGCCGCGGATGTGGACGGCGATGGGCGGTTGGAGCTGCTGGCCGAGGATGCGGGCGGCGTGCGCGCGTGGGCGGCGGATGGCCGCCTGCGGCAGGAGCTGCCGGCCGCGCGGCTGCTGGCCGCCGGCGACGTGGATGGGCACCCGGGCGCCGAGACCGTGGTGTACCGCGGCGGCGCGGTGGAGGCCTGGGTGGCCGGCGCGGCCAGCCCGCTGTGGAGCGTGGCCGCGAGCGAGGCCCCGGGCCAGGCGGTGATCGTGCCGCTGGCTGGTGCCGCGGGGCCGGTGGTGGCGCTGAGCGCGGGCAGCGCGGCCGGCGGGCCGTTGCTGCTGGTGGGCGGCAGGGACGGGAGCCTGCTGGCGACCTTCCCCATGGCGGGGCCGCGCCTGGCGGCGGCGGCCTGGGCCGCGGCGGGGTCGCTCGAGCTGAGCGACGGACGGACGCGGTTCCGGGCCGACGAGTGCCGGCCGGCGTGGGAACCGCCGGCCGCCGCCGGCCAGTGGCCGCAGCCAGTGGCCGGCGACCTGGACGGCGACGGGCTGGCAGAGCTGGTGTGCGCCGGGGCGGCGGGAGAGGTGTGGGTGCAGGGCCTGGTCGGGGCAGCGGCGCTGTCGCCGCACCTGGCGCTGCTGCCGGCGGCGGCCGTGGCGCCGCCCGTCCTCGGCGACGTCGACGGCGACGGCTGGGTGGAAGTCGTGCTGGCGACGCCGCGCCAGGTGCACGTGCTGCGCGCGGACGCCTGGCTGGCGGGCGCTGCGGCCGGCAGCCCCAGCGCGGCGCCGGCCCCGTTCGCGCCGGCCAGCATCGTGCAGGAAGGCTTCCCGGCCAGCCTGCCCGACTTCGCTTCCGTGGGGCCCTTCGCGCACGGGCCGGCGCTGGCCGACCTGGACGCGGACGGGCGCCAGGAGATCCTGCTGCCCACCGATCGCGGCCTGTTCGCGCTGGACGACTCCGGCGCGCTGCTGCCGGGCTTTCCGCTGCTGACCGCGACGCCCGTGACCGATGCCCCGCTGGCTGTGGACGTGGACGGCGACGGCGTGCTCGAGGTGGCCGCACTGACGGCAGACGCGCTGTACGTATGGCGGCCGGCGGCTGTCCGCCCCGCGTATGCCGGCACGCTGGCGGACTGGCCGCAGTCGGGGGCGGGGGCCGCGGGGACGTGGGCGTACGCGCGCCGCGCCCCCGCCCCGGTCCCGGCACCGGCGGCGGGCGTGCTCGTGCGCGGGCGGACCTACTGCTATCCGAATCCGGTCGAGGGCGAGGCCACCGCGCACCTGCGCTTCGCCCTGCACCAGCCGGCCACGGTCCGGCTGCAGGTCTTCGACGCGGTAGGCCGGCCGATGCCCGCGGCAGCGGGCGCCACGCTGCTGGGCGGGCCCGCGGAGCACGAGCTGGCCTGGGAGGTGGGCGCGTACCCGAGCGGCCTGTACATCTGCCGGCTGCGGGCGCAGGGGACGGCGGGGGGGACGGACGAGGTGCTGGTCAAGATGGCGGTGAGCCGGTGAGCGGACCGCGATGGCTGGCGGCGGCGCTGGCGCTGGTGGTGGGGTGGACCGGCCCCGGCGCCGGCCAGAACCATCCCGAGCTGGACTGGCAGGTGCTGGAGACCGAGCACTTCCGGGTGTTCTACCACCAGGACCTGGACGCCGTGGCCCGGCAGGTGGCGGGGATCGCCGAGCAGGCGTACGAACCGGTCACCGGGCTGTACGGGTACCGGCCCGGCGGCCCGGTGCGCATCGTGCTGCGCGGGTACGACGACTACGCGAACGGCGCTGCCTACTACTACCAGGACAAGATCGAGATCTGGACCACGGCGCTGGACCATGACTTCGATCTGCGCGGCACCTCGGACTGGCTGCGCAACGTGGTGACGCACGAGTTCACCCACCTCGTCTCCCTGGGGGCGGCGCGCAAGGCGCCGCAGTGGCTGCCCAGCGCCTATCTCCAGGTGTTCGCGTACCAGCGCGAGAAACACCGGCCGGACATCCTGGTCGGCTACCCGGATGTACTGGTCTCCTACCCGGTCCTCGGCACGGTCGTGCCCATGTGGTTCGCCGAAGGGGTCGCGCAGTACCAGGTGGAGGGGGCCCGCCACGACCGGTGGGATACGCACCGCGACATGGTGCTGCGCACGCGCGTGCTGGCCGACCGGGCGCTGTCGTGGGACGAACTGGGCAGCTTCGGCAAGGCGGGCTTCGGCAACGAGTACGTGTACGACCACGGCCTGAGCCTGGTGGCGTACATCGCCGCGCAATACGGCGAGGAGCGCCTCGCCGCGCTGATGCGGGCCGCCGCCAGCCGGCGGCATTTCAGCTTCGAGCCGGCGGTCCGGGAGGTGCTGGGCATCAGCGGCCCGCAGCTCCACGCGGACTGGCTCGCGTCGCAGCGCGCGCGGTACCAGGCGCAGGTGGCGGCGCTCGGTCCCCTGCACGCCGGCGAGCTGGTGGCCGATGTGGGCTTCTCCAACGTGCGTCCCGCCGTGTCGCCGTCCGGCGATCGGCTCGCCTACCTGTCCACCCAGGAGCAGCACTACGGGCCGCACGCGCTGGTCCTGCGCGAGCTGAGCAGCGGCGCCGAGGAGGTGCTGGTCACGGGCGTGACCTCGACGGTGAGCTGGGCTCCCGACGGCCGGCAGCTCGCCTATGTGCAGATCGGCCGGGCGGACCCGTACGGCTCGCGCCATGCGGACGTGTGCTTGTACGACCTCGATGTCCCCGCGCCGGGCCTGGGACACCAGGCCCTGTGGGCCGTGCCCGCGGCGCTCAGTGGGTACCGGCCTCGGCCCCCGGCCCAACAACGTCTCAGCCATGGACTGCGGGCGCTGTACCCGGCGTTCTCCCCCGACGGCGCCTGGGTCGCGTTCGTGCGCAACAGCGGCGGCAGCAACAACCTCGGGCTGATGCGCCGCGACGGCTCGCAGCTGCGCTACCTGACCGACTTCCGCGACGGCACGCAGCTCTACGCGCCGCAGTGGGCCCCGGATGGCTCGCGTCTGGTGTTGTCCGTGGCTCGCGGCGCGCAGCGGGACATCGCCACGATCCGCGTCGACACGGCCGCAGCGCGGACCCAGCTGGCAGCGGTCGGGCAAGCGGCACCCGCGCCGGCCGCCAGGCTGGAGCTGCTGGTGCAGACCCCCGGCACGGATCGCGATCCGGTCTACACCCCGGACGGGCAGGCGGTGGTCTTCTCGTCCGACGTGTCGGGGATCTTCAACCTGTATGCGCTCGAGCTGGCCAGCGGCGCCGTGCGCCAGCTCACCAACGTGGCTGGCGGCGCGTTCTACCCCACGGTCTCGGCAGCCGGCGACGTCTACTACTCCGGTTACACGGTCGACGGCTTCCGGATCTTCCGGGTCGGGTTGGGCGACCAGGTGGACGCGGCGGGCGCATCGCCGGCCGGGTCGTCGCTGCGGGCGGCCTTCGCCGGCGGCCTGCGCCCCGGAGAGACGCTGGCCGCCGAGGCGGCTGCTCCGCCCGGAGCGCTGGCGGCGTCGCCCTACGGCGTGGACTTCCTGCCCAGCGCGGTCATGCCGCGACTGAGCCTCGACGAAGGGCGCTTCAAACCGGGCCTGTACCTGTCCTCGGGCGACGCGCTGGAGCGGCAGGACGTCCTGGTGGGACTGGCGGTGGCCCCTGCCCATGGCGACCGCGACGTGTTCGCCCTGTACGAGTATCGCGGCTGGCGGCCCACCGTGTTCCTGGAAGCTGCGCACCAGCGCCGCGTCGCCGACCGCGCGGACAGCTCGGCGGCCCGCGACCTGATCGTCACCGGCGTCGACTACCATCTCCTGCAGGGCACGGTGGGCGTGAAGGGCCGTCTCGGCCGCAGCGCCGAGCTGGCGCTGTCCGCCACGTACGACCGGTACGACGCCAGCGTCCACAGCGACGTGTTCGTGCCGCGCACGGATGGGACGGTAGGCTTCGTGCGGCGCCGGCAGCGGCCCTACGGCTACACCTACCTGCACGGGTTCGACCTGGGCCTGACCTACCAGTTCCGGCGTCTCGACCGGCGCCGCGACGAGCAGATCAACCCGCGTGGGCGCGAGCTGCAGTGCCGTCTCGACCGGTTTCACAACTACTTCATCAGCGGCTTCGACGAGGACGCCACCTTCCTCGAAGAGGAATACGCGCGGCTCTTCTACAATCAGTTGACCGCGGACTGGCATGAGTACGTGGGCCTGCCCTGGAACAGCACGCTGCGCTTGCGGTTCTATGGCGGCTGGATCGCCAGCAGCGCCGTCGACGATCGGGAAATCGTGAACGACTTCTTCGACTTCCATCTCGGCGGCCTGAACTTCATGAAGGGGTACACCTACTACAGCATCGAGGGCCGCAAGGCGGCGATGGCCGGCGCGACCTGGCGGTTCCCCTTGGCCACGCAGTGGGGGTGGCGCGCGCGCCACCTCTACTTCGACCAGGCCTTCGGCGCCCTGTACGCGGACATCGGCAAGGCCTGGGACGGCCGGTGGGACGAACGCGACCGGTTCTTCGGGCGCCGGGCGCCGCTGCGGGACGTGGGGGCGCAGGTGCGCTGCGACGTGATCTCCTACTACGCCGTGCCCACGCGCGTGCAGGTGGATGTGGCCTACGGCATCGACGAGGTCGAGGGACGCAGCCCGTGGAAGTGGTACCTGACCGTGCTGTTCTCGTACCTGGAGCGCCTGTAGTACCGCCGGGGGCGACGCCAGCCGGCACCGAGCGCGCCAGGTGCCGTGCCGCCGGCGCGGCGCGGGCGGCGCGCGCCAGCGCTCGGCGAGGTCGCCGCTGAGCGGCAACGTTCAGTCAAAGGGGGGCGAGCGATGACGAGCAGACGAAGAAGCGTCCTGGCGCTGGCGTGCGCCGGGCTCATGGCACAGCAGGCCGCGGGGGCGGCCGCGCCTGGCGAGTGGAGCGGCGTCCCCAGCATGTTCGGCGCCCAGGCCGAGCGTTTCCAGATATGGCCGCTGCGCGGCGGCGGGCGGGCGGCCGAGACCCCATCCGGGCCCGACGCCCTGGCTGCCGGCGAGGCCGAGGCGCCCGGCAACGCCCGCCCGAAGAGCGCCGGCCGCGCCTTCGTCCTGTCGGCCGTGCTGCCGGGCAGCGGCGAGTGGTACGCGGGCTCGCGCCTGAAAGGGGCGGTGTTCTTCGGCGTGGAGGCGGCCGCTGTCGGGCTGTGGTACGCCTGGACCGGCAAGGGCAACGACCTGGAGGACGAGTTCCGCGCCTACGCCGACGAGCACTGGGATCCGCTGGCCTACCTGAACTGGCGCGAGACGAGCCGCGCCATCCGCTACAACTCCTTCACGCATGCGCTGCCGTGCAGCGCCGAGGTGCGCGCCGGCAACTTCGCGGCCTGCGGCTGCAAGCAGAAGCAGCAGTACTACGAGCTGCTGGGGAAGTACGATCAGTTCGTGGCCGGGTGGGACGACCTGGTGCACGCGGCCACGGGCAATCCGGTGGCGAACCTGGCCGACTTCGATTCCGTGGAGACGGTGGCCTCCGCGCGCCGGCTCGACTACGAGGATCGGCGCGACGACAGCAATCGGTACCTCAAGCGGGCCGGCAACGTGGCCAGCCTGATCCTGGTCAACCACGTGCTCAGCGCCATCGACGCGGCGCGGACCGCGCGCGCCGCCGCGCGCGGCGTGCCCATGGCGGTCATCGAGCGGCGCACGCGCCTCGTGGCCGAGCTGCGGCCGGGGACGCGCGGCGCGCTGCCGGTACTGCGCGCCTACCGCCCGTTCGATTGAGACAATGCGCAACGCGTCCGCGCTGATCCTGGCAGCGCTGCTGGCGAGCGCGCCAGCAGCCGGGGCGACGCCCAGCGTCGCCGGGGCGTTCTTCCGCTCGCTGCTGGTGCCTGGCTGGGGCCAGCGGGCCAGCGGCCGGGGCTGCGCCGGGGCCTGGTTCCTGGCCGCCGAGGCTGGCCTGTGGGGCGGGTACTGGGGGAGCCGGCGGCTGGCCGCGGCGCGGGCCGACGAGTACCGGACGTACGCGGCCGTGCATGCCGGGGCGCGGCCGGCGGGCAAGGACGACGAGTTCTGGGCCGACCTGGGGTTCTACGCCAGCGTCCGGGATCACAACCTGTACGCCGCCTACCGGGACGGCCCGAACGCGGTGCTGTACCCGCTGACGTCCGAGTTCTTCTGGGAGTGGGAGTCCCAGGCGGCGCGGCAGGAGTACCGGCGGCTGCGGAACGGCAGCGAGAGTGCCCGGCGGCAGGCGCTGTACTGCGCCGGCGCCGCCGCGGTCAACCATGTGCTGGCAGCGGTCGAGGCGGCACGGGGAGCCCGCGCGGCAGGTCTGGCACGGCGGCGGATCGGGTCGGGCCGGCCCGGGCTGGCCGCGGCATTCGAGGGGGCGCGGGGCCTTGCCAGGCTGTCGGTGGTGCACAGCTTCTGAGGCCCGCGGCCGCAGACCCGCGCCGGCATGGAC
>CAZPXM010000050.1:0-16420 GCA_964591015.1 uncultured Gemmatimonadaceae bacterium
GGCCCGTGGGCGGGGCGACCCGCGCCCGTCGCCCGGACCGGCTGTGCAGCCACGATGGGAGGGACGAGGATGCCTGTCCAGCGTTTTGCTACCCAGCACTGCGTCGGCGAATGGGCCTACTGCTCGGGCAAGGCCTACGCCGATCCGGGCAACGAGATCCAGCTAGACGTGGTCTTCTGCGGGCCGGATGGCAGCGAGCTGCGCGTCCCGGCGTACTGGGCTGGTGGCCACGAGTGGCGGGTCCGGTTCGCGCCGCCGGCGGCCGGCACCTACCGCTTCCGCACCGTGTGCTCGGATCCCGCCAACGCCGACCTGGAGGGGCAGGAGGGCACGCTGCAGGCGGAGCCGTACGCCGGCGATCACCCGCTGCTGCGGCACGGGCCGATCCGCGTCAGCGCCGACCGGCGCCACTTCGAGCACGCGGACGGCACGCCGTTCTTCTGGCTCGGCGACACCTGGTGGATGGGCTTCACGCGGCGCCTGCGCTGGCCCGAGGACTTCCAGTTGCTGGCCGCCGATCGCGTGGCCAAGGGTTTCAGCGTGATCCAGATCGTGGCCGGGCTCTACCCCGACATGCCGGCGTTCGATCCCCGCGGCTTCAACGAGGCCGGGCATCCCTGGGAAGCCGGGTACGCCCGCCTCGATCCGGCCTACTTCGACATGGCCGACCTGCGGCTGCAGTGGCTGGTGCGCGTCGGCCTGGTGCCGGCGGTGGTCGGCTGCTGGGGCTACCATCTGCCCTGGCTGGGCCTGCCCAGGATGAAGCAGCACTGGCGCAATCTGGTCGCCCGCTGGGGCGCCTATCCGGTGGTGTGGATCCTGGCGGGAGAGGCGACCATGCCCTACTACCTGGCCGAGGACAAGCAGGCGGCAGCCGAGCTGCAGCGCGAAGGCTGGACCGAGCTGGCCCGTTACGTCCGGCAGATCGACCCCTATCGGCGGCCGCTCACCCTGCACCCCGGGGACACGGCCCGCAACACGGTGAAGGATCCGGCCGTGCTCGACTTCGACATGCTGCAGACCGGTCACGGCGGCGCCGCCAGCATCCCCAACACCATCCGGCGCGTGAGCCTCAGTCTGGAGGCGGAGCCGCGCCTGCCGGTGGTGAACGGCGAGGTCTGCTACGAGGGCATCCTCGAGAGCAGCCGCGAGGAGATCCAGCGGTTCATGTTCTGGAGCAACGTGCTGCTGGGCGCGCGCGGGTTCACCTACGGGGCGAACGGCATCTGGCAGGTCAACCAGGAGGGCATCCCGTACGGCCCGTCGCCCCACGGCGCCTCGTGGGGCGATACGCCATGGACCGAAGCCTACCGGCTGCCCGGCTCGCGGCAGGTGGGGATCGGCAAGCGGCTGCTGGAGCGCTACGAATGGTGGCGATTCGAGTCGCACCCCGAATGGCTGGAGCCCCACGCCACGGTCGACCAGGACCCGAGCGGGAACTATGCGGCGGGCATTCCTGGGCAGGTGCGCATCCTGTACTTCTTCCGCCCCCTGGCGCCCTGGAGCGGCCTGCCGCGCGTGAAGTGCCTGGAGGCGGGCCTCACCTATCGCGCGTTCTGGTTCGACCCCAGGACCGGCGCCGAGCACTGCCTGCCGGCCGTGCGCGGCGGCGAGGGCGACTGGCAGGTGCCCATGCCGGCCACCATGGCCGACTGGGTGCTGGTGCTGGAGCGCGCATGAGACGGGTCGCGGCATCGGGGTGCGGACGCGCGCCGAGCGCGTCCTTGCGGCTGCTGTGCAGGCAGCCGGGCAACCCGCCATGGCGCTGACGCTCGCCGAACTGCTGCCCACCGCCGGCACGCCGGCAGCCGACGCGCTGCTGGACTCCTTCCTGGAGTACGTGGACAGCCGGCAGCTCGACCTGTACCCAGCTCAGGAGCAGGCCATCCTCGAGCTGTTCTCCGGCAAGAACGTCATCCTCAACACCCCGACGGGCTCCGGCAAGTCGCTGGTAGCGGCGGCGCTGCACTTCCACGCGCTGGCGCACGGCCGGCGTTCGGTCTACACCTCGCCGATCAAGGCCCTGGTCAACGAGAAGTGGATGGCCCTGTGCCATGACTTCGGCGCGGACCGCGTGGGCCTGGCCACCGGCGACGCCACCGTCAACCGGGAGGCGCCCATCCTCTGCTGCACCGCCGAGGTGCTGGCCAACATCGCCCTGCGCGAGGGTGGCGCGGCCCCGGTGGACGACGTGGTGATGGACGAGTTCCACTGGTACGCGGACCGGGAGCGCGGCGTGGCCTGGCAGGTGCCCCTGCTCGCCCTGCCGCAGGCGCGCTTCCTGCTGATGTCGGCCACGCTGGGCGACACGCGCTTTTTCGAGGTCGAGCTGACGCGGCGCAACGGCCTGGACACGGTCACCGTGCAGTCGCGCGTCCGCCCGGTGCCGCTGGAATACGCCTACTCCTACAGCCCACTGGCCCACACCGTGACCCGGCTCGTGGAGACCGACAAGGCCCCGGTGTACGTGGTCCACTTCACCCAGCTCGAGGCGGCGCAGAACGCGCAGGCGTTCACCAGCATCGGCGTGTGCTCGCGCCAGGAGAAGGCCGCCCTGGCCGAGGAGCTGGCCGGCTTCGGCTTCTCCAGTCCGTACGGGCCGGACATCCGCCGCTGGCTGCGCCAGGGCATCGGCCTGCACCATGCCGGACTGCTGCCCAAGTACCGCGTGCTGGTCGAGCAACTGGCGCAGAAGGGGTTGCTGAAGATCATCTGCGGCACGGACACGCTCGGCGTGGGCATCAACGTGCCGATCCGCACCGTGCTGTTCACCCGCCTGTGCAAGTACGACGGCGAGAAGACCGCCATCCTGAGCGCCCGGGACTTTCATCAGATCAGCGGCCGGGCCGGCCGCAAGGGCTTCGACGAGCAGGGGTGGGTCGTGGTCCAGGCACCCGAGCACGTGGTCGAGAACCGCAAGCAGCAGGAGAAGGCCGACAGGAGCGGCAGGAAGGCGGCCAGACGCCGGCCGCCCGACCATAACTTCGTCCCGTGGGACGAGAAGACGTTCCAGCGCCTGGTGAACGCGCCGCCGGAGCGGCTCACCTCGCAGTTCCAGGTCTCGCACGGCATGCTGCTGGATGTGCTCAGCCGTCCGGGCGACGGCTGCGGCGCCATGCGCGCGCTGATCCGCGACTGCCACGACACGCCGGCGCAGAAGAAGGCCCACCGGCGGCGCGCCTGGCAGTTGTTCCGCGCGCTGCTGGACCGCGGCATCGTCGAGTTCGTGGACCCGGCGACCATGCCGGACGGCCGCAAGCTGCGCGTGAACGTGGAGCTGCAGGAGGACTTCTCCATGGACCAGACGCTGTCGCTGTACCTGCTGGAGACCATCCCGCGCGTGGACCCCCTGCAGGAGGGCTACGCGCTGGTCGTGCTCACCCTGGTGGAGTCCATCCTGGAGGACCCGGAGATCATCCTGCGCAAGCAACTGGACCGGATCAAGGCGCGCGCCATCGCGGCGATGAAGCTGCAGGGGCTGGACTACGAGCAGCGCATGGCCGAGCTGGAGAACCTGGAGTATCCCAAGCCCCACCGCGAGTTCATCTACAGCACGTTCAACGAGTTCGCCGACCGGCATCCGTGGGTGGGCCAGGAGAACATCCGCCCCAAGTCGATCGCGCGCGAGATGTTCGAGTCGTTCTCCTCGTTCGCCGACTACGTGCGCACGTACGAGCTCCAGCGCAGCGAGGGGCTGCTGCTGCGGCACCTGCACAGCGTGTACAGGACGCTGGTCCAGACCGTGCCGGACAACGCCAAGGACGACGTCCTGCGCGAGATCGAGCTCTACCTCCGCGAGACCATTCGCCAGGCAGACTCCAGCCTGCTGGAGGAGTGGGAGAAGATGCGGGCGGCGGCGGTGCCCGGCGCGCCCGCAGAGGTCGCGCCGCCGGCGGCGGCTGGCGATGACGCGGAGACGAGCCGGGACGTGACCGCCGACGCGGGGCGGTTCAAGGCGGCGGTGCGGACGGCGGTGTTCGCCTTCCTGCGAGCCCTGGTCGACGGCGACGCAGAGCGAGCGCTGGAGATCCTGGCGGAGCCGCGCGACGCGGCGGGGGTTCCCTGGACCGCGGCGCGACTGGCGGCGATCGTGCCGGCCTACCTGGAAGAGCACCAGCGGTTGCGCTTCGATCCGGAGGCCCGCAACCTGCGGCACACGTACGTGCGGCCGGCGGCAGACGGGCAGCGCTGGAACGTCCAGCAGATGCTGATCGATCCGGAAGGCCACAACGACTGGGCGGCCGAGTTCGAGGTGGATCTGCCGGCGTCCCGCCTGCGGGGAGGCCCGGTGCTGCAGCTGGCGCGGGTCGGGCCGCTGGTGCCGTGACCGGCAGATGCAGCCGCGCCGGGGCGGTGGCGGGCGCGGTGGCGGTGTCATCCGGCGGCTCCCGCGGTGTTTCATGGGTGCGACTGCGGAGAGCGGTCGTGGCAGTGGGCGACACCGGCGGCACGGCAAGGAGGAAGGGAGATGAGAGCGCAGATGCTGGCGGGCATGCTGACGGCAGCGACCCTCCTCGGACCAGTGGCGCTGTCGGCCCAGACGATCGACCGGTTCGTGCTCGTCCTGGGGGGCCGTGGGGGTGCCATCGCCGTCGAGATCGGCGGCCCCGAGCGGCCGTGTGGGCCGCCGCCCGTGGTGTATGGGTGCACGTCGCCGTGCGGCGCTGGCTGCTGCGCGTGTTGCGCGTGCGCACCGCGCGGCTGCTGCGGCGTGTGCCTGCGCCCGAGCGTGGCCGTGCTCGAGAGGACGGTGGTCATTCGCGAGGGGGGCGGCAGGCCGGAGCATGCCGCAGGCCACCGGGCGAGCCAGCGCACCGGCCGGCCGGAATGGAACGCGGGACGCGGCGCGCACGACTGCGGGCGGGTGTGGCCACCAGCCAGCGGCACGGCGCCTGGCCAGCGCGAGGGGGCAGGCCAGGGGCGCCGGGGCGAGACGTGGTCGCACCGGCCGGGCAGTGGCGGCAGCAGCCGCGGTGGCCACGCGCAGCCGGGCTCCGGGCGCACGCTGATGGCGCACCGAGGGGCTGCGGGCTGGTAGCCGCGCATGTCGGGTGGTGGCGGCGGCAGGGCGGTGGAAGGCGGGTGGCGCCCGGCACACGGGGGCCACCCGCCGGCGTCTTTCAGTTGTCCTCCGTGGTCTCGTCGCCCCGGACCGCCGTGACCAGAAAGGCGATGAAGATGCCGATGCTGCCGAGCCCCAGCAGCAGCACGGCCAGCCACGTGACCGCGGCGAAGAAGGTCATCGGCGTTCGCCTCCGGGCAGCAGTTGCGCGGCGAGGAATACCGCCAGGACCACCGGCAGGATGTACAGGATGCCGTAGTCCTGGTTGAGCCGCAGCGGCCGCGACAGCACGGTGCCGCTCCAGACGTAGGCGGCCTCCTCCTCGACCCACTCGCCCATCAGATCCACCCACGCGTAGTAGACCAGGACCAACGCCAAGCCCGTGGCCGAGGCCCACAGGCCGGCGCGCCGCTTGACCCGCGGCCAGTAGAACGCCGCCAGCACGGGCACCAGCGACGTGCAGATCAGGATGGCGGTGATGAAGATCCACAGCCGCTCGACGTTGCGGAAGTACAGGCACACGCCGATGTTGGCAACCGTGGACACGAGCATGGTGACGCGCGTCCAGCGGACCAGGGCCGCGTCGTCCAGGCGGCGGCCGCGCAGCGGATGCCAGATGTCGTAGACCAGGTTGCTGGCCGAGATCAGCAGGTAGGTGTCGATCGTGGACATGGCCGTGGCCAGCAGCCCGGCGGCGAACAGGCCCTTCAGGCCGACCGGCAACACGTGCATGACGAAGTCCGTCACCGCGCTCTCCAGGGTGTCCGGTTCGGCGATGAGGCCCTGCAGCACGGCCACGTGCGCGCCGATGCCGAGCATGGTGACGACCCAGTCGTATGCCATCCACAGGAGCACCCCCACGGCCATCGCGACGATCACCGCCCGGTAGCTGACCGCCGCGAACACGCGCTGGTAGAACGCCGGCTCGATCAGCACGCTCAGCGAGGTGAGCGAGTACACCACCAGCAGCGCGAGCGGGCGAGTGCCCGTCGGATGGAAATGCTGCGGCAGCACCCGCTCCATCTCCGCCACGCCGCCGACCAGCGGCAGCCCGATCCAGGCGGCCATGGCCAGGGTGACCGCCATCAGCACGAACTGCACGGCGTCCGTCAGGGCCTCCGCCATCAGCCCGCCGAGGACAGTGTAGAGCAGCGCGATGGCACTGCCGAGCACGAGGCCCCACTCGAATGGGATGCCGAACAGCAGGCGAAACATGCCGCCCATGCCCATGATCGAGAACGCGGGCAGCGAGTACACGAAGCTGGCGAACGCGGCGCACAGGCGGGCCGGCAGGCCGTAGTGCGCCGCCACGATGTCGGGGACGGAGCGGAAGTCCCCGCGGAGGCGGATCTTGCGCGCCAGCAGCAGCGCCGTCAGCAGCGTCATCCCGTACGCCGGCGCGGTGTCGAACAGCCAGTTGACCACGCCGCTCTCGTAGCTGATCTCCGAGCCCGCCAGCAGCACGCCGAGGCCGTAGTAGGTGGACACGAGCGTGCAGACGAGCAGCGGCGCGGACATCCGGCGGCCCGCCACCAGGAACTGGTCGAAGGTGCGGATGCGGCCCGCCAGCAGCACGCCGATGGCGATCATGGAGACGCCGTACAGGACGACCAGCGCGCGGTCGAGCCAGCCTATCTGGATCATGGAAACTCCCTGCGAGTCGCGATGCCGGCGGACGTTTGCCTGCAGGTCGGCGAGAACGTAGCGGTGCGGCGCGCCGGCCGAAAGGGTGCGAGCGCAGCGGTCGCGAGGGGATCCTGGCGGTTGCTGGCGCGACACGGCTTCCATACTGTCTCCGGCGACACCGGCCCGGTCCGCAGCGGCCGCGGCACGCGGGTCGGGTGGGGCGGAACCAGCCGTGGCGGCCGCAGCGGCCGGACTCGGTGCGGCAGCGATCCCGCCGGCAGCACGGCGGTCGGCGGCGACCAGGAGCGAACGCCTGGCCGGCGCCAGCAGGGGGGAGGCGGCAGGTATGAAGACGCAGCAGTTCGTCGTGACGCCCGCGGCGGGGAAGCGGCTGATCGCGACGGCCATCGCGCGGCACGAGGCGGTCGTGTCGGCCCTGCAGGGCGGCACGGTGGTGGTCGTGGCCGGCACCACGAACGGGTACGTGGCCGAGGAGCTGCTGCGGGCCACCGGGCAGGCGGACGGCTTCAGCCGGCAACGCTTCTTCCGTGGCCTGACGACGCCGCCCGGAATCGTGCGGAGCGCCAGCGGGCGGCTGGCCGAGGGCGGCCGCTTCGCCGGCGATGTGGTGATCGTCAAGGGCGAATGGCAGCGGGGCCAGACGCTCTTCGAGGTTGCCGAGCAGCTGCGGCGGGGAGACGTGATCCTCAAGGGCGCCAATGCCGTGAATCTGGCCGACCGGGAGGCGGCGGTGCTGATCGGCGACCCGCGCGGTGGGACGGTGGCCGCGGCCCTGCAGGCGGTGGTCGGCCGCCGGGTCCGACTGATCGTCCCGGTCGGGCTGGAGAAGCGCGTCCACCGCAAGGTGCACGAACTGGCCGCGTTGCTGAACGCGCCGGACGCGGAGGGCGCGCGCCTGCTGCCGATCCCCGGAGAGATCGTCACGGAGATCGAGGCGCTGGCGCTGCTGGCAGGCGTCCAGGCCGAGCTGGTCGCGGCAGGGGGAGTCGGCGGCGCCGAGGGCGCGGCGTGGCTGGCGGTGCGCGGCAGCACCGAGCAGCTCGCCGCGGCCCGCCAGCTCATCGACGCGGTGGCCGCGGAGCCGCCGTTCGTCCTCTGAGGCGCGAGGGAGGAGAACCGTGGTACCGACTGGCGCGAGAGCGAAGGGCCCGGTGGCGGTGCGCGCGCTGGGAATCCTGTGGCTGATGCTGGGCGGGTTCGTCCTGATGGCCTGCTCCGCGGACGGCAACCCGGCGGCGCAGCCGCCCGGCGACGAACCGCTTCCGTTTGCCGTGGCCCGGGCTGCCGGCGTCGAGCGCGGTGGTGGCGCGGCGGACCCGGCGACGCTTGGCGCGCAGGTCGCCAGCAACAACCGCTTCGCCGTGGCCATGTACGGCCAGCTCGTGCGGAGCGCCGCCCCGGGCGAGAATCTGTTCTTCTCGCCCTACAGCATGAGCACGGCCCTGGCCATGGCGGCAGGAGGCGCCCGCGGGACGACCGCAGCCCAGATGCGGACCGCGCTGGCGGTGACCCTGCCCGACCAGGCGCTCCACGAGGCGCTCGACGCGCTGGCGCTGGGCCTCGAGGAATACGTGGAGGCCACCGCGGGAGTGGAGCTCGAGGTGGTCAACTCCATCTGGGGGCAGACGGGCTACGCGTTCGCGCCGGCCTACCTGGAGCTGCTGGCGCGGGCGTACGGGGCGGGAGTCAACCTGCTGGATTTCGCGGGGGCGCCCGAGGCCAGCCGCCGGGTGATCAACGACTGGGTGGCCGCGCAGACGCGCCGGCGCATCGAGGACCTGCTGCCGCCGGGATCGATCTCGGCGCAGACGCGGCTGGTGCTGACCAATGCCGTGTACTTCCTGGGCGAGTGGCTCTACCGCTTCGATGCGGCGCTCACCGCCACCGCGGACTTCCAGCGGCTGGACGGCAGCGCCGTGGCGGCGCCGCTCATGCAGCTCGGGCGGCCGGGCGAGCGGGTCGAGGTCGAGTACGCGCGCGATGCCCGCGCCGGCGTGCGGGCGATCAACCTGTACTACCGCGGGCAGCGCCTGTGCATGACCGTCGTGCTGCCGGACGCCGGCACCTTCGCGGCGTTCGAGGCGGGGCTGAGCGTGGAGGCGCTGGACCCGCTGCTGGCCGGCCTGCGCTCGACCGACCTGCCGCCGGTGCGGTTGCCGCGGTTCCGCTACACGTCGGCCTCCGTGTCGCTGCGCGAGCCGCTGCAGGCGCTGGGCATGCGCGATGCCTTCGAGCCGGGCGCGGCCGACTTCTCCGGCATCGACGGGTCCCGGAGCCTGTACATCGCCGATGTGCTGCAGAAGGCCTTCGTGGCGGTGGACGAGCAGGGCACCGAGGCGGCGGCGGCCACGGCCGTGGTCTTCGATCCCGGCGCCGCGCCGGACGACGCGCCCCAGTTCGTCGCCGACCGTCCGTTCGTCTTCCTGGTCCGCGACACGCACACGGGCCTGGTGCTGTTCATGGGGCGGATCGTCGATCCGACGCGGAGCGAGTGAACGGCTGCCGCGGCGCTGGCGCCCGGGCGGCGGACGCCCGCGCGCTGCGGGGCCCGCACCCGCGAGGATCTCCCTGGCCTCCGTCAGCCTCGGAAGCGGCAGTCCCGGACTGGCGCCTCAGCCGGCGTGCCGGAGGAAGAAGTCCAGCAACGCCTGGCTCGTGAAGAAGGGCGGCACCTCGGCATGCCCCAGTCCAGGCAGCACGACCAGCTCTGCCGGACCGCCGAGCGCGCGATAGCGGCGCGTCAGCTCGCCGGCGTTCTCCTCCAGGGGCACGATCGCGTCGCAGTCGCCGTGGATGCTGAAGAGCGGGATGCGGCGCGCGGCGAGCGGGGCGAGGCGCTCGAGGGGGTTGTGCGCCGGCAGGTGCGCCCGGAAGGTCTCCTCGTCCATGCCGTAGCCTGCGTGCAGGCGTGCATCGGCGAGGCGCAGGCCGGCCAGGTTCACCAGCACGTAGATGCCGCCGATCGCGCGGACGCACTCCGGGCGTTCGGCCGCCCAGTTGTAGCACTGCAGGCCGCCGCGGCTCTGCGGCCAGAGGATCGTCTCGTCGGCCAGGCCAAAGCGCTCGGTGCAGGCGCGGTGGAAGGCGCTGAAGCCCGCGCGTCCCGCCGGGCTGCCCCAGGACTCGCCCACGTCCACGCCGGCGACGTGGATGCCGGCAGCCAGCAGCCGCTCGATGTACCAGGCGTGGAGCTGCTTGGGCAGCGGGTAGGTGTCGTTGACGAAGGTCGGCGCGTACCATACCCACGGCCGCGACGCCGGTGCGGGAGCGGTGGGCAGCAGGACGAAGCCCCGCCACTCCCTGACAGCGAAGTCGAACCGCTCTGTGCCGAACTGCTGCGAGCGAGCCACCTGTTCGCCAGTCACGTCGCGTTCCTCCGCCGGCGCTTCTCGCTTTCCCTGTCAGCGACGGCCGGCCTGCGTCGTGGCCCGGGCAGCCGGCATCGTGGCCTGACGGATCCTCCCGATCATCCGCCCAGGAGGCGAGCCACCAGCTCCCACAGCTGCTCTTCGTCGATCGGCTTGGCCAGGTACCCGCTGCAGCCGGCCGCCAGCGCCCGCTCCGCGTCGCCGGCCATGGCGTGCGCGGTGCAGGCGACGATGGGGATCGCGGCCAGCGCCACGTCGGCGCGCAGCCGGCGCGCCACCTCCCAGCCGTCCATGCCCGGCAGCGACATGTCCGGCAGGATCAGGTCGGGCTGCTCGCGGGCTGCCAGCAGCAGCCCCTGCTCGCCGTCCTCGGCCTCGATCAGCTCGTACCGGTCCTCGAGGAGCTGCACGAGCAGGTCCCGGTTCATGGGGACGTCCTCGATGATGAGAATCCTTCGCACGGGCCTGGTCCCCCTGGCAGGGCAGGAGCCGACGGAGCGCTCGACCGCGCGTCGGGCTGCGGCCGCGGCAATCATCGCCAAACCGCCCGCAAGGGGCAAGCGGGATCTGCCTGAGCCGGTGCCGCAGGGGGGTGCGCGGCGCGCGGCAGGCGGCGGGCGCGGCGCGGCGGCGCCCGCCAGCGGCCACCTTGTTGGCCGGGCGGCGCGCCGCTATGCTTCGCGGGCCGAGTCGCCAAGGCCATGACCACACCGCCCGCGCGCATCCTCATCGTCGACGACGAGCCCTTCAACGTCGACTCCCTGGAGCAGGAGCTGGGCGATCTGGGCTACCGGACCGCCAGCGCCCGCGACGGGCAGGAGGCCCTGGCGGCCGTCGCGGCCGATCCCCCCGATCTGGTCCTGCTGGACGTGATGATGCCCGTCATGGACGGGTTCGAGGTGTGCCGTCGCCTCAAGGAGGACGAGGCGACACGGCTGATTCCGGTCATCATCATGACCGCCCTCGGCGCCCTCGAAGACCGCGTGCGCGGCATCGAGGCCGGCGCCGACGACTTCCTCACCAAGCCGGTGGATCCGCGCGAGCTGTTCGCGCGCATCCAGACTGCGCTCAAGCTGAAGCAGGACGTGGACCGGCGCCTGCGGCAGGCGGCGCAGGAGCGGGAGCGCTTCGCCCGGTTCGTGCCGGACGGGGCCCGGCAGCAGCTCGCCGCCGGGGCGGGCAGGCCGGACGCCGGCGCCAAGAGCGAGCAGGATGTCACGGTGCTGTTCCTGGACATCAGCGCGTATTCACGACTGAGCGAGCGCCTGGCGCCGGCCGTGCTCGACCGTCTCGTGGAGCGGTACTTTTCCGTGTGCCTGGATCACGTGCGCCGCGCTGGCGGCGACATCAACGAGACGGCGGGAGACGGCTTCATGGCCCTGTTTCAGGCTGCGGATCGTGGCCGGCACGCGGCGGCGGCGGCCGGGGCGGCGCTGGCGCTGGTGGCGGCCGCCGGCCATACGGAGACCGGCGACGGCCTGGAGCCCCTGCACGTGCACCTCGGGCTGAACTCGGGCGTGGCCCTGGTGGGCGCCACGCGGCTGGAGGGCCGGTCGGGAGCCCGCTGGACCTACACGGCGACCGGGCCGGTGACCAACCTGGCCGCCCGCCTGGCGGCGGAGGCCGGCCCCGACGAGATCCTGGTGGGGCCGGAGACGGCGCAGCGCCTGCAGGGGAGATTCCGGCTGGTCGAGCTCGGCATGCGCCAGTTCAGGCACATGGCGCAGCCCGTCCAGGTTCATCGCCTCCTGGAGGCGCGACCGGCGGACTGACCGGCAGCCGCACCGTGAACACCGAACCGCGGCCGACCTCGCTGGCGGCGGTGACCTGGCCGCCCAGCAGCCCCACGGTGCGCCGGACGATCGCCAGGCCGAGCCCCGTGCCCTCGGGCCGCCTGCCGTCGGCCCGCTCGACCTGTCTGAACTCGTCGAAGATGAAGGGCAGATCCGCCGCCGGGATGCCCACGCCCGTATCGCGGACGGCGATCTCCAGCCACCCGTCCCGGACCTCGGCGCCCACGGTGACCGAGCCGGCCTCCGTGTACCGGGCCGCGTTGCTCAGCAGGTTCGCCAGGATACGCCGCAGGTGCTCGCGGTCGGTCCGCAGCGTCAGTTCGGGCGGCACCTGCTGGATCACCCGCACCTCGGGGCGCACCAGCGGCTCGATGACGGTCAGGCATTCGGCGACGAGGGGCGCCAGCGCCACCGCCTCCAGGCGCACCGGCTGCTGGCCCGCCTCGATCTTGGAGATATCCAGGATGTCGTTGATCAGGGCGAGCAGGTTCTGCGCGCTGATGCTGATGTTCTGCAGGTTCTGCTGCTGCCGTGGGTCGAGCTGGCCTTCGGTCTTGCGCAGCAGGATCCGGGTGTAGCCGATGATGGCGTTCATCGGTGTGCGCAGGTCGTGGGACATGCGGGCGAGGAACTCGGACTTCAGGCGATTGGCCGCCTGGATCTGCTCGTTCTGCGTCTGGATCCGGCGGTTCTGCTTCTCGATCTGCTCGTACTGGAAGCGCAGCCGCTCGCTGGCCGCCTCCAGCGCCTGATTGCGCTCCTCCAGCTCGTGCCGGGTGCGGGACACGCTGCGCGCCAGGTACAGGGACATGCAGGCCAGGGGAAGCAGGACGGCGAACAGCAGCGGTTCCGAAAAGACGCCGCGCCGCATCACGGTGGCGATGCCGACGATGCTGGCGCCCCCGAAGACCAGGAAGCTCACGCCCATCATCCAGGCGCCCTCCTGGCGGTTGCGCACGGCGCGCAGGACGACGCGCAGCATCTCCAGAGCGGTGGCCAGCAGGGTCATCGCCAGCAGGGCGATCGAGGCATAGACGCGGCCGCTGAGCAGACGGGGCGCGCCGGTCGGCGCCAGGATCGCTGCGCCGCCCATCACGCCGGAACCGACCAGCAGCACCAGCAGGACCCAGAAACGTCGCGGCCGGCGCGGGAAGAAGAGGGAGTAGAGGAAGAGCAGGCCCAGGATGCACACCAGCAGGAGGGCCTCGCCGATCACCAGGGCGCTGGTGGCGTAGGCGCCGATCGGATCGGTGGGCTGCACCACGGCGGGCGGGCCGGTGCCGGTGAGGCGGTACCCGTAGTAGATGAGGCCGCCGGTGACGCCGGTGAACAGCGCGTAGTGCAGGTTGGCGCGCAGCGGGCGGTGGTAGAGGAACAGGAGCAGATGCAGGAAGGTCACCGACAGCAGCACGCCGGTGAGGAACATCTGGTACGCGGTGCGTTCGCGCGTCTCCGCCATCTCTCGGTCGAACTGCCGCTGCGTGAGCCGCAGGAGTTCGGTGGTGAGGGCGGCGCCGTCGGTCTGCTCGGGGCTCAGCAGCAGGCCGCGGCCGACGCGCGTGGGCGAACCCAGCTTCTGTGTCCCGCGGCTCCATGCCATCCACGAGAACGAGCCGTCGGCGTCCAGGTCGCAGACCGCCACGTCGAGCCCGAGAGACAGCCAGGGGACGAGGGCCACCTCGCCGCGGGTCATGCGCGTCACGTCTATGCCCCACTCGTAGAGGTGCGCTTTGGGCGAACGGACTGCCGCGACCTTGTACGACCCGTCGATGAGCGGCGTGCTCCTGGCCGGCGGCGTGCGCGGCGCGCCCGGCATCCCAGGCGGGGCGCCCTGCCAACTCGGGAACGTGCTGAAATGCCCTGTCTCCGTGCCCCACAGCACGAACTGATAGCCCCCCGACAGGCGGCCGGCCTCCAGGTGGAGGAACACCTCGCAGCCGTCGCGGTTGTTGAAGTACGCGGGCTCCGGGCCCTGGAGCACGTGGGAGTCGTCGATGACGCTGACCGCCAGATAGAGCATCCCGAGGCTGCCATCGTAACCGACCACGAAGCTGCCCGTGAAATCGTCCGGCCCGGTCGGACGCTGGCCGCTCTCCGTGAGCCGGATCGCGTACGAGTCGATGTCTGCCGGCCAGTCGCCGAGGTCGCCATCCACGACGATGCCGGCGACCGGCCGGATCAGGGCCACCAGGCCCAGGCCCCGCTGGGCGTGCGCCGGCTGGCCCAGGCAGATCGCGACGACCGCCATGGCGAGCCGCTGTCTCCATGCCGACATGACCGCGCCTCCTCCCGCAGGCCCGACTCGATTGCGGCCGAGAGCCGTCTTCCCTGGTCCGCGCCGGCGCCCGTCGGGGCGCGTCCGGCACTCCCGCGCCGCCCGCGCGCCCGCCAGCAGTACAGCGCCACGGGCGCGGGCCTGTCAAGCTGTCCTGCGCCCGGGCGCGCGGCTGCTGGACCGGCAGCCGGCCGTACGCTACAATCAGCGGGCAGGCAGCGGGCGTGGCGCGCCGGCGCGCCACGCCCAGGCTGCGAAGGCGGGCACCGGGCTGCGGGGCGGGACATGGCGCGGCCCGGTTCGCGTGCCGCGCCCGGGCAGCGGGATGGAGAAGTAGCGCCGCGATCGGGGGATGTGCATGAATCGACATCGGCTCCGGGCCGCCGGGTTCGTGGCGGCGAGCGTGGCCGTGGGCGTGGCAGCCCTCGCCCTGGACCGCATGCTGGTGGACCAGTCACGGCTGGCCAGCGGGCTGAGCTGGCTCGGGTTGCTGGGCACCATGGCGCTGGTCATGGCTGCCGCCGGCGTGCTCACCCTACTCACGCACGTATGGCTGGCGTGGAAGGGGAAGCCGGCGGTGGAGGCGGTGATGGTCAGCCGTCTCTACTGGCTGCTGGGCCTGGTGGGGGTGGGCGGGTCGGTGGCCTACGGCTTCGGCGTGCTGAAGACGTTCACCACGGCGTTCAGCCTGTTCGGCGGCATGCTGCTCGGCTGGTCGTTGCAGGCGCCGGTGAGCGGCTTCGCGGCCTGGGTGCTGATCTCGCTGAAGCGGCCGTTCCGCCCGGGCGATCGGGTGCAGTTCCCGTCGCTGGGGCTGACCGGAGACATCCAGGACGTCGGCCCCATGTACACCGTCCTGGACCAGGTCGGCGGCTCGGTGACCAGCGAGGAGGCAGTCGGCCGGTACATCCTCGTGCCCAACGCCATGCTCTTCGGCCAGGTCGTCATCAACTACACGGTGTCGCAAGAGGCCGCGTACATGCTCGACGAGGTCGTCGTGCGGATCACCTACGATTCGGACTGGCGCACCGCCGAGAAGCTGCTGCTGGAGGCTGCCCACGCCGTGACCACGGACATCATCCAGGCCACCGGCGAGCACCCCTACATCCGGGCCGACTACTACGACTTCGGCGTGTATCTGCGCCTGCGCTATCAGACGCGGGTCAAGGACCGGGCCGAGATCAGCTACGAGATCAACAAGCGCATCTTCGAGTCGATTCAGTGCACGCCGTCGGTCGATATCGCCATTCCGTACGTGTACTCCTACCGTGCCGGGCAGGACCGCAAGCTGGACGAGGCGGGTCAGGAGCGGGGGGGGGCCGCGGCCTGTCGAGCTGGACGTCACGCGGATCGTGAGCGGCCAGCGCCCCCTGGACCCGCACGACGTGGAGCAGCTGGCGCGCAGCATCCAGGCCGAAGGACTGCTCCAGCCGATCGTGGTGATGCGGAAGGGTCAGACCGACCAGTACGAGGTTCTCGCGGGCCACCTCCGTCTGGAAGCCTGCAAGCGGTTGGGCTGGAAGATGGTGCCCGCCATCGTGCGCGAGCCGGCGGGCGCGGCGGCCGCCGTGCCGGCCGGCGAAGCGTGAGCAGCGCCGGCACAAGAGGCGGTACGCTGCCGAGGAGAGGGGACCGATGGCCGATCTGGCGCGCGAGCAGGAAGCGACCCTGGCACGGCCGCGCATGGCCTATGGTCTGCAGGCGCGCCTGCTGTTCTGGGGCATGGACCTGCTCTATGGCCGGCCGCTGACGCTGCGCAAGGCGCAGGTGCTGGAGATTTTGGCGCGCATTCCCTACCAGTCCTGGGAGATGCGCCAGTACCTGAAGCTCACCCGGCAGCGCGACGACGCGGACAGCGTGCGCCTGGCCCGGCGGATCACCGCCTGGGCGCGCGCGGCGCAGGACAACGAGTTCTGGCACCTGCTGGTGCTCGACGAGCGCCTGCGGCGCACGGGGGCGGGCCGGTGCTGGTTCCGGGACCGGCTGGTGCCCCGCGTGGCCGCGTGGAAGTACCGGCTCTACTGCCGCCTGCTGTCCCTGGTCAGCATGCGGGCGGCCTTCCAGCTGAATGCCGAGTTCGAGGACCACGCGGAGCACGAGTACATGCAGTTCGTCCGCGACCATCCCGAGCTCGACCAGGAGCCGGTGGACAGCCCCGTGGTGTGCGAGCAGGGCGACTTCCGCACGTGGGGCGACGTGTTCCGCCGCATCGGGCTGGACGAGCGCGAGCACATGAACAACAGCCTCGAGTTCTGCGGGCTGCCGGCCGTGCCGG
>CAZPXM010000050.1:16520-24024 GCA_964591015.1 uncultured Gemmatimonadaceae bacterium
CGGCGGGACTCCGGGTGCGGAGGGACCGATGAAGGCCGTGATGATGACCGATCTGGAAGGGGTGGCGGGCGTGGTGTCCTTCGCCGATCAGAGCTACCCCGATGGCCAGTACTACGAAGCCGCGAAGCGGCTGCTCACCGGCGAGATCAACGCCGCCGTCGACGGTCTGTCGGCGGCAGGTGTGGAGGAGGTGCTGGTGATCGACGGCCACGGACCCGGAGGGGTCTGCTACGAGGACCTGCATCCGGGCGCCCGCCTGCTGCACGGACGGCCGCTGGCACCCGCCGCCGTCCGCGACCCCCTGGTCGCGTCCTACGACGTGGCGGTGATGGTCGGCCAGCACGCCATGGCCGGCGTGGCCGACGCGAACCTGGGACACACGCAGAACAGCCGCGCGATCGACTACTACAAGCTCAACGGCCGGCCCATCGGCGAGCTGGCGCAGTTCGCCCTGTACTGTGGCGCCCTGGGCGTGCCGCTGATCTTCGTCAGCGGCGATGACGCCGGCTGCCGCGAGGCCGAGGCGCTCGTTCCCGGGATCACCACCGCGGCGGTCAAGCAGGGACTCAGCCGCAGCTCGGCGATCTCGCTGGCGATGTCGGAGAGCCGGCGGCGCATCCGCGCGGCGGCCGAATGCGCGGTGCGGCGGCACCAGGCCGCACCGCTGCCGCCGCTGCGCTGGCCGGGGCCGTACGTGCTGGAGAAGCGCTTCTTCCACACCGATGTCGCCGACGCCGCTGCGGCCGTGCCCGGCGCCGAGCGCGTGGACAGCCAGACGGTCCGCCTGCGCAGCGCCGACCTGCTCGAGATCATCTACCGCTGAGCGCGGCGCGGCGCACGCGGCGGGGCGGGGCGCCCGGCGCCCGGCGCCCGGCGCGGCCCTGCCCGGTCGCCGGGTCGCCGCGGCGGTGTCGCTGCCAGGCCGCTCGGTCTCGAGCCAGATCAGCCAGCGACCTCGCCGCCGGCCGCGCGGAGGCGCTGCGCCCCTTCCAGCAGAGCCAGGTACCCCTCCACCGGTACGTAATCCGGGATGGAGTTGCCCGATCCCAGCGCGAAGCCACGCGCCGCCGCCCGCCAGCGAGCGCCGCGCTCCAGCACCGACGCCACGATCTGATCGGGCGGCTGCTGGCACAGCAGGTCGAGGTCGACGCCGCCCAGCAGGCCGATGCGGGCGCCGTACTGCTGGATCCAGCGATCGAAAGGGGCGATGATGTCCTCGTTGGAGTGCTTGGCGTCGATGCCGGCGGCGATGGCGTCCTCCATCACCGCGAAGATGTGGCCGCACGAATGCCACAGGAAGGGCTTGCCGGCGGCGTGCACGGCGTCGATCACCCGGCGGTACTGCGGGAAGACGTGCTGGCGCAGCGCCGCCGGCTGGATCAGCGTGCCGGTCTTGAACCCCAGGTCGTCGCCGAAGCGACACACCGCGAACGCGTCCGCATGGCGGCGCAGGAACGTGCGCCAGATGCCGGCCATGAGCTCGCCGATGCGCGCGTACAGCATCGCGAAGAGCTCCGGGTCGTCGGCCTGCATGTAGCACAGGCGCTCGAAGCCGACCAGATCCTCGCTGATCTCGAACACGCCGTTGCCGACCCCTCCCACGGCCTTCATGCCCGGGGGCAGGGCGGCGGCCAGCGCCGCGAACAGCGGCTCGGCGAGGGCCCAGTAGCGGCCGGGCAGCTCGTCCCACGGGTAGCGCGCGAAATCCTGCCGATTCTGGATGGGCCCGGGACGCCCGCCCATGATGGCGCCGCCGTCGGGCAGGATGCTGGTGATGCACACCTCGAACGACACCGTATCGTAGGTCATCTGCCGGAAGAAGCGGCAGTACTGGGCGAAGAACTCGCGCCGGTCGGCCGCCTCGCCTGCCGCCAGCTCCGCGAACTGCGTTCCCAGGATCCGCTCCATGATCCGCGGGCTGATGATGTGCTCGTAGACTGGCAGCCGCCCGGGGCGGCGGTTCTGCACGGCGGCAACCAGATGCCGGTAGTCGGGCGCAAAGCTCATGGCACCCTCGAGCGGTTGCGGGCAGCGGGCCGCGAGCAACGGCTGCTGGCGCTCACGGCCGCCACACCTCGTCGATGATCTGGCGGGTCAGCGCCACCCACCGGGGCACGCGCGTGGGGTCGCGCTGCACGGTCTCCACGTCCTTCAGGGTGATGTCGACGTGGAGACCGCGGCAGGCAGTCAGATCGCGGGCGAGGATGGCGCGGATGCGGGCGGGTTCGAAGCCGTAGCCGACCATGTCGCTGGGACTGGGCCGATAGCTGATCACGTAGTCCGTGCCGATCTGCTCGGCGCAGCGGGCCACGTCGGCGAACGGCGACACGGCGATGCGGCGCAGGCGCGGGATCTGGCGCAGCATGGCGATCTTGTGGGTCAGATCCTCGCAGCAGCCATAGGCTACCAGGCCGAACGCGCGCAGGATGGGGAGCTGGTAGCGCAGGAGGAATTCCTCGTGCATGGCCGGCGACACGCCGGCGAACTCCTGGGCGGCGGTGAAGCACCACAGCGCGCGCCGCCGCACGCCGGTGGCGTTGGGCCGCGGATCCGCCAGCTCCTCGGCATAGGGCATGGACTGGTTCTGGTGCGCGCTGAGGCCCCAGTGCCCCGCCGCCTCGGCTTGCTCGTGCGTGCGCAAGATGCCCTCGCCGAGGCAGCCGACCAGCCGGTGCAGCCACTCCGGATGGTCGTACATGTCGGCCATGAAGTGCTCGATGCCGCGCAGGTAGCCCAGGTCGGTGGAGATGTCGGCGTGCCAGACGCGGTAGGCCGGCGCGCGGTCGATGTCGATGTCGATGAGATCGCCCACCGCGTCGTGCAGGCGGCTGGCGCGGCGGCGGGTCTCCGCCTCGTCCACCTCGTGCCAGGGGCGCCGCAGCTTGTCGATGTCCGCCAGCACGCGGAGCGGGTAGTCGATCTTGAACGAGCCGCCGGGATCGCCGGTGCGGCGGCGCGGGATCTCGACGCCCCAGCCGGTGCAGCGGTGGGTGGCGCCCACGGTGAGCCACGGCTCGAAGACCGAGTCGTCGCCGAGCGAGGCCCAGAACAGCCGGCGCCTGAGCTCGCCTTCGTGCTCGCGCAGATACGGGTCGGCGCAGGCGACGTGCGCCGCCGGCATCTCCTGCCAGGCGAAGGCGCGCACGTAGATCAGGGGCCGGGTGGGGCGCAGGCTGTTGTGGGCCCGCCACAGCCGGCGGCGCTCGTCCTGCCGGGGGTGGCGACACACCTCCAGATAGCGGCGCACCAGTTCGCGCAGAATCTCGTTGTCCGTCATCCGAGCACCATGGCCGCGCCCCCGTGCCCGCCGGGTCTGGCGCCGAGCGAGCGGGCGGCGGCGGCGCGCCGTTCACGGCGCGGGCGGTCGGGCCTGGCGCAGGGCCGCCAGCCCGCCGCCGTCGATCACGCGCGCGAAGCCCAGGCGCGCCAGCTCGCCGGCCGCTCTGGCCGACAGCGTTCCCGCGCGGCAGTACACCACGATGGTCCGTTCCTTGTCGGCGCCCAGCTCGTCCGTGCGGTCCTTCAGGGTCCGGTAGGGGATGCTGACGGCGCCAGGCAGATGGTCCCTGGCGAACTCCTCCTCGCTGCGCAGGTCCACGACGAGGGCGCCGGCAGCGATGGCCTGCCAGGCGCGTGCCTGCGGCGAAGCCGGCTGCGGGCCGCCGCCCGCGGCCACCGGGTCGGTCGCCGGCGGCTCGCCGCCACCGCATGCCGCGGCGACGACGCACGCCATGGCGGCGACACCCGCGCGCCGGGCCAACCGCCGCGACGCCACCAGCAGGCTGACCAGCGCCTGTGCCGCGCTCATCCGCCCAGCTCCACGCACCGGCGCCGGTAGTGCAGGTAGTTGGTGTAGGGCACCTCCTCGGGGACGCCGTGGTCGCAGGTCGGTATGTAGCCACCACGGGCCCGCAGCGGGGGGATGATCCGCTCCAGCTCGCGGTCGATCTCCGCGGGCGTGCGGGCCAGCAGCCGCTTGTCGATGCCGCCGAAGAGGCGCAGCTGCGGGAACTGGCGCGCCGCGCGCACCACGTCGCAGCCGGCGGCCACCTCGAACGGACTCATCGTGTCCATGCCGATCTCCTGGTACACGGGAATGACGGGGTCGGCGAAGCCGTCCGTGTCGACGTGGATGTGCAGGTGCCGGTGGCGGTCGATCTGGCGGCGCCGGATGTTGGCGATGAGCTGTTGATAGTAGGGCAGCAGGAACTCCCGCATCATGGCCGGCGAGATCAGCGGCCCGCTCTTGTAGCAGATGTCCTCCGCCAGGAACAGCTCGTCGAGGGTCACGTGCTGCTGATGGCGGGCGATGACCGCGTCGGCCAGGGCGAGCCAGGCCTGCATGCAGGCATGGATCAGCGCCGGGTCGTCGAGGAACTTGTAGAGAACGGCCTCCGGACCGATGAGGCTGCGCAGGTACATGTACCCGCCGATGAGGTTCTGGGAGATCAGCATGCCCCTGGCGGCCGCCGCGCGCGCCGCGGCCATCCGCTGCTCCAGATCGCCGTAGCGGGCTGCCGTGTCCGGGTCGAGGCGCCAGGCCACGTCGCGCTCCCAGGTGGTCAGGTCCTTGACCGGATGGTCCACGTACTCGGGCATGAAGCCGGAGCGGCGGCCGCGAAAGACCAGCAGATGGCGGCCGGCCGCGTCCTGCACCAGCTCATGGTCCCCGCGCTGCTCGACGACCTTGTCCTCGAACGCCGGACAGAAGGCAGCCTCGCACCAGCCGAGCTGCCCCAGGTGATGACAGGCGGGCTCGTCGAAGTCGAACAGCTCTGCCAGCGGCACCCCGGAAGGCATGCCCTGGGACTTCCACACCTCCAGCGAGAAGTAGCCGAACTCGCGCCGGAACAGCGGCGCGCCCGGCACCATATCGTAGGTGTCGCGCAGCTTGCGCACCGCGGGCGGCAGCGCGCTGCGGGGCACCGGCGCGTGGATGCCGTCCGCGGCCGGCTGTGGGTCCGGTGCTGCCATCTAGTCCTCCTTGGCGTTGGCGGTGGTCGCGTCGGGGTCGGCTGCGGGGACGAAGGCTCGCCGCGCCGCAGCGGGCACGCGCACGGGCCTGCCGGTGGCCAGAGCCACGAAGGCGGCGCTCTGGGTGGCCTCGACGGCCACCAGCCCGGCGGCCCGGATGCGCGCCTGCAAGGCGAAGCGGGCGCGCGTGACGGCGCTCAGCCACATCGTGCCCACCACGGCGTCGAACAGGCGCACGGGACGGCGGTAGTGGATCTCGGTGTGCAGCAGCACCGGGGCGTACCCCGCCGCGATCTGCTGCTCCAGGGGCAGGAAGCGCTGCAGCATGAGCAGCCGCAGGTCCTCCAGCCAGCGCAAGTAGACGATGTTGCTCACGTGGCCCATGAAATCGATGTCGTACGTCCGGACCTGGATGGGCAGCTCGACCTGGCACGGGCGCAGGAGAGTGGCCGTCTGCCCGGCCGGCGCTGTCGATGCGGTGTCCTCGTGCATGTTTCTCCGTGCTGCCGCTGCGCCGGCGCGCGCCGGCCGGGCGTCCGCGCGCGCGGCGCGGCGCGGGGCCCGCGCTGCGGGCCCACGCTGTCTACCGCAGATGCCGATCGGCGAAATCCATGAAGCGGTCCCAGTCGTACGCGGTCACATCGTGGCGGCCGCGGCGCAGGTGGTACCCGATGCGGCTGGTCACGGGCGACTCGGCCGGGGGCATCTTTGCGGCGGCCAGGCCGTCGGTGCCCAGCAGCCGGTAGACGGGGTCCGCGCCGCGCGCCGCCAGGAACTCGCCGCGGGGATCGGCCCACAGGTCCTCGGTGGCGCTGGCGACGTACACCGGGCGCGGCGCGATCAGCGCCACCAGCTCGTGCTGGTCCACGGGCAGCTCGTCCTCGCGGTCCGCGTAGCGGCGGAAGTTGCCGCAGAACCAGTGCGGGAAGGCGGCGGTGATGCGCGCCACCGTCTCCCCGAAGCGGCGGCGCGACAGCGCGGCGCCGCCGCAGCCCGAATCGTTCGAGATGACCAGCGCGAAGCGCTCGTCCTGCGCGCCGGCCCACAAGGCCGTCTTGCCCAGCCGCGAATGCCCGAGCACGGCCACCCGGCGCGCATCGATGTCCGCCTCGGCGGCCAGGCAGTCCAGGGCGCGGCTGAGGCCCCAGGCCCAGGCGCCGATGGTGCCCCACTCGTCGTCCGCCGGGCGCGTCTGGCCGTCGCGGTAGAACAGGGGATGCACCCCGTTCTGGAAGCCGTCGTCGTAGTCGGGGTCCAGGTCGCCGCAGTAGACCGTGGCGACGCCGTACCCGCGGGCCACGATGCGCTCCACGGGCCAGCGGCTGGCGGCCGTGCCGCGGGCGGCCTCCGTGGCCCGGTGGTCGACGATGCCGGCCTCTGCCTCCGCGCGCATCCACCCGGTGTTCAGAGCGACGGCCGGATCCGGCTGGATCGTGTGGTTGCCGTTGAAGTTCAGCCCGAGGAACAGCGGCACCGGGCCCGCCCGCCGTGCCGGCAGATAGACCAGCAGGGCCATGCTGAGCGCCTGGCCGCGGGCGCGGCACTCCAGCACGAGCTGCCGGCGCTCGGCCCGTCCATCCAGCCACGACCCGCCCGCCTCGATCGTCCGGCACCGGCAGTCGGGCAGGGGACCGGCCGGGGTGCGGCCGTACACGTGGGCAGCGAAGAGCTGCATGATCTCCGGGCGCCGCCGTTGCCGCCAGGTCGCCGCGTCCCGCACCGGGCTGCCGTCGGCGCAGACCAGCGGGTCCGGCAGCTGGTAGACGGGCACCAGCGCCTCGTCATAGATGACCGGTGTGCTCATGGCCGTGGTGCACTCCCTGGTTGGACCGGCGACAGGACTGCCGGCCTCACAAGATCCGGCCGGGCAGTACCCCGGCCTGCGCGCCGTCCTCGATCACCACCTCGCCGTTGACGATGACCCAAGGGATGCCCGTCGCGAACCGATGCGGCTCGGCGTAGGTCGCCCGGTCGCCGACCGTGCCGGGGTCGAAGAGGACCAGATCGGCCCAGGCGCCGGACTCGACCACGCCCCGGCCGCGCAGGCCGAAGTGAGCGGCGGGCAGGGACGTCATCTTGCGCACGGCCTCGGGCAGGCTCAGCACGCCCTGCTCGCGCACGTACTCGCCGAGCACCCGCGCGAACGTCCCGTACGCGCGGGGGTGGGGCCGGTGGCGCCCGAGAACGCCCTCGGGGCTGGCCGCCGCGGCATCGCTGCCGACCGCCACGTAGGGCAGCTGGATGAGCCGGCGGACCACTGCCTCTGACTGGCTGAACCAGACACAGGAGAGCTGAGCGTCGGTCTCGGCGAGCAGGTCCATGGCGGTGTCCAGCGGTTCCTGACCTCTGGCCGCCGCCACCGCCGCCAGCGTCTGCCCCTGCAGCGCGCGCTGGCTGGGGCAGCTGGCGATCAGGATGTCGTCCCAGCCGGCCACGCCGCTGCGGTCTTCCCATGCGGCCCGCTGCGCGTCATACTCGGCCCGGACCCGCGCGCGGGAAGAAAAACCGTAGGAGAGCGCTTTCGCGCGGT
>CAZPXM010000051.1:0-23784 GCA_964591015.1 uncultured Gemmatimonadaceae bacterium
CGCCGGTGCGGTTGCGGGCCGGGACAGAGAGGAGGCCGACGTTGGCGGACAGGAAGATCCGGGTGGCGGTGCTGTTCGGCGGCAGGTCATGCGAGCACGAGGTGTCGGTGGCGTCGGCGCTGTCGCTGGTCCGTGCGATCCCGCGCGAGCGCTACGAGGTTCGGCTGATCAGGATCAGCCGGGAGGGACGCTGGTTCACGGCCGCCGACCCCGACCGCCTGCTGGCGGCCGAAGCGCCACTCGCGTCCGAGCTGATCCCGGTCCTGCTGGACTACGCCCATGGACGCGGGCTCCTGCTGGGTGCCGAGCCGGGGTGCGGGTGGGCTCGCAGCCAGCAGATCGACGTGGTCTTCCCGCTGCTGCACGGTCCCTACGGGGAGGATGGCACTGTCCAGGGGCTGCTCGAGCTGATGGACGTGGCCTACGTGGGCTCGGGGGTGGTGGGCTCGGCCATCGGCATGGACAAGGAGCAGTCGCGCCGCGTGTTTCGCGCGGCGGGCCTGCCGCAGGTCGAGTATCTGGTCGTGCGGCGAGAGCGCTGGGAGCGGGAGCGGGAAGCGGTCCTGGGGGAGATCGAGTCCCGCTTCGCCTTGCCGCTGTTCGTCAAGCCGGTGAGCCTGGGTTCGAGCGTGGGCGTGAGTCGCGTGGCGGCCGCGGGCGAACTGGCGGCCGCGATCGACGCAGCCGCCCAGTTCGACTACAAGGTGATGGTCGAGGCGGCGGCGCTGGGATGCCGCGAGGTGGAGGTCGCGATCCTGGGGAACGAAGCCGCGGCGGCGTCCGTGCCCGGCGAGATCGTGCCGGCGGGCGCCTTCTACGACTACGACGCCAAGTACCGCGACAGCAGCTCGCAGTTGATCATCCCGGCGCGGCTGAGCGCGAGCGCGACGGCCCGTGTCCGCGAGCTGGCGCTGCGCGCTTTCCGTGCCGTCGAAGGCGCGGGGCTGGCGCGCGTGGACTTCTTCGTCGGCCAGGATGACGAGCGCATCTATGTCAGCGAGATCAACACCATCCCGGGCTTCACGCCGATCAGCATGTACCCCAAGCTGTGGGAGGCCAGTGGCATCGACTACCCGCGCCTGATCGAGCGGCTGATCGACCTGGCGCTCGAGCGCCAGCGCGACAAGCGGCGCACGCGGACGGCGCTGTGAGCACGGGGACGCCGGCCTCGGGCTCCGCGCTGGGCCCCGCTGCCGCGCGCCGCGGCTCCCCGGGGCGCGGCGCGCTCGCCGGAGCCCGCGATGGTGCGGCCGGCGGCGCGCTGCCCGGCACTCCCTGCCTGCCGGCGGTGGGCACGGGCCGGGCCCATCGGCGCCGGCTCGACAAGGGAAACCTCAGCAACCTGGCCTCGCTGCTGGTGCTGGCGGGGGGCCTGGCGGGGGCGCGCGGGGCAATCCCCGGCAGCCGGTGGCTGCTGGCCGCCGGGCTGTTCGGGCTGGCTGGCGGCCTGACCAACTGGCTGGCCGTCCGCATGCTGTTCGATCGCGTGCCGTTGCTGTACGGGTCAGGAGTCATTCCCGCTCGCTTCCGGGAGATCCGCGCTGCGGTCCGCGAGCTGGTCATGAGCCACTTCTTCGCTCCTGACTACGTGCAGCGCTATCTGCGGGAGAACGGCGTCATCCGCCAGCTCGTGCCCCTGGACGATCTGCGCGTGCGGCTGCAGCGAGCGATCGACTCGCCGGAGATGGATCGGGCGATCGACGCCAGAGTCGGCGAACTGCTGGGACCGCGTCTGGGATGGTTGCTGCACCGGCTCGGTGCCGAGCGCGTCCGGGAGCTGGTGCGCGCCGCCGCCGCCGAGACGGTCGCCGCGCTGGAGGAGCCGCTGCGGCGCAGCCTCGACGGCCTGGCCGTGGAGCCAGGGGCCCTGTGCGACCAGGTCGACCGGCTCGTCACCGCCAAGCTCGAGGAGCTGACGCCGGAGACCGTGAAGCGGATGGTGGAGGAGGTGATTCGCGCCCACCTCGGCTGGCTCGTCGTGTGGGGGAACGTGTTCGGCGCGCTGATCGGCCTGGCCTCCGTGGCGTGTGGGTATGCGGCGGGCGACCCGTGAGACGCGCCGGCGTGCCGGCAGTTCGGCGCCCCGACCGGCCGGGAAAGCCACCCGCGGCTGCTCTCCGCCTCACCCGCACAGCAGCCGCAGATAGAACCGCGGACCGAGGAGCTGCCGCCGCGCGCCGGTGTCCGCCAGCATGGCGCCGAGCGTGCGGCGGAGCGCCGCATCGCTGCCGGCGCGGCGGATGACCCAGGAGCGCAGTGGACGGCAGCCGGCGAGCCGATGGAGCGAGGCGCTGGTGGCCAGTTCCCCGCCGAGGGCGCGGCGCAGGCTCTCGCTGTATGGGCGCAGCGCGTCGCTGCCGGTCTGACCGCTGTTCAGCGCAGCGCGGGCTGTCTGTGTCGCGGCGCGAGCCGACCACAGAGCGTTGCCGATGCCCTCGCCGGTGAAGGAGTCCACCAGGCCGGCGGCGTCGCCCAGGAGCATGACGCCCTCCGCGTGACAGGTCCGGTGGCGGCCGCCCACTGGCAGCGGCCACCCCGATGGCGGTCCCGCCGGTTCGGCGCGCCGGAACCGAGGCGCGAAGCGGGGGCTGGCGATCGTCTCGCGGAGCAGCGCGCGCAGGTTCTGCCGGCGGCGACGGAGCTGGCGGCAGTCCACGCCCAGGCCCACGTTGGCCAGCCCGTCGCCGGCCGGGAAGATCCAGAAGTAGCCGGGCGCCAGTGCGTCCGTGAAGTGCAGCTCGATCTGGTCCTGCAGTCCTTCCACCCCCCGCATGTACTGCCGCAGGGCGACCATGCCCGAAGCGCGGTCGAGGCCGCCCAGACCACTGCTGCGCGCCACTGCCGACGAGGCGCCGTCGCACCCGAGCACGATGCGGCCCCGGAACTGCTCGCCGCGGCCGTCGTCGTACACGCCGCGCACCGCGCACCAGCCGGCGTCGCGCTCGATGAGCCGACAGGTGAATCCCTGTCGGCAGATCGGGGCCGCGTCCGCAGCCCGAGCGAACATGAGCGCGTCGAGGTGCTCGCGCTGGACGACCATGCCCTCCAGGACCGGGCCAGCAGCGGCCGGCGGCGCCTGGGGCGACGGTCGCGCCTGGTGCAGGTCGAGCGCGAGGGCCGAGGCATCGGGCGCGGTGAAGACGAGCCGGTGGATCTGCGCGCCGGGAAGGCCGCGGACGTGCTCGTACACGCCGAGGTCGCGCAGGAGCGCCACGCTGCGGCCGGAGAGCGCGCCGCCGCAGGCCTTGCGGCGCGGGAAGCGGGCCCGGTCGAGCAGGGCACAGCGCAGTCCCAGACGGTGCGCGAACAGGGCCGCAGCGGTGCCGGCGGGACCGGCGCCGACGATCACCAGATCGAGCTCGGCCATGGTCGCGGACGACGCGGGACGGCACTCCGGCGCGGGCGCAGGCGGGCGCCGAGGCGCGGGACGCGCCTTGCCGGCCGGCGTGGCTGCGGGTACTTTTGCCTCGTGGGTGCCGACCGGCCGGCAGCGGGCTGGTAGGACTTGTCAATCAACTGCGGATAGAGGAGTGGTGTGACCATGGGCGAGGGCGGTACTCCGGCCAGCGTGGTGGAGGAGCGGGCGTTCCAGACCGAGGTCCAGCAGGTGCTCAACCTGCTCATCCATTCGCTCTACACCCACAAGGAGATATTCCTGCGCGAGCTGATCTCCAACGCCTCGGATGCGCTGGACAAGATCCATCATCGGTCGCTCACCGACAAGTCGGTGCTGGATGCGGGGGCGGAGCGCTACATCGACATCCGCATCAGCAGGGAGAACAAGACGCTGACCGTGCGGGACACCGGTATCGGCATGACGCGCGCGGAGGTGCACGCGAACATCGGCACGATCGCTCACTCGGGGTCGGTGGACTTCGTCCGCCGGCTGGCTGCGGCCAAGGACCAGGACGCGGCCGCCCAGCTCAAGCTCATCGGTCAGTTCGGCGTGGGCTTCTACTCCGTGTTCATGGTCGCGGATCGGGTGGTGCTGACCACGCGGGCTGCCGACCCGGATGCCGAGGCGGTGATGTGGGAATCGACCGGCGATGGGACCTACACGGTCTCGCCGGCGGACAAGAAGGATCGCGGCACCGAGGTCAAGCTGTACATCCGCAGCGACTCCGAGGAGTTCCTCGATGCGCACCGCCTGGAGAGCATCATCCGCCGGCACTCCGATTTCGTTGCCTACCCGATCCGGGTCGCCGGCAAGCAGGTGAACAACACGGCGGCGTTGTGGGTGCGGCCGCGCAACGAGATATCCGACGAGCAGTACAACGAGTTCTACACGCACCTCACGGGCGATGGGGAGCCTCCCCTGGCCCGCGAGCACGTCATGGTGGATGTCCCCATCCAGTTCTATGCGATCCTCTACATCCCCAAGCAGACGCCTCTTCCCTGGCTGTTCGCACAGGAACCGCACGTCCGGCTGCATCTGCATGTGCGCCGGGTCTTCATCCAGGACGACTGCAAGGAGCTGCTGCCGCTGTATCTGCGGTTCGTCCGCGGCGTGGTGGACTGCGATGACCTGCCGCTGAACGTGTCGCGCGAGACCCTGCAGCACAGCCCCGTCATGGCCCGGGTGCGCGGGACGCTCGTGAAGCGGGTGCTGGGCATGCTGGAGGCCATGGCCAAGCGGAGCGAGGCGGAGTACCTGGTGTTCTGGCGGGCATACGGGACGGTCCTAAAGGAGGGTATCGCGACAGACCACGAGAACCGCGAGCGCCTGGCCGGCCTGCTGCGGTTCCACTCCTCGCTGGAGGCGGATCGAGAGGCCTACGTGTCGCTGCAGACGTATGTGGATCGCGCCCAGGCGGAGCAGAAGAAGATCTACTACCTGGCTGGCGAGTCGGTGGACGCCCTGGCACAGAGCCCGCTGCTGGAGGCCTTCCGCAAGCGCGGCCTGGAGGTGCTGCTGCTGGACGAGCCGGTGGACGAATGGGTGGCCGCGACCCTGCAGAAGTTCGGCGGGGCGGAACTCCAGGCGATCGACGCCGCCGATCTGGAGCTGGCCGACCAGGGCTCCAGGCTCGAGGGAGCCGAGGAGGACGGCCGCGAACGGACCATCGAGCTGGTCAGCTTCTTGAAGAAGCACCTGGGGGACCGGGTGGGCGACGTCAAGGAGTCCAGCCGGCTCACGGACAGCCCGTGCGTGCTGGTGACGCCCAAGGGCGGCCTGAGCCAGAACATGGAGCGCCTGCTCCGCCTGAGCGACCGCGAGTTCACGCCCACCAAGCGCATCCTGGAGATCAACCCGCGGCACCCGATCATCCGCAACCTGGGCCGCATGCTGGCGCGCGAGCGCGATTCGGAGCGGCTCAGGGAATGGGCGCACCTGCTGGTCGACTACGTGCTGCTGGGCGAGGGCACGGTGGAGGACGCGCGGCGCGTCGTGCGACTGCTGCAGTCGGTCATGCTGGCTGCCACCGAGCAGGCCAGCGGCGGCGAGTGAGTGGCCCATGGCGAAGGCCGATGTGGGGCAGATGGCCAGGCAGGCGCGCGCCGCGGCCCGACTGCTGGCGGTCAGCACCGCGGCGCAGCGGGACGGCGCGCTGCGGGCCATCGGCGCGGCGCTGGCAGAGCGGCGCGCCGAGGTGCTGGCCGCCAACGAGGCGGACGTCGCGGCGGCGCAGGGGGCCGTCGCGGCCGGGCGGCTCGCCGCGCCCCTGCTGAAGAGACTCAGCCTGGCGGGTGACAAGTACGCCGCCCTCGGCAGGTTGGTGGACAGCGTGACCCGGCAGGCGGATCCGCTCGGCGCTGTCCAGCATGCTGTCGAGCTGGATGCCGGTCTGGAGCTGTTCCGCCTCAGCGTGCCGATCGGGGTGATCGGCGTGATCTTCGAGTCGCGCCCCGACGCGCTGGTGCAGATCGGCGCCCTGTGCCTGAAGTCAGGGAACGCGGTGCTGCTGAAGGGCGGCAGCGAGGCCGCGCGGAGCAACGCGGCGCTGGCCGAGGTGTTGCGCGGCGCCACGGCGGGCTGCCCCGGGATCCCGCCCGGCTGGCTCGGACTCCTCTCCAGCCGCGACGAGGTCGCCGATCTGCTGGCGCTGGATCAGGACGTCGACCTGATCATCCCGCGGGGGTCGAACGAGTTCGTGCGGTCCGTCATGGAGCGCACCCGCATCCCGGTGATGGGCCATGCGGACGGCATCTGCCACGTGTACGTGGACCGCGACGCCGACATCGCCATGGCCACGCGCATCGTGGTCGACGCCAAGACGCAGTATGCGGCCGTCTGCAACGCGGCCGAGACGCTCCTGGTGCACCGCGACATCGCGCCGGCCTTCCTCGCCGAGGCCGTGCCGGCCCTGCGGGCCAGAGGCGTCGAGCTGCGCGGCGATCAGTGCGCGCTGGCGCTGGCGCCGGGGCAGATGCAGCCGGCCACCGAACAGGACTGGCGCACGGAATACCTGGACCTGATCCTGGCGGTGCGCGTGGTGGACGACCTGCAGCAGGCCATTCACCACATCAACACGTACGGCAGCCACCACACCGACGCGATCGTCACCGCCGACCCAGTGGCGGCCGAGACGTTCCTGGCGGGAGTCGATTCGGCGTCCGTCATGCACAACGCCTCGACTCGCTTCGCCGATGGCTACCGGTATGGGTTGGGGGCGGAAGTGGGCATCAGCACAGGCCGGCTGCACAGCCGCGGCCCGGTGGGTCTGGAGGGTCTGACCAGCCACAAGTGGGTGCTGCGCGGCAGCGGCCAGACCGTTGGCGACTACGAGGGCGAGCGCCCCCGGCCCTACACGCACCGGCGGCTGCCGGCAGGCAGGTGGAGAGCCGGAGAAGGCCAGCGTTGAGAGGGCGCTCTCAGGGAGCGTGCCGGCGGTTGGCGACCCGCGCCGTCATGGCCGGGCCGCCAGCCGCGCCGGCTGCCTGCCAGCCCGCGGCGCGCGGCTGGCAGGCAGCGGCGATGCCGTTCAGGCGAACGCCTTGGCGTTCAGCTCGATGAACTCGATCCACTGCTCGGGGACCTCCTCCTCGGGGAAGATGGCCTCGACCGGGCACTCGTCCACGCAGGCACCGCAGTCAGCGCACTCGTCCGGGTTGATGTAGCACATGTTCTTCCGCTCGTCTTCGGGCAGGTTGGTATCCTCGGCGAGGTGGATGGCCTCAGAGGGACAGACCTCGATGCACGCCTTGTCGACGACGTCGATGCAAGGCTGAGTGATGACGTGCGGCATGGTCTCGCTTCCTCCTGGACAGCGGCAGTAGCGACGTGAGATGAACCGGCCAGGCAGGCCGGGCTGGAGCCCTGCAGGCGCGGCGCGCCCCGCACCCGTGCACGCTCGGCATGCCGGCGCGACGGGTCCCACGTGCGCTGCGCTGGCGCAGGGCGCAAGAACAATAGGACGCGCCTGCCGGCTGCGCCAGGGGCTCGTCGGACGCTGCCCGCACCCCGAAGGTACCACGATCGATGGCGACGGACGACACCGGCGGGGTTCTCCCCGCCGCCTTCTGCGAGCGCCTGGAACGCCTGCTGCCGCCCGCGGCCGCGGCGGCGTGGCGCGAGGCCTTTGCCGCGGCGCCAGCGACGGCCTTCCGGGTCAACACGCTCAAGGCCGACGTGGGTGCCGTGCTGGAGGAGCTGGCCCTCGCGGGTATCCGCGCCGAGCCGCTGGCGTGGTGGCCCCTGGCCTTCACGATCCCGCCGGACCAGCGGCGCCGCTTGACCGAGACTCCTGCCTGCCGCGACGGGCGGCTGTACGTGCAGAATCCCTCGAGCATGCTGCCGCCGCTGGTGCTGGCCCCCGGACGGGACGAGCAGGTGCTCGATCTGGCGGCTGCACCGGGCAGCAAGACCCTGCAGCTGGCGGCGCTCATGGGCAACACGGGCTCCATCGCGGCGGTCGAGGCGGCGCGACCGCGCTTCTTCAGGCTGCGCCGGAACCTGGCGCTGGGCGGTGCCGCCAACGTGCGCCCGTACCTGCGCGACGGAGAGTCGGTCTGGCGCGTGTGCCCCGAGCGCTTCGATCGCGTGCTCCTGGATGCCCCGTGTTCCGGCGAAGGGCGGTTCAGTCGGCGCGAGCCGCGGTCGTTCGCGCACTGGACGATGCGGTCGGTGCGGCGCCTGGCGGCCCGGCAGCGACGACTGCTCTTCTCGGCGGTCAACAGCCTCAAGGTCGGGGGCGTGCTTGTCTACTCCACCTGCACGCTGGCCCCCGAGGAGAACGAGGAGGTGGTGGGATGGGCGCTGGCGCGCTTCGGCGATGCCCTGGCTGTCGAGCCTGTGGACCTGCCTGTGCCGAACCAGCGGCCAGGACTGGAACGATGGGAGGGGCGCGAGCTGCAGGCAGCGCTGGCCGGGGCGCGCCGCGTGCTGCCCACCCGGACGATGCAGGCGTTCTTCCTGTGCCGCCTGCGCAAGCGCCGCAGCACGGTCCAGCGGTGGCTCGGCCAGCGGCGCTGACGCTGCACCGGTCCGGCTCGGCGGCGGTTCGGGGTGCGGTCGTGGCCAGCCTGGCCGGCGCGCTGCTGGCGGCAGCCTGCGGACTGCTCGGCGACGCGGTGCACTCGGGCCCGGCCGCGCGCGGCACGGAGGTGGTGCTCCAGGAGGACCCGGGCTGGGAGGGAACCGTCCAGATCGACAGCGTGAGCTGGCTGCCGGCCCTCCCGGCCGCCGGCGTGGGCGGCGGCGCGCAGGATCTGGAGGGCGCCTTCGCGGCTCGGTTCGCCAATGCCGGCGGCCGGCGCGTTCAGGTTCGCTACGAGCTGCGGTTCTACGATGCCGACGGCTTCCTGCTGGATGCGTTCTTTCCGTTCGGCCAGCCGGTGGTGCTGGACAGCGCCGAGGTCCGGTGGGTGCGCGGCGAGTTCCGCCTCCAGCTGCCGAGCAGCTCCGTCCGCCTGCTGGCTGTCATGGAGCTGGCAGCCCGCGTCGGGGCCCCGGAGTCCGGCCGGCTGGCACTGCTGGCCTGCTCGGCGCTTGGGCCGGCGCCAGACCGACGCCGGCTGCGGCGGCCGGCCGCGGCTACCCCGGTCGCCGGCGCGCCGGCACGCCATCCCTCACAGGCTGAAGATCGGCTCGGCGGTCGCCGCCCGGCGGCCCAGCTCGACGACCTCCGCGGCGGCGATGGGGGTGAAGGCTGTGCCGATGCGCAGCGCCAGGCGGAATAGCTCGGCCTCACCGGGCGGGATGGCGGCGGTGATAGGCTGCGAGAGCGCGAAGCGCAGCGCCAGGCTGGCCAGCTCGGGGTCGACCACCGGCCAGTACCAGCACTTCGCATAGCGGCCGTCCGTGCCTTCGCCGCGCCTGCAGTGCGCCAGGGCCTTGAGCGCCAGGCGCGCCGTCCGCTTCTCCTGGGCGCGCGCGATCACCTGTGGGCCGAAACCTGCCTGCAGATACTCGACCCAGTTGACCGGGAAGAGCACCGAGTCGAAGTGCCAGGACTCCAGCAAGCGCAGGGCGGTGGGCACCGAGTGGCTCGAGAAGCCGATGTAGCGGATCTTGCCTGCCTGGCGGGCTGCTGCGAGGGCCTCCAGCGCTCCACCTGGGCCCGTGACCTGGGCGAAATCCTCGGAGGTGTTCACCGAGTGCAGCTGGTACAGGTCGAAGTGGTCCGTCTGCAGCCGCAGCAGCGACCGCTCCAGCTCCTGCTCCACCCCCGCGCGGAGCCTCTGGGTGGTCTTGCACGCCAGGAATACCCGCGCGCGATAGGGAGCCAGCGCCGGACCCAGCCGCTGCTCGGCATCGCCGTAGGTGGGAGCCACGTCGAAGTAGTTGACGCCGCCGTCGATGGCCTCGGCGACCAGGTTGGCGGCCTCTTGCGGCTCGGTCTGGCTGACCACGATCCCGCCGAAGCCGATGATCGACAACTGCTCCCCGGTGTCGCCGAAGCAGCGTCTCTGCATAGCATCCTCCGTGGTTGCGGTCTGCCCGCAGCGGATCCCGTGGGCCAATACTAGCCGGCGGCGCGCCCGGCGGCAAGCCCGGCCCGCCAGGTGCGCAGGCGCGCCGCGGCGCCGTTGCCTAGGTCCTGTTCGGCGCTTAGCTTGCAGACGCCGCACCGAGGCTCGCGACGTTGTCGGAGTCACCGGCGAGGCTGTGGACCGGCGAGTCGCTGGCCTCGCTCGGCTCCGAGGTATGCCGGGGAGCGATGCCGTGGATCTGGTGGAATCCATACCGGAGGATCTGGTAGCGCACGTCCGCAAGGCGCTGCAGCCGGGCGAGCTGCTGATGGTGCTGCTGGCGGCCGATATCACGCCCGAAGGCAGGTACGGCAGTTCCTGGTTCATGCTGACCTCTGACCGCGTGCTCGTGCTCACGCCGCGCGAGGGGGTGGCTCCGGAGCTGACCAGTCTGCCCCTGGAGTCGATTCGGCGGATCCATACGCGCAACTACGTGGGCAGCGCCTCGCTGGTCGCCGAGCTGGACGGCGAGACGCTGGAACTCGTCCGCTTCTCGCAGAGCGCGTACTTCAAGTTCTCGAGCGTGCCCCAGGTCGCCGAGGCGGCGGGCGTTCGCCAGCAACAGGCGGAATCCGACACCGCCGAGGAGATGGCTCCCGTCAAGGTCGTGGAGCACTGCCCGACGTGCGGCCGCGCCCTGCGGGGTGACTCGCGCGTGTGCCCGAGCTGCGTGCGCAAGACGGAGACCTTCTGGCGTCTGGCCCACTACATCCGGCCCTACTGGCCGCTGGCCGTGACTGGCTTTCTGCTGACCGTGGGCCTGACGGCGCTCAACCTGCTGCCGCCCCAGCTGAACAAGCACCTGATCGACGGCGTGATCCTGCCGGTGAGTTCCTCCTATGTCCAGACCGTGGCGGGAGTGCCCAGACAGGTGCTGTCGGACGTGCCGCAGCAGATCCCGCCGGCCGCGCTGCGGCGGCTGGCCTACGTGGTGGTGGGGCTGCTGCTGCTGTACGTGGTGCGCGGGCTGGTGAATGCCCTGCGCTCGTGGGCGCTGGGGTGGCTCGGGCAGCGCATCATCTACGACCTGCAGATGGAGGTGTTCAGGCATCTGCAGGAGCTGTCGCTGAGCTTCTACAGCAAGATGAACACCGGGCGCATCATGACCCGGGTGACCAGCGATACCGAGCGCATGCAGGGGTTCATCACCCACGGCTTCCAGGACATGATCATCGACCTCCTGACGCTGGTCGGCATCTGCGTCTGGCTGTTCTGGATGAACTGGGAGCTGGCCCTGCTGGCGATCATCCCCGTGCCCTTCATGGTCGCGGGTACGCTGCTCTACCGGGCGCGGATCCACTGGGTCTTCCACCGGGTCTGGCGGCGCATCTCGGCGCTCAATGCCATGATCGCCGACACGATTCCCGGGGTCCGGGTGGTCAAGGCCTTCGCGCAGGAGAGCCGCGAGGTCGCGCGTTTCGACGTGCGCAACACCGACCTGCGCGAGTCGCGGCTGCACGCCATTCGCATGCGGTCGGTGTTCATGCCCACGATCACCTTCGTCACCTCCACCGGCTCCATCATCCTGTGGTGGTTCGGCGGCAAGCGCGTGCTGGGCAACACGCTGACGCTGGGCGAGCTGCAGGCCTTCATCTCCTACATGATGATGTTCTATGCGCCGGTGACCAGCCTGTGCACGCTGTCCGAGCAACTCGAGGGAGCCGCCACCACCGCCGAGCGGGTCTTCGAGATTCTCGACACCGAGCCGGAGGTGCGCGACGACCCGGACGCGATCGATCCGGGCGAGCTGCGCGGCGAGGTCGAGTTCCGCAACGTGAGCTTCACCTACGACGGTTTCGCGCGCATCCTGGATCGCATCGCCTTCAAGGTGGCACCGGGCGAGATGATCGGCATCGTGGGGCCGAGCGGCGCCGGCAAGTCCACGCTGGTGAACCTGATCACGCGCTTCTACGACGCGACGGACGGCGAGGTGCTGATCGACGGCATGCCGATCAGGAAGATCCAGCAGAAGCGGCTGCGGGCGCAGATCGGGGTGGTGCTGCAGGATCCGCTGCTGTTCCAGGGCAGCATCGCAGAGAACATCGCCTACGGGCACCCGGCGGCCACGCGCCAGGACATCATCCGGGCGGCGCGGGCGGCCAACGCACACGATTTCATCATGAGCTTTCCGGATGGCTACGACACGCAGGTCGGAGAGCGTGGCGGCCGGCTGTCGGGTGGCGAGCGGCAGCGGATCTCCATCGCCCGCGCGCTGATCGGCAACCCGCGCATCCTGATCCTCGACGAGGCGACCAGCTCCGTCGACACCGAGACGGAGTTCGAGATCCAGGAGGCGCTGGATCGGCTGGTGGCGGGTCGCACCACGTTCGCCATCGCGCACCGGCTGTCGACGCTCAAGAACGCCGATCGGCTGCTGGTGCTGGAGAAGGGCAGGATCGTCGAGGTGGGGACCCACGAGGAGCTGCTGGCCAAAGAGGGCGGGGTGTACCGCAGGCTGGTCGACATGCAGTCCGAGATGGCCAAGGTGAGGGTAGTCTAGGATGAGCCAAGGCGCGACGAGTGGCGCCCCGGCGCCGTCCGACCGGCTGCTGGATCCGGCACGCCTGCGTTTCACCCGGTCGAGCAAGGGAGCGCTCGTGCTGGAGGCGGACGGCCAGCAGTACACGGACGTCCGGGTGCGCCTGGCATTTCCGCTGGAGGCCGAGGAGGAGTTCGTCGGACTGGCGCAGGCGGACGGGACCGAGCTGGGGATGCTGGCCCGGGTGGCGGACCTGGATCCGGAGAGTCAGGCGGCCCTGCGTGCGGAGCTGGCGAAGGTCTACTTCCGGCCGCGTGTCACGGGCGTCGGGCGGATCGTGGAGGAACAGGGCGTGCTGCGCGGGCAGATCGACACGACCGCCGGCCCGCGCGCGATCGAGATCCGCGGCTGGCGCGAGAACGTGCGGATGCTGGGCGGCAGCAGAGCGCTGATCGAGGACGTGGACGGCAACCGGTACCTGGTCGAGGACTGGCAGGCGCTGCCGCAGCTGACCCGCGAGATCCTCGGTCTGTGAGCCGGCGGAGCCGCGCCCGTGGCGGCTGGCGCGGGCAGCGCCGCGCCCGGCCCGCGGCCGCGCCGGGCGGTCTACGCACCGTTGCCCGCCGCTGGCGGCGATGGTCGCGCCGGCGGGCGGCGGCCCTCGCCCAGGACCCGACGGACGGCGGCGCAGATCGCTCGCGTCATGGCCGCCCGTGCCTGCTCCGCCGTGGCGCCGCCCGGCACCACGATGTCCGCGTGCTGGCGCGTGGGAGCGTTGTAGCGCTCGTGCTGGAAGCGGACGGACTCCAGGTAGTAGTCCACCACGTCATCCAGGGCCATGCCGGCGCGCACGTTGCGCCGCAGGCGCCGGGCGAGGCGCTCGTCCGCGTCGGCCTCGACATACAGGCGGAGCGCCATCAGCTGGCGCAACTCCGGGTAGTGCAGCACGAGGATGCCCTCGAGAATGGCCACGTCGACGCCCGCCAGCGCGCGACAGCACGCCACCAGTTCCTCCACGCGGAACGAGTCCGGGCGATTGTAGTCAGGCCACGGCTGCGGGCGGCTGGTGGACGGATAGGCAGGCAGCTCGGCCTTCGGCTTGAAGAAGCGGTCCTGACCGATCACCTCGGCGCGCAGCGGTGCCAGTTGGGCGGCCAGGGCGCGCGCCAGCGTGCTCTTGCCCGCGGCCGTGCCGCCGCCGATGCCGATCAGCAACGGTCCGGCGCCGGCTCCGAGCTCGAGCCGCCGCCGCAGCAGATCCTCCAGGGGCGTGTAGGCTGCGTCGCGTTGGGTCACGATGATTTCCATGGAGTGGTCGGCCGGGACGGGCACCGAGCGTGTGCGGCGCGACAGCCCCGGCCCGAGAGAGCGCCCAGAGCCGGCCGTGACGTTCAGGCGACGCAGAAGAAGTGGTCGCCTTCGTGCAGGCCGGCGGCGGCCAGCTGGGCGCGGATCAGCGGCCGCGCGCCGCGGGACGCCACCGCGACCAACAGCACGGGCCGAGCCAGCGCGCGCCAGGCTGCGGTCAGCTCTTCGGGACCGATCACGGGCCGTCGCCTGAGCCTGCCGCCGATGCGCCGCGGCGCGATGTCGACGAACAGGCACGGCTGCCGTCCGCCTCGCTCCAGGAGCTTGGCCAAGCGGCGCCCGGTCCGCCCGGCGCCCCAGACCACCACGTCCTGCCGATCGGCGAGCGGGCCGGCGATCAGGTAATGGACCTTGGCCCGCAGGAAGTTCTCCACCGCGTACCGGCGGTCCGTGCGGGTGGCGCGCGCGCCGTGCTCGCGCCAGCAGAACAGCGACACAGGCACCTTCGCGAAGCGTCTGCCAGCGGCATGGTAGCGGAGCCACAGGTCGTAGTCCTCGGGCCAGCCACGCTCGCGATAGCCGCCGAGCGCGAGCAACTCGGCGCGCCGCATCATGGCGGACGGGTGGACGATCGGGCTTTCCACGAAGATCTCCCTGGCGATGTCATCGGGTTCGAGCAAGGCATTCTGCCAGGCGAGGTAGACGCGCAGTCCCTCGCCGACGTTCTCGGCCGGAAAACCCTCGACCAGGCAGCTGACGACGCTCAGGTCCGGGCGGCTGCGCATGGCCGCCACCTGCAGCTCGAGCCGTCGAGGCCGGCAGCGGTCGTCGGCATCCATGCGGGCGACGAACTCGCCGCGGCAGTGCTGCAGACCGTGGTTCAGCGCGGCAACGAGTCCGGCGTGCTCCGTGCGCAGCACGCGCACGCGGCGGTCGGCGCGGCCCCTGGCCGCGAGGATGGCGGGCGTGGCGTCGGTGGAGCCATCGTCCACCGCGACGACCTCGAAATCGCCCAGCGTCTGGCCCGCCACCGAGTCCAGGGCTGCGTCGCAGGTGGCGGCGGCATTGAACGCAGGCATGAGGACCGAGACGACGGGCATGCGGGCAGCCGCGAAGGCGAGGTCGGCGTCCGGCGGCCGGTCCGCGGGGGCGTCCGGGCGCGGCAGGCGGCCGACTCGCGACGGACCCGGCCGGAAATCGGCCGGGCCGCTCGCCGGGCGATGGACAACTTGACAGGGCGCAATGTAGGGATCGTTCTTCGGGCGGGCAAAGCAGCGGCGCGGTGCGCGTCGTGGCTGCAGCTCCGGCGCTAGCGGGGCCGGTGGAGTCGGTACATGGTCTATCTGAAGTCGGAGCGGGAGATCGAGCAGATCTGCGCCAGTTGCCGCATCGCGGCCGAGACCATGGCGCGCGTGCTGGAGAGCGTCAAGGTCGGCGTGACGACCGCCGAGCTGGACCGGATCGCGGCGCGGTACATCAAGTCGCAGGGCGCGGTGGCCAGCGCCAAGGGGTACCAGGTGCCCGGCAGGCCGCCCTACCCTGGGAGCGTCTGCATCTCCGTGAACGACGAGGTCGTCCACGGCATCCCGCGCGAGCGCCCGCTGCGCGACGGCGACATCCTGTCGGTCGACATCGCCGTGAAGTGGCGCGGCTACCACGGCGACATGAACGTCACGACCGTGGCGGGCGCGGCCAGCGCCGCGGCGCAGCGTCTGGTGGACACGACGCGCGAGGCGATGGAGCGCGGCATCCGGGCGGCGGTGGTCGGCAATCGCCTGGGAGATCTGGGCCACGCGATCCAGAGCTACGTCGAGGCGCAGGGGTACTCGATCGTGCGGGAGTACTGCGGCCACGGGATCGGGCGATCCTTCCATGAGGATCCGCAGGTGCTGCACTACGGGCGTCCGGGGACCGAACGGCGCCTGGAGGCGGGGATGGTGTTCACCGTGGAGCCCATGGTCAACGCGGGCGGCGCGGCAGTCCGCGAGCTGGACGATGGGTGGACTGCCGTGACCGCGGACGGAGCGCTGTCGGCGCAGTTCGAGCACACCGTGGCGGTGACGAGGGCGGGGCCACGCGTGCTGTCGCGCTTCGACGACCTGCCCTTCTGACCGGCGGCGGCTCAGGCGCCCGGCGCCGCCCGCGCCGGTGCGGAAGGGGGGGGTACCGTGGGCCCCGGCCGGCGCCGCGGGGACGGGTCGGCGGCCTTGCCGGGCGGACCGCAGTTCTTATATTCGCAGCCCCGATTCCCGGGAACAGAGCCGAGGGACGAAGGATGCCAGAGGAGACCGATCCCGACGTCAAGAACCCAGCGGGCGACGAGGAGGCCACCGATTTCTCGTTCGATCCGGGGTCCCAGGTCGAGCTCGAGATCGAGAAGACCTGCTGCCTGACGGGCGAGGAGGTGTCGTGCAGCTTCTGCCGCTTCCCGGACTACGTGCGCGGCACCATGATGGTGATGTCCAAGAAGGCCATGCTGGAACACCTGCGCGCCGGCGACACCGTCGCGTGCTTCAAGAAGGTCCTGGTGGAACGGCACGGGCCCAAGGTGCTGGAGGAGCACTACTCCGAGTACTGACGGCGGACGCCGTGGGCGGCCGGCTCGGTCCCGCGCCGGCGGGCGGCTGCCCATGCCTGCGGCGCTCGGCGCCCGGGGGGGCGCCGCCCGGGGCGCCGCTCTGCACTACCTCCTCCGGCGCGCGAGTTCACTTCTTGCCCAGCAGCTGCCGGATCTCCCCTTCGAGCACACCGCCCGGGTCGGGCTGGCCGTTGCGCCCCAGCGGCAGTCCTTCGTGCAGGCTGAAGAGCCGCCCTTTCCTGTCGATCACGAAGGTCAGGGGCACGCCTGTGGCCGTCAGGTCGCGCCGCACGAGCTGGCGCAGCAGGCGCAGCTCGTTGTCGAGCAGCACGGGGTAGTTGATCCCGTACTGGTCGACGAACCTGGCCAGCAGCGGCCGCACGCGCTGCGGCGAACCCCGGTCCACCGACACGCCCAGGATGGCGACATCCCGCTCCGAGTAGGCGTCTCGCAGGCGCACGAGGTCCGGGATCTCGTACCGGCACGGTGGGCACCAGGTCGCCCAGAAGTTGAGCAGGACGATCTTGCCCTGATACAGGCGCAGGTCGACCTGCCGCCCGCGGTAGTCCTCCAGCAGGTACCCGGTACGCGGCGGAAAGACGGCGCCGCTGACCTTCTCGTTCGCCGACGTGCCGGCAGCGTGTGCCGCAGGGGCAGCGCCGGCCGGCGCCCCCCCATCGTCGGCAGCGGTGCTACACTGCAGCAGGGTTGCGGCCAGCAGCAGCGCCGCCCACAGACGATCGCTCACGGCCGGTGTCTCCGGTGAAGGTGATGGGCAGGCGCGCCCGGTGTGACGGCCGGCCAGTCGCGCTCGAGATGGGCCGGCCGCGCGCCCGTCCTGCCCCGCGTACCGCCGCGTCACGCCGAGACGCGGAACCGGCGCTGCTCTGCGGCAGGCGCGTGCGCCGCCATGGGCACGGTGGCCAGGCGCAGGTGCCCCGGCCCCACGATCGATTCCAGCTTGCCGAGCAGCTCGTCGCAGGGATTGACCCGGACGGTGCGCGACCGGACAGTCGCCTCCGCCTGTCCCGCGCGACAGCGAACGCGCAGGACCACCGCGCACTTTCCGGGATGCTGTTCGCAGGCCTCGCGCAACCGCTTGAGCACCTCGCCACAGGCCTGCTGACCGTCGAGCAGCAGGCACAGGGCCCGCGTGAGATGCTGGCGGGCTTCGGCCAGCGGCCAGGCGCGCTCCGCCTGCACGCTGAGACGACCGTGGCGCTGACTCGCGCGCCCCTCGAGCAGGACGGCGGCACCTTCCTGCAGCAGGTCGCGGCAGGCCGCGTAGGCCTCGCTGAAGAACGCCACGTCGACGCTGCCAGTCAGATCCTCCAGCGTGATGAAAGCGTAGGTCTGGCCCTTGCGGTCGCTGTGCCGGCTGAGGCGGGTGACCAGGCCACCCAGACGCAGCAGCCCGCCCTCGTCACCCGGCGCGATCTGGGCGACCGGCGTGGCGAGACTGCGCAGGTCGGCGGCGTGCGGATCCAGCGGATGGCCCGAGACGTAGAACCCGAGCAGCTCGTGTTCCTTGGCCAGCTTCTGGGCGTCCGTCCAGGGAGTCACCTCAGGAAGCGTGTGGTTGGGTTGCCGCGAGGAAGGCCCGGGGCTTCCTGCCTCGGCGCCAGCGAACAGGCTGATCTGGCCTCGCTGGCGCTCTTCCTGGGCCCGCTGTCCCATCTTCATCGCCTGGTCGAGTACCGCCAGCTGCTGCGCCCGATGCCCCTCCAGGCTGTCCATGGCGCCGGCGGCGATCAGGCTCTCCAGGACGCGGCGGTTGACCACTCGCAGGTCGACGCGCGCGCAGAAGGCGAACAGGTCGCCGAAGGGACCCCCGGCTTCGCGTGCGGCGATGATCCGCTCGGCGGCCGCCTCGCCCACGTTCTTGATGGCGGCGATGCCGAAGCGTATGCCTGCATCGGTCGGCGTGAAGTTCAGCGCGCTCTCGTTGACGTCTGGCGGGAGGATGGCCAGCCCCATCCGGCGACACTCGTCCAGCAGGACCGCCAGCCGTTCGGTGTTGTTGCGGTCGTTGGTCAGACTGGCCGCCATGTACTCCTTCGGGTAGTTGGCCTTGAGGAACGCGTTCTTGTAGGCCACCTCCGCGTAGCTGGCCGAGTGGGACTTGTTGAACCCGTACCCGGAGAACACCTCGATGTCCGCCCAGATCCTGGCCGCGGACTCGCGCGGCACGCCACGGGCGACGGCGCCGCCGAGGAAGTCGGCCTTGTACCGCTCCATCAGGTCGGCGTCCTTCTTGCCCATCGCCTTGCGGATGCCGTCGGCCTGTCCCAGGGTGAACCCGGCCACGTCCCGGGCAATGCGCTGCACCTGCTCCTGGTAGGTGATGACGCCGTACGTCTCCGCGAGGATGGGCTCGAGTATCGGGTGCTCGGTCCGCACCTCCTCGCGCCCGTGCTTGCGATCGATGAAGGTGGGAATCCGTGCCATCGGTCCCGGCCGGTACAGCGCGTTCATCGCGATGATGTCTTCGAGCTTGTCGGGCTGCAACTGGCGCAGGTACTCGCGCATGCCGCCGCTCTCGAACTGGAAGACGCCGACCGTGTCGCCGCGCCCGAACAGCTCGAAGGTGGCCCGGTCGTCCCAGGGGATGGCGTCCAGGTCGAAGCCGGGATCGCGCCGCCGGATCAGGCGCACGGCCTCGTCCATCAGGGACAGCTCCTTCAGGCCGAGGAAATCCATCTTGAGCAACCCCACGCTCTCGCACGTGGGGCCGTCGAACTGCGTGGTGATCCGCCCGTCCTTGGGCGCGCGGTAGAGGGGCACGTAATCGGTGATGTCGGTGGGAGCGATGATGACGGCCGCAGCGTGCACGGAAGCGTGCCGCGCCAGACCCTCCAGCTTCCGCGAGTACTCGATGAGCCGCCCGTTCACTCCGGGCGAGGCGGCCATCTCGGCCAGCTCCGGGACTCTCTCCAGCGCCTCGTCGAGGGTGATCTTCAGATCGTTGGGCACCAGCTTGGCGATGCGGTCGACTTCGCCGAAGGGCATGCCCAGGACGCGCCCCACGTCGCGGATCACGGCCTTGGCGCCCATCGTCCCGAAGGTGATCACCTGCGCCACGCTGTCCTTGCCGTACTTGTCGATCACGTAGCGGATGACCTGGTCGCGGCCCGTGTCGGCGAAATCGATGTCGATATCGGGCATGCTGATCCGTTCGGGGTTCAGGAAGCGCTCGAACAGCAGCCCGTGCCGCATCGGATCCGTGTCCGTGATACGCAGGCAGTAGGCGACCAGGCTGCCGGCTGCCGACCCGCGCCCCGGCCCCACGGTGATCCCGTTCCTCTTGGCGTAAAGGACGTAGTCCTGAACGATCAGGAAGTACCCCGAGTACCCCATCTTGCGGATGACGCCGAGCTCGAACTCGAGACGGTCCCGCAGAGCGGCATCCGGCTCGCCGTAGCGCTCGCGCAGGCCGGTGGCTGCCTGGTGCGCCAGATACTCGTCCTCGGTGGCGAAGCCCGCGGGAATGGGGAATGCGGGCATGTGGCGGGCACCGGCGGCCATCTGGAGGTCGCACTTGTCGGCGACCTCCAGCGTCCGCGCGACGGCGTCGGGCAGATCGGCGAACAATGCCTGCATCTCGGCGGCGCTCTTGAGGTACAGGCCCTTGGGGTAGCACAGCCGGTCCTGGTCCTCGAGCCTCTTGCCGGTCTGGATGCAGATCAGGGCATCGTGCGCCGCGTGATCCTCCTCGCGCAGGAAATGGAAGTCGTTGGTGGCCACCAGCGGGATGCCCAGCTTGCGCTGCAGCGTGACCAGGCCGGCGTTGATCCTGGCCTCGCCGTCGATGCCGTGGCGCTGAATCTCCAGGTAGAAGTCCTCGGCGAACAGCTCGCGGTAGGCGCGAGCGGCTTCCTCGGCCAGGCCGGGATCTCCAGTCTCCAGCAGATGCGGGATCTCGCCGCTGACGCACCCCGACAGGCAGACGAGCCCGTCGCGGTGCCGGGCGAGCAGGTCGCGGTCGATCCGCGGGTTGTAGTAGTAGCCCTCGAGATAGCCCTTGGAAACCAGCTTCAGCAGGTTGCGGTACCCCGCGGCGTTCTTCGCCAGCAGCACGAGGTGGTTGGAGCCATGCTTCAGCCCACGGGCCTCGCGTCGCTCGAAGCGGCTGCCGACGGCGACGTAGACCTCGCAGCCGATGATCGGCTTGATCCCCGCCTCCTTGCAGGCGCGGTAGTGCTCGACAGCGCCGAACAGATTGCCGTGATCGGTCAGCGCCAGCGCGGGCATGCCAGCGGCAGCCGCCTGGGCAGCCATGGCCGGGATGCGGCAGGCGCCGTCCAGAAGGCTGTACTCGCTGTGACCGTGGAGATGGACGTAGCCAGCTTCGGTGGGCATGGAGCCGCTCATCCCCTGGCGTGGACTGGCCGAGCTACCAGCGGGGCCCGACCCGCAGCGAAGGCGCACCCGGCCCGCTGCCGCCGTCTGGCGTGCAGGCTGGCCGGCCCGGGCGAACGCGAACGCTGGGTGCGGGGTGCCCGGGACACATCTGCTGGCGCGGCTAACATAGGCACGGGCCGAGCACGTGTCAACCACAGCGGTCGGGCGCAGCCGGCGAGTCGTAAATGATGGCTAAGTAATTGAGGCGCAGTAAGTTAGACGGAAGTGCCGCGGCCAGGGCGCGGCACTGCGCGCAGGCGGCCGGCACCCGCGGACCCGCGCTCGGCGCCGGCATCCGGCGAACCAGGCCCGGGGCGGGCGCAGGCCGCCGGGGCGGCCGCCAGCAGTCCGCCGCCGCGGTGCGCCGGGCGGTTTGCCGGGGGGCCAGCGGCTCTCTATATTGCGCCGCCACCGCACCTCATCGGCCCCGCGGTCCATGCGCTGATCTCGCACGAGGCGGTGTCCCGACATGAAGATCGTCGTGGTTGCCGGCGCCAGACCCAACTTCATGAAAGTGGCGCCGGTGCTGGCCGAGCTGCGCCGCGATCCCGGCGAGTTCGAGCCGCTGCTGGTGCACACGGGGCAGCACTACGACTACCAGATGTCGGATGTCTTCTTCGCCGAACTGGGCGTGCCCCCGCCCGACCGGTATCTGCAGGCGAGCACGGCCAACCAGATCGAGCAGACGGCGGACATCATGGCGAAGTTCGCGCCGGTGCTTGCCGAGTCCGCTCCTGACCTGGTGCTGGTGGTCGGCGATGTCACGTCGACGCCCGCCTGTGCGCTGGTGGCCGCCAAGATGGGCGTGCCCGTGGCTCACCTGGAAGCCGGTCTGCGCAGCGGCGACCGCACGATGCCGGAGGAGCTGAACCGGATCGTCACGGACGCGCTGGCCGATGTGCTGCTCACTCCTTCACCGGATGCGGACGCCAACCTGCGTGCCGAGAACGTGCCCCAGCGCTGCATCCACCGCATCGGCAACGTCATGATCGACACGTTGCTGCGTTTCCGGCCGCGGGCTGCCGCTTCGGACGTGCTGGAGCGCCTCGGCGCGCCGCCCGGAGCCTACGCGCTGGTGACGCTGCACCGGCCGTCCAACGTGGACGACCCGGACACCCTGCGCGGGATCCTGGACGCCTTCGCGCGGATCCAGCGGGAGCTGCCGATCTTCTTCGTCGTCCACCCGCGGACGCGCGGGCGTCTGGAGCAGTTCGGCCTGAGCCCGATGCTGGCGCGCCTGCCGGATCTCCATCTGGTCGACCCGTTGGGCTATCTGGACATGCTGCGCCTGCAGGAACAGGCCCGTCTGGTGCTCACCGACTCGGGAGGGGTGCAGGAGGAGACCACGGTGCTCGGTGTGCCGTGCCTGACGCTGCGCGACAACACCGAGAGGCCGATCACGATCACCGAGGGCACGAACGTGCTGGTGGGCTCGCGTCCGGAATCGATCGTCGAGCATGCCAGGGCTGCTCTGCGCGGGCAGGTGCAGCCCAAGACCCGGCCGGCGCTGTGGGACGGACACGCCGCGGAGCGTCTGGTCGCGGTGCTGCGCCGCGGCATCTGCCGCCGCTAGCGGCGCCGCCGTCGGGCGCGCGGGGTCGAGGGCAGCGAGGGCTTCCGAGCGCGGCGGCGGCGCGGGGCCGAGGCGACCGCGGGCGGCGGACGGAGGAGGGTACCGATGCGCGTGCTGATCACCGGTGGGGCTGGTTTCATCGGCTCCCATCTGTGCGACCTGCTGCTGGCGCGCGGCCACGAAGTGGTGTGCATGGACAACCTGCTCACGGGCTGCGAGGCGAACATCGCGGCGCACTTCGGCGACCCGCGCTTCGCCTTCGTGCGCTACGACGTGACCAACTACATGTACGTCGAAGGGCGCCTGGACTACATCCTGCACCTGGCCAGCCCGGCCAGCCCGGTGGATTTCGCGCGGCTGGCGATCCGGATCCTCAAGGTAGGCGCGCTGGGCACGCACAAGGCGCTGGGCCTGGCGCGGGCCAAGGGCGCGCGATTCCTGCTGGCATCGACTTCCGAGGTGTACGGCGATCCCCTGGAGCACCCGCAGCGCGAGACTTACTGGGGCAACGTGAACCCCATCGGCGTGCGCGGCGTGTACGACGAGGCCAAACGCTTCGCCGAAGCCATGACGATGGCCTATCACCGGATGCACGGCGTGGACACGCGCATCGCGCGCATCTTCAACACGTACGGCGAGCGCATGCGCGCCGATGACGGGCGGGCGATTCCCACCTTCATCACGCAGGCGCTGGCCGGCGAGCCGCTGACGGTGTTCGGCGACGGGCAGCAGACCCGCAGCATCTGCCACGTGAGCGACCTGGTCGAGGGCATCTACCGCCTCATGGAGTCCGACGTGACCCTGCCCGTGAACCTCGGCAACCCGGCGGAGCTGTCCATGCTCGACCTGGCCCGCCAGATCATCCGCCTGACCGGCAGCAGCAGCGGCATCGAGTTCCGGCCGCTGCCCGCGGACGATCCCAAGGTGCGGCTGCCCGACATCGGCCGCGCGCGGGCGCTGCTGGGCTGGGAACCTCGAGTCGCGCCGGAGGACGGTCTGCGGCGGACCATCGACTGGTTTCGCCAGCAGCGGCAGGAGCAGCAACGCGGGCCGCGGGAGAAAGCGCGATGAGCGAGCTGCAGGTGCGGGAGAACGCGCTCGGGTACGAGGTGCACGCGCGCGAGCAGCTGGTTACGATCTACCGGGCGAGGGAGATCCTGCCCAGAGAGGAGTCGCCCAAGCCGTGCTTCGCGCCGATCTTCACGCCCGGCGGCCACCTGGTGACCGAATACCGCCCCGCCGACCATCCGTGGCACACAGGCCTGTACTTCGGTTGGGTTCACGTCAACCAGGCGAACCTGTGGGGTGGCCCCTGGTACATCCCGGAGAGCGGCAAGTACGAGCCCGTGCCACACAGCCATGGCGTGCAGCGGCACGATGGCTTTGCCCGGCTCGACCTGGACGGCGGCGCGGTAGTCGCTGACGAGCGGCTCACCTGGCTGGCTGCGGACGATCAGCCGCTGGCCACCGAGAGGCGCCTGGTCCGCATCGCGGCCAGCCAGGTGAGCCGCTCGTCAGCGACTACCGCGCCGC
>CAZPXM010000052.1:0-3651 GCA_964591015.1 uncultured Gemmatimonadaceae bacterium
GCCGGCGCGCCAGCGCGCCGCGCCCGTGCCATCGCCGCTGCTGCGCGACTGCCGTCGGCGCGCTGCTCCTCGCCGCCAGCGCCCGCTGCGGTGCCGCGCACGCGGCGGCCCCGGACAGCGCCGGCAGTGGCGCGCCGGTGCAGCGCTGGTCGGCCTTGCCGGTCGCGGGGTACAGCACCGAGACCGCGGTGTTCGCGGGCGCCATGGCTGTTCACTACCCGCTCCCGCGCCCGGGCGCGCGGGGCTCTGCCGTGCCGCTGATCGCCATCGCCTCGGTGAAGAGGCAGTGCCAGCTCGCGCTGGCCCCCGACCTGTATGCGGCCGCCAATGCCTGGCATCTGCAGGCCAACCTCAGCGCGCGCCGCTGGCCGGCCGATTTCTACTTGCCCGGGAACGACCCGCCGCCAGGATCGTGGCGGTACCAGACCGACGGGCTGGAGATGGAGCTGATCGTTCAGCGCCGCTTCGGCGCGCACGCGTTCTGCGGCCCCGTGCTGCGCTGCTGGTGGACAGACATCGACTGGCGGAGCGGACCCTCGCCGCCGGGCCTGCGCGGCGCCGGCGGGGGCCTCCTCACCAGCACCGGGTTCGCCGCGACCTGGGACACGCGCGACAACGCGCGCGCGCCCCGAACCGGCACGCTGCTGGCGGCCGGCGCCAGTCTGGCCGAGCGCTGGCTGGGCAGTGACTTCGACTTCGTCGAGGCTCTGGCGCAGGCGCGCCGGTTCGTCCCCTGCGGCCGCCGGCAGACGCTGGCCCTGGCCGCGGATCTGCGCCTGATCGGCGGCCAGGCACCCTTCTCGGCATGGAGCACGCCCGACGGCGTGATGCAGTTGCGCGGCATCGAGGCCGGCAGGTTCCGCGACCGTCACCTGTGCTCGGTGCAGGCCGAGATCCGCCGGTCGCTGGGGCTGCGGCACGGACTGGTGGCCTTCGTCGACGCTGCCCAGGTCGCCCCCAGCCTGGGAACTCTCTCGCCCGGCAGGTTCCACTGGGCTGCCGGCGCCGGTGGACGATATGCCCTCAACCCCGAACAGCGGCTCAACCTGCGCCTCGACGCCGGCTGGGTGAACGGCGGCATCGGCTGGGTCTTCCGCGCAGGTGAGGCGTTCTAGCGCCCGCGGCAGGCGCCCGCGGCAGGCGCCCGCTGTAGGCGCCCCTCGCAGGCGCCCGTAGCAGGCGCCCGCCGCGGTCCCACGAGGGCACGCCGTCCAGACTGCCAGGCCACTCAAGCGGTGAGGGCCGTCGCTGGCTGCGGCAGGCCGCGCGCCGCCCGCGCCGCCGCCCATTCCCGCAGCCTGCCCTGGATGAATCGCACGACTGCCTCCTGGACGTCGCTGCCGCGGCTCTCCCCCGGGGGCAGCGGCGCGCCGAACGCGAAGCGCACGTCCAGGGCGGTGTTCACCGGGCCGAACTCCTTGACGATCCTGCCGTTCCCCCAGGCATCGGTCAGCAGGGCCAGCGGCACCACCGGCGCCTGCGCGCGCTGGGCCAGCTTGGTGCCGATGCTGGTGAACCGCGCCGGATCGAACCTCACGGTGCGCGTGGTCTGCGGGAACACGACGATGCACATCCCCCGCCGCAGCCGCTCGACACCCCCTTCCAGGACTGTCTTGAGATCCTGCCGCGGATTCGTCCGGGTGACCGGCAGCGGCTCCAGCGAGCGCATGATCGGCCCGAAAAGCGGATACCGCAGCAGGCTCTCCTTTATGATGAACGTGACCTGCCGGAAGGGCTGGATGAGCAGGGGCAGCAGCACCGTCTCCAGGGTGCTCATGTGGTTGGCGATCACCACCAGAGGCGAGTCCAGCGCGCGAAGGTGCTGGCTGCCGGTCACCTCGACCTGGATGCCGATGCGCTCGAGCAGCCGCAGCACGGCCAGCGTGCTGCGGCACAGCTCCTGGCGGTCGAAGCGGCCCCGCACCGCCAACCGATTGGCGCGGTATACGATGCCGGCGAACCCGCTGTAGAGAACCAGGGCCGGCAGCGCCCGGGCCAGCAGCGAGGGCCGCCGGCCCGCCGGGCTGCGGTAGCTGCCTTCCGTGTACTCGAGCCAGGTCTCCGCCATGGGCGCCTCCTCGAACCACGCCGGAACCAGCCCGCAGTGGCCCCGGCGGCCCGTCAGCCTGCGGGCAGGGTGACGCACCGCCAATATGCTGCGCGCCACGCCGGGCGACAACAGACCCGGCCGCCCTGCCGCCCGGGCGCTGGGGCCACGGCACCAGTAGCCCGGAGGCGGCGCGCAGGCCAGGTGCGGCCGCCACGCCCGCCGCGCCGCTTGCTCCTGTGCCAGTGCGCGGAGTATACTTCGCGTGTCGGGCCGCCTTGACGCCGCCAGTCCCGAGGCCAAGGCTGCCGCGCCGGACCGCCGCTGGCGATCCCGAGGGGACACCGGGAGGATCCGGGATGGGGAAGTACGCGCTGATCATCGTGTCGGGGCTCGTCCTGACGTTCGGGTACGTGCGGGGCAACCTGCAGCGGGCGAACGGCGAACTGGCCGACAACCTCGCGGCCGAGTACGCGCGCCGCGAAGCCAAGCTGACCGCCCATGCCCTGGCGCACATGGCGCTGGCTGCCCTGGACGACACGATGAGCTGGCGCGCCGGGTACCAGGGCGTGGCGCTGGGCAGCGGCACGGGCCAGGTCGCGGTGCAGGACTGGACGACCGACGCGAGCCTGATGGAGGGCGAACTGCGGATCACCGCCCGAGCGGCCAGCGGCACCGTCGCCGACACGGTGACCGTGCTGGCCCGCCTGGCGCTGCTGCCCCCCGGGGTTCACGGCGGCGTCACCGCCAACTCGGTGGTGAAGACCCTGGGCCATCTGGTCGTGGACGGCCGGGACCATGACCTCGATGGCAACCTGCTGTTGAGCCGGGGCACCATGGGTGTCAGCACCACGCAGACCTACGTGCAGAGCGGTGCCTCCACTGGCGGCGGCACGGACAGCGGCATCGACTACACCCCGTCGAAGCCCGCCAACCCGGCCATCATCGAGGAGCACGCCGTCTATTCCTTCCCCGCCAGTCCCGACGAGGTCGTGGGCTATCCAGACGGCTATCTCAGAGCCGTGGCCATGTCCGGGGTGAACGGCAGCCAGTACGTGACCGACCCGGCGGCGCTGACCTTCCCGCTGCGGGGCGTCACGTACGTGGACCTGGCGGCCGGCGCGGAATGGGGAAGCATCGATTTCGGCGCGAGCACCGGCGTGCTGGTCGTGCACAACGCTGCCGGCAACGCGAAGATGAAGAACCTCAACGGCGGTTCGTTCAAAGGGCTGATGATCACGGACGATATCGAGCACATCCACTGCGACCTCATCGGCGCGGTGGTGTCCATGAACACCACGCCGTCCGGCAACTGCATGTGCAACGGCTCCGGCAGGATCCTCTACAGCCGCGCCGCGCTGGAGCGGGCGTCACAGGCGGCCGCTGGCGGTGGCCGCGTCATCACCGTCACCGCGTGGCGGGAGTGAGCGCCCGGGTCGTGCGGGTGGGGTCCGGAATACATGCTTGACCTCGGCGCCGGCGGCAGGGTATATTTGCGCGCCATGAGTGCCGGGACTATATGAGGTTCGGAAGGTTGGGGTAGCCCCGGACCGGAGCCCGGCGGGAGCGCGTGCTGGCGTACCATGCGCCAGCAGGTGCATCGT
>CAZPXM010000052.1:3751-23766 GCA_964591015.1 uncultured Gemmatimonadaceae bacterium
CGGAAGGTAGGAGTCCGTTCAGAAAGGAGGGGAAGCACCTGGGGCCGCAGGAGGGACATGACCGGAATCCCTCCCACCCGTGTGTGAAGGGTAGAGGTTCGCCCCGCCTCGGGGTGGGCCTCCTGGCGACGCATTCCAACCGCTCAACAAGGAGTTTCTGGTCATGGGACAAAGTCAGCTCTTGATGATCGTCATGGCGGTGGTCATCATCGGCATCGCGGTGGCCGTCGGCATCAGCCAGTTGGGCAGTAGCGCCCTCAACGCCAACCGGGACGGGCTGCGCAATGACTGCGCGTCGATCATCTCGCAGGCGCAGATGTGGTACCGCACCCCCACCTCGATGGGCGGCGGCGGCAACACGTACACCGGCATCACCGCGGCCAAGATCGGGAGCAAGGGGATCGACGCTAGTGGAAACATCGTTAACAGCAACGGCAGCTATGCGATCAGCGCTCCGGACGCCAACAGCGTCCGCTGCGTGGGCACCGGCACGGAGAAGACGTCTGGTGGCGAAACCCTCACGGTAACGATGACCTACTACGCCGCGAACGATTCCACGGCCTACAGCGACAACATGTGACGTCCGGAGGTGCGCGACAACCGGGGGTAGGCCACTGCGGCCTACCCCTGTTGTCTGCAAGACGATAGCGAGACAGCCGATGCCCGAGTTCCGCTATCAGGCGGTGACGCCTGCCGGTCGTGCCGTGCAGGGAGTGCTGAACGCCGGCAATCGCGGCGAGGCCAAGAAGCGGGCGACGGACATCTGCGTGCGCCAGCGTCTGAAGCTGACCGCCCTGCAGCCGAAGGTCACCTTCCTCTACCGGGTCCAGCGCGGCAAGGAGGCGCCCATCCAGGGCGAGATGCCCGCCTTCGCCAAGGAGGAGGTGCAGGCCGGCCTGGAGAAGCTGAACTACCGAGTTCTCTGGATCCGCAAGAAGCTGTTCGACATCAAGCTCAAGCCTCCCTCCAAGGACATCGTCCTGTTCATCCGCATCTGCGCCGACCTGCTGCGCGAGCGCCTCCCCTACGACGAGGTGCTCACGCTGCTGGTCAACGACACGGAGAACAAGACGCTGGCCAAGACCATCCGCGAGATCCAGCAGGACCTCAAGGAGGGCAAGGAGGGCTCGGAGGTCTTCGGCCGGCACGAGGACGTGCTGGGGCGCTTCGCCGCGTACATGCTGAGCGTGGCCTCCACCAGCGGCAACATGTCCGAGGTGTACGAGAGCACCGCCAAGTTCCTGGAGCGTGACGAGGAGTTCAAGAAGAACCTGAAGAGCGCCCTGATCACGCCGATGGTCACGCTGGTGGCGATCATAGGCGCGGTGGCCTACTACGTGGGCGTGATCTTCCCGGCGACAGCCGAGCTGTTCGTGCGCCTGAAGATAGACCTGGAGAAGAAGGCGCCGATGACCGCGGCCACGCTCAAGCTGAGCTACTTCCTTCAGGACAACTACTTCTGGCTGATACCGGCGGTGCTGGCCCCGATCGTCGCCCTCGTCCTGTTCCTGCGCACCCCGCGCGGGCGCTTCCTGCGGGACAAGTACGTGATCAAGATCCCGGTGCTGGGCCCCTTGCTGCACAAGACCAGCATCGAGATCTTCGCTCGCGTCTTCTACGCGCTGTACTCGGGTTCGGGCGAGAACATCACGGTAATTCGCGTCGCCGCGGAAGCGTGCCGCAACGTGTACATGGAGCAGCGCATCAAGGAGATAGCCATCCCCGCCATGCTCAAAGAGGGCAAGGGACTGGTCGAGTCGCTGGAAGCCAGCGGCGTGTTCACCCGGACGGCCATCTCGCGCTTCCGCTCCGGCCAGGAGTCCGGCTCGCTGCGCTCCACGGCCTTGCAGCTCGCCGGGTACTACGAGAAGGAGACGTCGTACAAGCTCAAGAATGTCGTCGAACTCATCAACATGGTGATCTCCATGATCATCATGCTCGTCATGACCGCGCTGACACTGGTGTCCGGCGAGACGTCCGTGATCGACATGGGTTAGGACGAGTAGCGGAAGCGGGGACTGTGTAACCATGGCACAACCGACCACCGCGACCACGGGAGAAGCGGGCGGCCGCATCGGCCAGATCCTGGTGCGCGAGGGGGTCATCGACGTCGAGACCGCCCAGCGGGCGGCCGACATCCAGGCGCAGACCCCCGGCCGCAAGTTCGGCGAGATCCTGGTGCAGGAACTCGGCGTGGACCATCACGAGGTCTTCAGCCGGCTGGCCCGCACCTATGCCTTCAAGGAGTACGATTTCACCAGCAACGGCCTGGACGACGCCGCCCTGGAGTTTGCCCGCGAGACGCTGGAGAAGCTGCCGGACGACATCCGCGAGCAAGCCCTCAAGAAGCGCATCCTGCCCCTCAAGCCGCTGGACAAGAGGCAGGACATCCTGCTGGTGGTGACCCCCGATCCGACCGACCGCGAGGTGGTCAGCATCGCCTCGCACTTCCCCTACCGGCGGCCCGAGATCTACTACGGACGAGGCGACACCATCCAGCAGCTGATCGACAAGATCTACCAGCCCAAGAACGAGTTCCTCGACGTCCTCAAGGAAGCCACCGCCACAACGCAGGTCATCGAGGAGCCCGAAGAGGTCGACGAGGCGGACCTGGACGCCGAGATCAACCAGGGCATGCTGGCCAATCTGATCGAGGGAGCCCTGGTCGAGGCGGTGCGCCAGGGGGTCAGCGACATCCACATCGTCCCCCAGGAGGGCAACCGCACCGAGTTCCACTTCCGCATCGACGGCGACCTGCAGCTCTGGTACACCCAGGAGGCCACCAAGCCCGAGGCCGTGCTGGCGGTGATCAAGGACCGCTCGCGGGGCGTCGACCGTTTCGAGCGCGACAAGGCGCAGGACGGCTTCATCCAGCGCGAGGTCGACGGCCACCTGATCCGCTTCCGCGTCTCCATCCTGCCGATCGCGGGCACCCGGCCGGAGCGCAAGTTCGAGAGCGTGGTCATCCGCATCCTCGACGACCGCAAGGTGGTCACCGATCTGAACAAGCTCGGGCTGCAGCCGGCCTCGCTCAATGCCTTCAAGGCGGCCATCACCAAGCCGCAGGGCATGGTCATCCTCACCGGCCCGACCGGAAGCGGCAAGAGCACCACGCTGAACGCGGCGCTCTACTACGTCATCGACCCCACGGTGTGCGTGCTGACCGTCGAGGATCCGGTCGAGTACATCATCCGCGGCGCCCGCCAGATCAAGATCAGCCACCAGCTCCGCTTCGGCGACGCGGTGCGCGCCATCCTGCGGCACGACCCGGACATCGTCATGGTCGGCGAGATCCGCGATCTGGAGACCGCGGAGACGGCCATCAAGCTGGCCAACACCGGCCACCTGACGTTCTCGACCCTGCACACCAACGACGCGCCCAGCGCCGTGTCGCGCCTGTTCAAGATGGGGGTCGAGCCGTTCCTGATCGCCAACGCCATCAACATCATCATCGCGCAGCGACTCGTGCGCACGCTGTGCGCGAAGTGCAAGGCGCCGATGCCGGCGGAGGAGGTAGATCGCGATGCGTGTCTGGCCGCCGGCATGACCGAGGAGCAGATCGCCAGCGCCACCTTCTTCAAGCCGGTGGGCTGTCCGGTCTGCAAGGACAGCGGCTACAAGGGCCGCGCCGGCATCCACGAGGCGCTGCTGTTCACCCGGGAGCTGCGCCACCTGATCGTCAAGTCCGGCGACACGGTGGACGAGGAGGCGATCCGCGAGCTGGCGATCTCGCAGGGGATGATGACGCTGCGCCAGTCGGGTCTGGCGCGGGTGGCGGCCGGCGAGACCACTCTGGAGGCGGTGGTCGCGGCCACGACCGCCGAGTGATGCGGCCATGGGCACAGGGCAGATGCTGCTGGTGATCGGCGCCCTGACGCTCTTCTCCATCATCGCGCTGAACGTCAACGCGACCCTGGTCAACGGCAGGATCGCGACTGTCGAGAGCAGCGCCGGGCTGATGGCCCTCAACGTCGGCCAGGGAAGGCTGGAAACGTTGGCTGCGGCAGGCTTCGCAGGCAACCCCATCGGGGTCCAGATCGACACGGTCGCCACGCCCCTGGCGGCGTTCCGGTGCTCCACGCGCGTGGACTATGTCCAGGCTGCGTCGCCCGACCTGCCGGTGGCGACCGCGACCTCGCTCAAGCGCCTGTCGGTCACCGTCACGGGCGACTACCTGCCCAGGCCGATCACGTTCCGCACGCTCGTCGGCGACTACTAGGCGAGCAGCAACCGAACGTAGTGAGGAACCACGGGAGGATTCGGGGAGGCATGCCCAGCGATCAGGATGTGCTGTTCGATGGCTTCAGCGAGGCGCAGAAGCGTGACTTCCTCGCGCTGGCCTCCTCGCGGCGCTACACGCCCCCGGCGGTCGTCCTGCGCGAGGGCGAGATGGGCAGCGAGATGCTGCTGGTGGAGGACGGCCAGCTGTCGATCTGGGTCAGGGATGCCAAGATCAACGAGGTCGAGGCAGGAAGCATCCTGGGCATCTCGTCGCTGATCGAGCCCCACCAGCGCACCGCCAGCCTGCGCGCCGAGACGCCGGCGAGCGTCCTGGTGTTCACCAGGCCCAAGGTGCTGGAGTACCTGAGCCGAGCCACGCCGAAGCTCTTCCAGCTCTTCTTCGCCAATGCCTTCCGCATCCACCTGAACCTCATCGATCAGTGCGAAGATCGCATCGTCAAGTTGAGTCAGGAACTGGGGCCGAGTCTGCCCGTTTCCTAGCGAGCTGCGATGGCTGTCTGGCTGGACATCCTGGGGTCGATGGTCTTCGGCAGCCTGCTGCTGCTCAGCGTGCTGCGGCTGACCGTGGACATGTCCGAGCGCGGCACGCTGGCGACTCTCGCGGTCGTCTCGCAGCGGCAGGCAGCGCAGATCGCCGGGCTGCTGGACACGGATCTGCGGCGCGCCGGGCTGGGGGTCGCCATGCCGTGGACGGCGGTCGAGGTCGCGGAGGCCGATTCCCTGCGATTCGCGGGTGATCTGGACGACGATGGCACGCCCGACACGCTGACCTATTACCTGGGCCCGGCCACCGAGACCGCCGGGACGCTGAATCCTCGCGACCGGTACCTCTACCGGCGGCTCAACAGCGAGGCCCCTCTCCGGGTCGGCGAGGGGCTGACCGCGTTCACGCTGCGCTACTACGACGCCACGGGCGCCGAACTGGCCACGCCGGTGCCCCCCGGCGCGGTGTCCCAGATCGCCGTTCAGTACACCGTGGAGAACCCCCATTCTCAGGACACGACCTACGCGCGCGTGCCCATGGAGCTGCGCGTCGTGCCCGCCAATCTGAACCTCTAGCAGCGGGAGCGAGCCGATGGAGTTGCGGCAAGTGCTGGACAAGGTGACCGCGCAGGTCCCGCGGCACCTCACCGGGGTGGAGCGACAGCAGACCGTCGGCGAGCTGGTCGAACAACTGCCGCCCGAGGAGGCAGATCTGCTCCGCCAGGGCGTCAACAGGCTGTTGGCGGCGATGGAGGCCAAGAGCGCCTCCGACATCGACATGGGCGGCAAAGGCTGCAAGGGCCGCGTCTGGTACCGGGTCTACGGCCGGAAGAAGCCCGACGACTCGACCTCGTTCAGCGAGGACGACCTGGACGTGATGTGCCACAGCCTCCTGATGCCCAGCCAGCGGCAGTACCTGTTCGCCCATCGGAACCTGGACTTCTCCTACGCGATGGAATACGACGGGAAGCCGTTCCGCTTCCGCGCGGACATGTACTTCGATCTGGACCATCTCGCGCTCAACATGCGCTTCATCACCACCAAGCTGCGGCCCTTCAAGGCGCTGGAGCTGCACCCGAACGTGGTCCGCTCGATCATCCTCACCTACGACAAGCAGGGGCTGACGCTGGTCACGGGCATCACCGGGTCGGGCAAGAGCTCCACCCTGGACTGCATCATCGACGCGAACAACCAGGTCTCCGACGCCCACATCGTCATCATCGGCTCGCCCATCGAGACCATCCACGAGTCCAAGCGCTCCATCGTGCGCCACCGCGAGGTCGGCCGCGACGTGCTGTCGTTCAAGGAGGGCGCGATCCAGGCGCTGCGCCAGGACCCGGACATCATCGTCATCGGCGAGATGCGCGATCCGGAGACGATCATCACCGCCCTGGAGATCACCGACAGCGGGCACAAGGTCTTCTCCACCCTGCACACGGCCTCGGCGGTGGAGAGCATCGACCGGATCATCGGCGAGTGTCCACCGCTCGAGCAGAACCGCGTCCGCGAGCGGCTCGCCGACGTGCTGAAGTGCATCATCGCGCAGAAGCTGGTGCCCAGCCTGGACGGCAAGCGCGTGCTCGCCAAGGAGGTCATGCTGATGAACCCGTCGGTGCGCGCGGCGATCAAGAACAACAACACCGGCGAGATCTACCAGATGCTGTTCGAGGGACGCGACCAGGGCATGAACACGCTGGAACAGGACCTGAAGAGACTGGTGGAGGCGCGGCGCATCTCTCCGGACGAGGCGATGAACTTCGCCAACAACAAGCGTCGGATGGAGGAACTGCTGTGAACGGCTGGCGCGTGCGACTCGGATGGGTGTGCGGGGCCCTGCTGTGCGGTGCGGCCCTGGTGGCAGGCTGCGAAGGGGCGGACAGGAGCCTGGGGTATACCAGCGAGCGGGATTACGCCCTCATCCTGCAGGTGCCCGATCGGTACCTGTGCGTCGGTGACCAGGCCCCGATCACGGTGCGCCTGCGGCGCGCCGACCGCAGCAATCTGTCCAGGGGCCTGCACGGACGGATCTACCTGACGCTCTCGGCCCACGGGACGGTGGACGCTACCAGCCTGGATTTCGCCGTGACCGACGACGTCACCAGCGAGGTCATCGATACGGTGATCTACACGGCGGCCGAGCCGGGGTTGGCCGAGATTCGCGCCACCTTTCTGGACGCCACAGCCAAGGTCGAGATCGTGATCTCGGCGATCGTTCCCTGAACAGCGGGAGGCGGGTCCATGCTGGCAAGAATCAGCTCGCAGCGGCGGCTGTGGCGGGTGCTGGCAGGCACGATGGCCGTCGCGGCCGTGGCGCTGGCCGTGGGCGCCGGCTGCGGCGACGACGATGACGGACCGCTGGCGAGCCGCACCGACCCGTACGATCTGGTGATCGTGGCAGGCAACAACCAGCGCGGCGAACCGGAGGAGGCGCTGGCGCAGCCGCTGGTCGTGCAGGCCGTGGATCGGCGCGGCCGGCCGGTGGCCGGCCTCTCGGTGCAGTTCGCGGTCACCGCCGGCGGAGGCGGGGTGTTCGCATCGTCCGAGACCCCGGCAGCCAGCGTCGCCAGGGTCACCGGCGCCGACGGCAAGGCGGAGGTCCGCCTGCGGCTGGGGCCCGCCACCGGCACCAACCTGGTCGTGGCCACGGTGTCCGGGATGCGCGGGCTGGCGCCCACCTTCACCGCCGTCGCGACGACCGGCCCCGGTGACGGCGGGACCACCGGCGAGGTCCCGGTTACCGCCGGCCGCTACCCCGATGCGGCGCATTTCAGCCTGTCGGTCGCCCAGCTCAACCTGCCCGGCGCGGTGACGTTCGGGCTGCAGACGCAGATCACGGCCTACGTGTTCGATGCGGCCTCCAACCCGGTAGCCACCGGCACGCTCGTCCGCTTCCGCACCTCGGGCGGCGGCATCGAGACCTCGGCGCGGACGGACGCCTTCGGGCGCGCCACGGCCACCCTCACCACCGCCGAACCCATACCGGCCGACGGCTGGGCCGTGATCACCGCCGAGGCCGACGGCCCGGAGCGCACGGTCGTGACGGCGCAGACCCGGGTCCTGTTCAGCGGCGCCACGGTGATCCGCCTGCTCCAGCCGGCCACCTTCGCGATCGAGCCAGGCGAGACGCAGCTCGTCCGCTTCTTCGTGGGCGACGCCAATGGCCACCCGCTGGCGGCCGGGACCAGCGTCACGGTCGCGGCCTCGGGCGGCTCGATCGTCGGGCAGAGCACCTGGCTGCTGCCGGACACGCAGGCGCCCAGTGCCACCCAGTTCGCCGCGACCTTCCAGGCGGCTGTCGCCGGTGACGAGACGCCGCAGCTCACGATCGCGGTGACCTCGCCGAACGGCAACCGCGAGCTGGCCCTGGCCAGCGGCCGCGAGGGGGTGACCCCCGAGGTCTCGGAGCAGGTGCCGGCCGCCGTCACGCTGGCCGTCGCCGACAGCGTCCTGGTCGCCGACGGGACGAGCACGACGGTGGTGCGCGTGGCCGTGCTCGACAGCGCCGGCAACGGCATCCCCAACCAGAGCGTGATCCTCAACGCCACCGCCGGCACCATCGACGCGATCGCGCTGACCGACGCGAGCGGGCGCGCCGCCGCGACCTACCGCAGCGCCATGCGGCCGGAGGGCGTGGCGGCGGTGGCGCTCACGGCTCGCTGCGGCACGCTGAGCGCCACGGCCAGCCTGCGCCTGCTCGGCGTGCGCCTGCGGCTGACCGCCACGCCGGCCACGCTGGCAGCGGACGGCCTGGCGCAGGCCACCGTCACCGCCGTCCTGGAGACCGAACAGGCGCAGCCGATCCCGGGCGTGCCGGTGGACTTCGCGGCGTCGCTGGGCGTGCTGTCGGCGACCCGCGCGACCACCGACGTGATGGGCTCGGCGTCGGTGACCTACCGGAGCGTACCCAGCTCGGAGGACCTCGCCCAGGTGCAGGTCCGCGCCCTGGCCGCTGGTCTGGACGCCGCGACCACGCTGCGGCTGCTCGGCGTGCGCCTGGAGCTGACCGCCGTGCCGGACACGATCCCGGCCGACGGCAACGCCCAGGCCGCCCTCCTCCTGCGGCTCGAGCGTTCCGACGGCGTGCCGCTCGCGAACGCCCGGATCTCCCTGGAGGCCACGCTCGGAGCGCTGTCGGCCGGGGTCGTGGAGACGGACGCAGCGGGCCGCGCGCAGGCCATCCTCGTCTCCCAGCCGCAGGAGGGCAAGGCCCTGATCAAGGCCAGCTACGGCGACGGGCTGCAGGCGCGGGCCGAGGTGGCCATGGTCAAGGGCCCGCCGGCCAGCATCGTGCTGGTGTCCGTGCAACCGCCCTCGATCGGCGTGCGCGGCGCCGGTGCCAACGAGACTGCGGTGGTGGTCTTCGAGGTGCGGGACGCCTGGGGCAACCGCGCCGCCGACGGCGAGACGGTGTACTTCTCCGTGACGCCAGGGTCGGTGCCCGCGCTCGTCGGTCCCGACAGCACGGCCACCGTGGACGGCAGGGTGGTGGCGTCGGTGGCCAGCGACACCGTGGCCGGCACGGTGCAACTGGTGGCCCACGCCAAGTCGCGGGCGGCCGGCGCCGGCCTGGTCCACTCCGAGCCGGTGCGCATCGCCATCCATGGCGGGCACCCGGATCAGGACCACTTCAGCCTGGCACCCAGCCCCGTGAATCTGGCCGGCCGGGTCGTCTTTGGCCTGGAGAGCCGCGTGACCGCGTACGTATTCGATCGGTACGCCAATCCCGTGCCCGCGGGTACGGCGGTGTATTTCACCACCAACGGCGGCGGCATCCAGGGATCCGCGCTCACGGATGCCGCCGGCAAGGCCACCGTCACGCTGTTCACGGCCGCGCCGATCCCGCCGGCTGCCGACGCCTATCAGGCGACGATCACGGGTACCACGCTCGATCGCGCCGGGCAGCAGATCGGCACCGTGACGACGGTGCTGTTCAGCGGGCCCACGGCGCCGATCCAGGTCGATGCCGGCAGCGAGACGCTGGACATCCCCGACGGCGGCCGCGTCATCGTGGGCTTCACCGTGCAGGACATCGACGGCAACCCGCTGATGGCCGGCAGCACGATCAAGGTCTCCAGCGACGTGGCCACGGTCGGCGGTGATGTGGACGTGACCGTGCCCGACGTGCGCAGCGGGCACACCCGCTACTCGATCATGGTCAGCGATCCTGCCCCCGCGGAGGATCCGGTCGAGCCGCCCAAGGTGGGCACGGTGCTGATCAAGGTGGAATCGCCCAACGGCAACCGGCAACTGGCCATCGGCGCGACGGTGGACTAGCCGCGCCACGCCGCGCCGGCGACCGGCCGGCAAGCCAACCGCAGCGAGCGGCGGCACGGAGACAGGATGGATCGCCCATGATGCTCCTGCCCAACAGCGCCAAGCAAGCGCTGGGACTGCACATCGACGGCCAGCAGGTCCAGGTCGCGTACCTGCGCCGCCAGGGCAAGCGAGTCAGCGTGCTGGGCCTGAAGAGGGCCGGGCTCATCACCCGACTGGACGTGCGCCACGGCGAGGAAGAGCAGGCCGAGTCGGGCGAGGCGGCGCAGGCGGGCGATCTGCTCGGCCTGGAGACCCCGAGCGCGGCTCCGGAGGCCAGGCCGGCCAGCGGCGAGGAGGGGGGCGAGGCCCCTTCGAGCAACACAGATGTGCTGTTCCGCCTGCTGGCCGATTACCCCGCCAGCAAGTGCGATCTGGCGGTGAGCCTGCTGGATGGGCGGGTCTTCTTCACCGAGTACCCCGACAGCTTCGGCCTGAAGGGCAAGGCGCTGAAGGCGCGCCTGCTGGAGGAGAGCCGCAAGGAGCGCGCCCTGGAGGAGACGACCCCGCTGGCCGAGCGGCACGGCTTCTTCCGGACCAGCACCGGCAAGATCCTGTCCATCGTCCACGAGGACCCGCTCGAGATTCTCGACCTCATCGACGGGCTGCGCGAGTTCGTCGGGCGGCTGCGGGTCCGGCTGATCGATCCGCTGGAGATCGCCCTGATGGGCCTGGTGCGGACGGCCTACAGCCCCGAGGAGAAGGTCACCGGCGTGGTGTACGTGGGCCAGGGATTCAGCCAGGTCCTGTTCATGCAGAACGGGGAGTACCTGGCCTTCTCGCAGCCCATCCACGAAGGCAGCTTCTCACCCCAGGTCCTCAGCACTGTCTCCAGCCGCATCCTGTTCGAGCAGGACGTCAGCTCCATCCCCGAGATCGGCCGGCTGCTGCTGGCCGGAGACTGCCAGCGGCTGGAGGCACGGGAGTTCTTCGCCGAGCAGTTCTCCGGGGTGCAGGTCGACTACCTGGAGCTGCCGGACCTGGACGTCAGCGCGCTGGACGAAGAGACGCAGAAGCTGGTGCCGGCCTTCGCCGTGCCCATCGGTCTGGCGCTGAAGATCCTGCAGCCGGCTGCTTCCTACCCGACCAATTTCCTGCCCAGGAGGCGCAAGCGGCAGCAGAACCCGCTCGAGGTGGGTTGGCACACGCTGCTGCTGCTGACCCTGCTGCTGGCCAGCGGGCTGGGGACGGCGTGGAAGGTGCAGGACCAGAGCAGGGAGATCGAGCAGATGCGCGCCGGCGTGGCCCTGAGCCGGCAGCAGCTGGCCGAGAGCCAGGCGATGGTCCCCCGCGTCGAGGAGGCCGGCCGGCAGATCGAGGCGTACCAGCAGAAGATCGCCCTGCTGGACACCCTTTCCGGCCGCCAGATGTTCTGGAGCCGCCGGCTGTGCCACTGGTCGTCGACCATCCATGCCATCGGCGACCTGTGGCTGCTCCGCTTCGGCACCACGGAGGGCGACCTCGACGTGGGCGGCAACTGGGGCGAGGTCGATCTGCCGCTGCCCGAGCGCGCCCAGCTGCACGGCATGACCATCTACCGCATGCCGGCGGCCGAGCTGGCGCAGCAGTTGCGAGCGGGGACCATCCGCTGGCTCAAGCGCGCGGAGATACGCGAGAAGACGCTCTTCGAGTTCGACATGGTCGTTCCCGTGGCGATCACCGACAGCACCATCGTCCAGGAGCCTTGACGCCGTGTCCTACGCGCTCCGCAACAGCATCGTGTTGGGCCTGTTGCTGGCCCTCCTGCTCGGCGGCGGGTACTACTGGATCTACGTCCGGCAGCCCAAGCAGCGCCAGGCGCTGCAGGCGGAGCAGCAGCGGCTCAACCAGCAGATCGCCAGCCTGAGCGCGGTGCTCGCGACCTACGATTCGCTGCTGGCCCAGCTCGCTGCGCTGGAGACTCGCTGGCAGCAGCGGCGCTGGGTGACGCCCGAGACGGACACGCCCGACCAGACGCTGGCCTATCTGGACAGTCTGGTCGAGCAGACGGACCGCAACATCAACTTCGATTTCGAGTACAAGGGAACGAAGGAGCTGCCGAGCTACAGCTACAACACGTACACGCTGCGGGGCGAGGCTTCTTTCAGGACGCTGTACGCCTTCCTGTGGCTGCTGGAACACGGGACGCGGCTGTATACCGTCGAGCGCCTCCAGATCGACGCGGGCGAGGAGAAGGGGCAGGCCGGCGCCGACAAGGCGCCCATGGTCGGGTTCGCCGCAGTCTTGCGGGCGTTCTTCACGCCGGGCATGCCCCCTTCCGACTCGCTGGCCACGCCGCGCCCCTACCGTCCGGCGCTGCTGGAGAGCGACGTGTTCATGCCCCTGATCAGCAAGACCCTGCCCGAGAACACCGCCGGTCTGCCCGATGTGTTCGCTTCGCGACTGACCGTGCTGACGCACGACACGGCCTACCTGCTGGACCGCGAGGGTCAGACGCACGCCCTGCGGGTCGGCGACCCGGTCTACCTCGGGCGGCTGGAGGCGATCGACATCTACCAGAACCGGGCGGTATTCGTGCTGAACAAGGGCGGGATCTGGGAATGGGTGACGCTCCGCGTCGAGAGCGGCGCTGGTGACGCGGGACACTGAGCGAGAGCGATGAGACCATGAGACTTGCGAACGCCGCCGTACTCCTGCTGCTGTGCGGAGCCATTCCTCTCTCGCCGGCGTGGGGGCAGCGCCTGACCCCGGCGGGACCTCTGGCCGAGGTGGAGTTGATCACGCTGGCCAGGGATGTGCCCATGGATCAGGCCCTGCGGGTGATCCAGACGTTCTCCAGCCGGGTGATCGTCGATCCGGAGCATCGTACCGAGCCCATCGGCGTGGATGTCGACCGTCTGCCCTGGCGGGAGGCCCTGGAGGCGATCGCGCGCAAGAACGGGTCCGAGGTGGTGGTTCAGGAGCGGTACATCGAGCTGCGGCGGCTGGCGACGGCAGGCGGGCCGCCGCCGGAGGTCTCTCTGGACAGCCGCGAGGTCAACATCGTCGCGATCTTCTTCCAGGCCGATCAGACGGCGCTGCAGGAGATGGGCATCGACTGGAGCACGCTGAGCGGCGGGCGAGTGGACATCAAGGTCGGGCATCAGGGCGCCAGCCAGACCAGCGGCGGCCCGTTCGAGGCCAGCGTCGCCGGCAACCTCACCCGCTCGATCAGCGTCGACCTCCTGCTGCGCACCTTCGAGTCGCAGGACAGCGGCGAGATCATCGCGCGGCCGCAGATCAAGGTCCGCAGCGGCAAGACCGGGCAGATCCAGGTGGGGTCGGACTTCTCGGTGACGACCTCCGACTACGCCGGCAACGCGATCACCCAGTTCTACCAGACGGGCACGATCCTCAAGGTCGAACCGGTGATCCGGACCGAGGACGACATCGACTACGTGGACCTGCTGGTCGAGGCCGAGCGCAGCTCGCTGCTCGACATCTCGCGGAACGTCGTCAGCAAGACGACCGCGCGCACCACGGCGCTGCTGCGGGACGGCGAGCAGACGGCGATTGCGGGGCTGTACGGCCAGGAGATCGGCACGACCCGTTCCGGGGTTCCGGTGCTCAAGAACCTGCCGCCGTGGTTCCTGGGGCTGCGCTACCTGTTCGGCTACGACTCGCGCATGTTCACCAAGACCGAGCTGATCGTGCTGCTGCAGGTGGACATACTCCCCAGCGTGCGGCAGCGCGTGCAGGCGGATCTGCGCCGCGGCGAAGCCCCCGCAGAGCCCCCTCCGGCCGCGTCCCTTCCATGGCCGCGCCCAGACCGAGGTGTGCGCGATGGCGAGTGATGTCGAGATCCTCTTCCGCGGCGTGCCCGAGCCCGACCGGGCCGCACTGCTGGCGCTGGGTGAGTTCCTGCCCTTCGCCGCCGGCGAGATCGTCCTGCCAGCCGGCCGCAGCGAATGGGACACCTACATCATCGAGGAAGGCGAGATCGGGCTGTGGATCGGCAATGCCTGCCTGGCCGAGCTGGGACCAGGGCAGACCATCGGCACGTCAGCCATCCTGTGCTCGCACCTGCAGCGGTCCGCCGCCAAGGGCAAGACCGATGGCCGCTTGCGGCGGATCCGGCGCGAGGCGCTGACGACCTTCTTCGAGGGGCGTCCCCAGAGGCTCTATCAGCTTTTCTGCATCAACGTGTTCCGCGTCTGGGTCGAGGTGCTGAACCACCGCAATGCGCGCATCGCGGAGATCCAGCGGCAGATCTTCGCGCTGTCGCTGGCCGGGGGCAGGGAGCGGCGCTACCGGCTGCTGGTGGCCGACGACGAACCGGTGACGCGCAGCGAACTGGAGAGATTCTTCGCCCCGCAGTACGAGGTCGTGACGGCCGAGGATGGCGCGGCGGCGATCGAGCAGGCCATCCTCACGCGGCCGCACCTGGCCCTGCTCGGCCTCCATCTGCCAGCGGTGGACGGCTTCGTCGCCTGCCAGCGCCTGAAGGCTCATCCGCGGACTGCCAGCCTGCCGGTCATCATGCTGTCTTCGTCCGACGCGGTCCCCGAGAAGGTCAAGAGCATGATGTGCGGGGCCGAGGGGTACTTCGTCAAGCCCCTCGATCTGCAGGAGCTCGGCAGCACGGTCAAGGCGCTGCTGGACAGGAAGTACGGGGACTGAGCAGACCGCCCGAACGGGCATCGGGGCGACCTCCGGCCCGCGCTACGGGACTGCGCCCGCCTCGGCAGCGGTTCGCTTCACTGCCAACAGCCAGCGCGCGCAACGCGTGCCGCGCCGCGGTTTGGGGGCCCGCCGCGCGGCACGCCGGACGACGAGAGGGCCCACGATGGAGGAGCTGCGAGCCGCCACCAGCCATCAGTTCGAGTACATCCTGGCGGGCACCTTCGCACCCGAGAACATCGACCGCGTGGTCGAGGACCTGGCCTCCCACGGGTTCAACGCGGTGCAGGTGTGCGTGCGCGCCCCGGGAGTCCACTACTACCCCAGCGACATCGGCCCGGTGCACCCGCGCTGCCGCGACTACGACTTCCTCGGCGACTTCGTCGCCAAGGCGCACCGTGCGGGGCTGCAGATCCACTCCTATTACCCTGTCTTCCTGGAGGGGGATGCCGAGGGCGTGAGTGCGGCTGCCGGTCAGGAGCTCGACGCCGCGCGACGGGCCCGGCGTCTCGGCGGGGCGCTGGCCGACCATCCGACGTGGGCCTGCTTGGGCGGCAAGCGCGGCGAGCTGCGCTGGGACAACTGGGGCTGCCCCAGCAACGACGAGTACGTGGACTACGTCGTCCGCCTGGTCCGGGAGCAGGTCGGCCGCTACGCACTGGATGCCATCGTCTGGGATTTCCTCCGCTTCCGCTTCCCCTGCTACTGCGCCCATTGTCGCGAGAAGTTCCGCGCCTTCGCCGGGGAGGACCTGAACACCCGCTGGCCGTCGCCGGCGGAGGTCGACTGCCGCTGCCAGACCGTGCTGGCCGACCTGGACCTGCTCAATGCTGCGGCCCGCGCCGCCCGGCCGGGCATCAGGATCGGCGCGTACGTCTTTCCCCAGCGCCGCGCCGCCATCGCCGGCGTGTTCCAGGACTGGCTGGCCTTCAGCCTGCGCTGCGACTTCGTGCAGCCGATGGACTACGGGCAGATCCCCCGCCAGCGGCTGCTGGACACGCTGCGCACCGACGTGCAGCTGGCTCGCTGTCCGCTGATCCTGGGCTTGCTGCCGTCGCTCGGGCCGGGCGTGCCGCGCGGGACCATCGAGGCGCTCTGCGAGGACATCCAGACGGCCCGGCAGGCTGGCTGCCGCGGGTTCTTCCTGCTGTCCTACGAGCCCCTGTTCGGCTGGCCCGCTGCCGGCACGTACTCGGGTCCGTACTGGCACACGCCGCATCCAGTGGGTGCCGCCCGTCGCCTGGCCGACGCGGTCCTGAGTGAACCGGCGACGGTTCCCTTCTAGCACGATCCGGCAGCGATCCGGCGCGGAGAAGCCCCCTTGTCACCGCCAGTCATCGTCATCCACCCGTCCGCGCGCCGCGGCGGGCTGCAGGCCATGTACCTGGAGACGGCCGTCCCCTTCGCGGCCGGCGCCCTGGCCGCTCCCACCATCCAGATCACCGGCGGCCAGGGAGAAGAGCTGCCGGCGCAGGCGCACGTGCTGGCCACCTGGCCCGACGGCTCGATCAAGTGGCTCCAGGTGATCTGCCGGACGCCGCGACAGCCCGGCGCGCTGCGCCTCCGGGCGGCCGCAACTGGCCTGCCGGAAGCGCCGCCGCTGGCGCGCGAGGACGGCGAGTCGATCGCCGTCGATACCGGCCGGCTGGCCTGGTCCATACCCAGGCACCTGCCGGTGCCGCTCGAGGAGGAACGGGAGCCGTTGCTGGGCGGAATCGTCCTGCGCCAGCGCGGCCGCGAGGTCGCCGTGACCGCGCGCTCGCCCCACGGGGGCCTGCTGGCGCGCGCGGCCGATGGCCGGCTGTACGGCACCGCGCGGGCCGCCGCCACCTGGCGGGCCTGGGTGCACCGAGCCGGGCCGCTGCACGGCGTCATCCTGGCCACCGCGGCGCTCACCCACAGCGGCCGCAAGACCATGCTGACCTGCCGCCTGCGCCTGGACGTGTGGCGGGACAGCCCGCTGCTCCGGCTGGCCGTCACCTGGCTGAATGCCGCCGAGAACCCGCCCGCGCTGGTGGCGGATATCCGCTACCGGCTGCCGCTGGCCTTCGCGCTGGAGCGGGTCGAGCTGGGCTGCGCCCACGGCATCTGCACGGTGCCGGTGGCCGGCGACGACGAGGTGTACGTGCTCCAGGACGACGCCGAACGCTATCGGGCCATGCGCGCCGGCTGGGGTGCGCCGGTGGAACTGGCATCCGGCGGCGCCGGCGGCAGGCAGGCGCCGGGATGGGCGATCGGCAGAGGCCAGGGCGCGGCGATCGGCGTGTGGGTGCCGCGGTTCGCCGCCGAGTACCCCAACGAGCTGAGCCTGAGGACGCGGGAGCTGGCGGTGGGGCTGTGGCCGGAGCGAGCCAACCCGGCCATCGTCCGCCGGCACCGGCTGCTGCCGCGCGGGCCGGAGCCGGCTCCGTACGGGCGGGGGCCGGACTACGACTCGCTGATGGCGCAGCCCTACTGGGCCTGCATCGATCCCGAGCGCGCCTGCCTGGAGGCCATCCCGGGGCTGGCCAAGACCCAGGAGTTCGTCCTGGATCTGGCGCCCCCGGCCGCGGCGCGCTTTGCCCGGGCCGCCCGCCTGGGACACCTGGCTCCCGACCGCGGCGTGGTGGAGCCGGCATACGTGGCGAGCACCGAGGTGTTCGGCCGCACGCTGGCCGCTGGCGCCCCGGGCTGCGCGCCGGTGGACCGGCTGACCGCGCGGGCCCTGGGCTGGTTCGAGCGTCACATGGACGGCGGGTGGACCTGGGGCAAGTTCGACTACGGCGACCTGCGGTACATCGTCTTCACGCCCGAGTCACGCCTGGGCCGCGCCTACCGCGGCACCGAGCGTTTCCCGCGCGCCGGGTACTGGAACAACAACGAGAACGACCCCCTGCAGGGCCTGCTGGCGCACTTCCATCTGACCGACCAGCGCCGGGCCTGGCCGCTGGCGCTGCAGGCCGCCCGCCACCTGCTCGACGTGGATGTCCGCCACGGGGATGACACGGGATTGTACACCCACTCGTTCGGCCACTGCTACCGGGCCATGTCCCACCGGTCCATGGACCATCTGTGGCTGGACGGCCTGGCCACCTATTGCTGCGTCTGCGACGATCCGTTCGCGCGGCAGGACCTGGACGGGCTGCGTCGCATGGCGCTGGCCGAATTCCAGCAGCGTCCGTTCGCCGCGGACAACCTGCGCAACTTCGTGCTCGGGATCACGATGAACCTGATGTTCCATGCCGCCACGCACGCCCCCGGGCACCTGGAAGGCGCCCTGGCCGTGGCTCGCGACCTGCTGGCCTATCAGGCGCCGGAGGGCTACTTCCCGGGCGCCGGGCCCACCTGGGCGGAGCAGCACCGCGCCGGCGAGGGATTCCCCGACGAGTTCGCCGGCCCCAGCACGCTGTCCGAGCTGCACGCGCTGGAAGCCCTGCACCGCCTCCACGAGCACAGCGGCGCCGCGGACGTGGGCGAGGGTTTCCTGCGCCTGGCGCGCTGGTTCGTCCGCTACAATCTCCACCCCGCCAGAGACGCCGTGCAGCGTTTCGCCATGCCGCAGGGCGAGCGCAATCCGCGGGGTTCAGGGCTGTTCCGCTCCGGCGACTTCTTCCTGCTGCCCGGCCTGGCGTACGCCTACCGGCTCACCGGGGACCCGGAATTCGCCCGCATCGGCGCGCGCCTGCTGCGCCATCTGTGCGCCACGCAACTGGGTCGGCGCCCCCACCCCCTGTGGGAGGGCAACTGGTTCGAGCACGCTGCCGTGGTGAGCGCCGACGCCACCCGCACCGTGCCCCAGGACCCCTATGCGCCCGACGCGGAGTTCAACTACATCACCCCGCTCTCGCCCTCCTTCGCGCTGTACAAGGTGCGCGAGATGCTGTGGGCGATCGCCGACGCCGGGGCCACCCCCGAACTGCAGGAGGCGACCTGAGTCGGCGGCGACCCCGCGGCGCCCGGCAGCCCGAGCCCTACACGGTCGCCGGCTCGCTGCTGCCGGGCGCCAGATTCCCGGTGAACAGCACGCGCGGGGGCTCGGGATCGCTCCAGGGCAGCCGCACCTCCTGACCGGGATACAGGTCGAAGAAGTTGTCGGCGAGCCGGCGCTCGCCCTCCAGGTCCAGACAGACCCCCCAGACATACACGGGCGAGCGGAACACCGCCTCCCCCTTCGTCAGGCGCACGTCCACCTGCGCGACGGGCCACTGGAGCTGGCGGAACAGCGGCGCGAACAGCCGGTTGCGCGCCAGCACGCGGCCGTCGCGGGTGAGCACGGCGAACGCCATGCTCGCCTGGCGCTGGGCCCACGCGGCCGCCGCAAAGGAGGCGATGGGCGTCGAGCTGTTGGGCGCCAGCCGGACCTCGGCGCGCTGCCGGAGCGGGTAGTCGCCGGCCAGCGCGAACACGCCGTAGTCCAGCTCGCCCACGACGGTCTCCTGCGTGTCGTTGATGCCGTAGACGTCCACCCGCTCCTCCCCCAGCACCAGGACCACGTGCACCGGCTGCATGGCGCGCCGCACGGGATAGAACGCCGGCGTGCGGCGCAGGTAGTAGTCGACGATGGTCCAGCTGCGCGTCGTGGGCCAGGTGTCGTTGAACATCCAGAAGATGGCCGCGGCGCTGTCGAACATGCGGCGCCGGAAGTTCTCGCAGTACTCGCGCAGCCCCTCGCCCTGCACCAGACCGGCCCGGTACACGTACTCCTCGAGGCTCAGCCGGCGCACGTCCAGGCCGAGCCACTGGGCGATCATCGCGTCCGCGTGGCTGGGTTCGCCCGCGCTGCCGATCGAGTTGTCGTGGACCTGCCAGGCGAAGGACTGGACGCGCCGGTGGCCCTCCGGCAGGCAGGCCAGCACCGTCGGCAGCGCCGCCGGGCCGAGGATGCCGCCCTCGTTGGGGAAGCGGCAGGCCATGGCCCGGTACCCGCGGAAGTCGGTGTTCGCGAAGCCGATGGACCAGGGGTGCTGGTCGCCGACCTCGTCCGCGTTGGGCGGCAGCAGACCCGGCGAGTAGGGCGACGACGGCTGGTAGTAGCGCAGCGGGTCCTCCTGCTGCAGCAGCCGCGGCAGGGCGAGGTGGAACAGCGCGTGGTCGGGCAGCACCGGCGCGCTCTGGTCGTAGCCCCAGCTCCAGGCGCCCCACTCCATCTCGTTGTTGCCGCACCAGGCGATCAGGCTGGGATGCGAGGCCAGGCGCCGGATCTGGTAGGTGGCCTCGCGCTGCACGTCCTGGTAGAAGCCCAGGTCCGTGACGGGATACTTGGCGCAGGCGAAGATGAACTCCTGCCAGACGAGGATGCCCTTCTCGTCGCAGAACTCGTAGAGATCTTCGCTCTCGTAAAGCCCACCACCCCAGACGCGGAGGAAATTGCAGTTGGCTTCGAGGGCTCGACCAACGAG
>CAZPXM010000053.1:0-2076 GCA_964591015.1 uncultured Gemmatimonadaceae bacterium
GCCCCCCGCCGCCCGCCGCTGCCGCCCGCGACCGGAAGCGGCCGCTCCGGCGGCGGCCGGTAGTCGGAGCGACGGTCGACCGTGCCGGAACTGGCGCCAGGCAGACGGCCCCTCTCGGCGGTAGCCGCCGTCTCTCCCTTCAGCGGACGCGACTCGTCGAGCAGCAGCGCCCGCTGCGCGGGCGGCAGCGACGACGCCCACCTGGCCACTCGCTCGGCGGTGATCGCGCTGGTGCTGTCGGCGAGCCGGCCCGCTCGCCCCAGGCTCAGCGCTGCCAGCCCGCCGGGCGCGCCGGGCGCGCCGGCGAACCGCGCCGCACCGGTGCCCGTGCGGAGCCGCGCCAGCGCCGCGGCCAACTCCTCGCGCCGGCGCTGGAGCCGCACCAGACGTTCGACGACCTCGTGATCCTCCATGGGCCGTTGCTCGAGGCGGACCCGCGGCCGCGCCAGCGGGGTGACACCGGCGGCCGCGGCCAGCGACGCCGCGCTGAACTCGGCCGCGAGCTGCACGCGCCCGAAGAGCTGCGGGCCCCACAGCACCTTCGCGCTGGGAATGTCCGGCTGCGAGTGCGCGTAGTAGATCTCCGCCGCCGGCGCTCCGTCGAGCCGCCAGTGGGCCGCGTCGGTGACCAGCACCGGGCGCAGGCCCGCCTGGTCGCGCAGATAGACACCCGCCATGAAGCCGCTCTCGACGCGGTCCGTGTCCCAGCAGCGGGCGACCAGGACATTGCTCTCGGCCACGTACGCGGCGGGGATGGCCACCTCGACGGGCGTCAGCCGGGTCCGGGCAACCCGGAGGCCGTTCAGCGACAGCTCGGCCTCGTCGTCGGCCCACAGGAGCACCACGAGGGTGAAGCCCGCCGGCACGATGTCGGGCCGGCCAGCGCCGCGAGCGAGCAGCGCCGGCAGGCCCGGGCCCGCGCCGAGCCGCACCAGCGTGTCGATGCTGGCCGCGACCGCGTTGTACTCGCGCCGCAGGGCCAGCGCCTCCGGCTGCGCCCCGGCCACCAGCTCCCCCGCAGCCGCCCGGGCGACCAGCAGGGCCATCCACAGGGCCCGGGGCCACCGCGGCCTCACCGCCGGCCCTGCCAGCGCTGCCTCGGCCTGGTGGCGGACCGCCCGCCAGCGCCCCAGCCGCGCGCCCGCCGGCGACTCCAGCCGGGTGCTAGCCATCGCTGGTGCCCGCGGCCGGGTAGGTCGCCAGGAGCCGCTGTGCGTTGAGGTGGGTGAGCTTCGCGAAGACCGGAGCCGGCAGGTCCAGGCTGACCAGGAAGTCCATCAGCGCGGCGTCGAAGTAGTCGCGAGCGAACAGCAGCCGGTCCTGGAACTCGTCGATGAACCGCCGCGCGTGCACGACGTCGCGCTGGAGGGCGCGCAGGCCGGAGCCGGCCGACAGATCCGCCCACAGGTTCGGGCAGCGCCGCAGCAGCTCCTGCAGCTTCCCGCCCGGCACGACCGGCCCCGAGGGGTAGGCCTCGACGGCGTGGCGTCCATCGGCCGAGACATGGGCCCAGAAGCCGGGGCCGTGCCCGACGAAGATCGCCTCGGGACACGCGAGCAGGGCGCGCTCGAGGGCCTCGATGCTGCCGCCGTACCACCAGTTGGGCCGCGGGTAGGCTCCGCGCCCATGGTCCAGCGGATAGTCCAGATGGATGGTGATGGGCAGGCGACGCCGGCCGCAGAAGCCGTAGAGGCGCAGCGCGTCCGGGTCGTCGAACGTCAACCGGACCTTCAGTTCGCCGGCGAGCCGGACGCCGTGGATCTCGATCGCGGCAGCGAGGCGGTCGATCGCGTCCGGGCGCTTGGGGTGCGGGATGTACCCGGGCACGAACCGGTCTGGAGCAGCGCTGGCGACCGCGAGCACATCGCCCAGTCCGATGCCGACGCTGGTCGGCGGCAGCACCGCGTGGTAGGCGGGATCGTATTCGTCCTGGGGGACCTCCCAACTGAACAGCCACATCTGATCGATGCCGTGCTCGTCCATGTTTCGGAGGATCCGCGCCGCGTCGAAGCCGTGCCAGTTCGGGTGGTTGTGCGCGTCGATGAGCATGGGCTCGCCTCTTCCTCTCGGCGGCTG
>CAZPXM010000053.1:2176-23516 GCA_964591015.1 uncultured Gemmatimonadaceae bacterium
CGCGCGCGATCGCTAGAGTAATCCGCCCCAGACTGATCTGTTCCGCCATCGCCGAGGCGGGCGCCTGGCACCATCGTCGGGCGCGGTGTCCAGCAGGCCAGCAGGCGTGCCGTCCTGCGGCCGCCCGGCGCCGCCTCCTTCGCACGGGGAAGGTCGAGCATGGATGTCCAGCAGTTGCAGGGCCAGCAGATCATGGTCGCGGTGTCGGGAGGGTTGGACAGCTGCACGATCACCCACTGGCTGACCCGGCACGGCGTCCACGTGGTCGCCTACACCGCCGATCTGGGCCAGCCGGACGAGCGCGACATCGACGACGTCCGCCGGCGGATGCTGGCCTGCGGTGCCGAGGAGATGATCGTTGCCGACCTGAAGGATGCGCTCTGTCGGGCCGGGCTGCAGGTGATCCAGGCCGGGGCGCGCTACGAAGGCGGCTACTGGAACACCACCGGCATCGCCCGGCACGTGGTCGTCGAGGGCATGGTCCCCGAACTGCGGCGGCGCGGCATCGCGGTCCTCGGGCACGGCGCCACCGGGCGCGGCAACGACCAGGTGCGCTTCCAGGTGGCCACGCAGATGCTGGCCCCGGAGATCCGCGTGTATGCCCCGTGGCGCGACCAGGCGTTTCTCGCGGAGTTCGGCGGCCGCAAGCAGATGATCGACTACTGCCACGCCCACGGGCTGCCCATCAGTGCCACGCACGCCAAGCCCTACTCGACCGATGCCAACATGCTGGGGCTGACGCACGAGGCGGGCGAGCTGGAGTCGCTGCAGACGCCGGCGCGGCGCATCGAGCCGGGCATGGGCGTCCTGCCCACCGAAGCCGCAGCGAAACCGGAGGTATTCGTGGTGCGGTTCGAGCGCGGTGCGCCGGTGCGGATCGGTGACCAGCCGGTCGGCCCGCAACAGGCCATCGCCCTCAGCAACCAGATCGCCGGCCGGCACGGAGTGGGCATCGGCCTGCACACGGTCGAGAACCGCTTCGTGGGCATCAAGTCGCGCGGCGTGTACGAGGCCCCCGGCATGGAGCTGCTGGGAACCTGCTACGGCTATCTGCTGCAGTTGCTGCTGGACCGGCGCGCGCGGCGTCTGTACGACCAGGTCTCGGCGTTCCTCGCCGAGCAGATCTACCAGGGGTACTGGTTCGACACCGCCTCTCAGGCAGCGCGCCGGCTGGTCGAGCACTTCGCCCAGCTCGCCACGGGGACGATCGCGGTCGAACTGTTCCGGGGCACGGTGTCCTTCCACAGCGCGACCGACGTGCCCCACAGCCTGTACAGCCCCGACACGTCGTCCATGGAGGCGGTCGGCGACTTCGACCACCGGGATTCCGAGGGCTTCCTGGCGGTGCTGGGCGTGAGCGCCAGGGCGCTGAGCGCAGCGCGGCAGGTCGGGCGCTGAGCCGCGGCCCGGCGCCGGCGGCGCCCGGCGGGGCCAGTGTCGGCCGCGTCACGAAGGGAGACAGCGCGGCGCGGCGAGCAACGCGTCGTCGCCCGCGACCAGTCGGCCGTCGGGCAGGCGCACGAGTCGCGGCTGGTCCGGGTGAATGCGGGCGACGACCTCGTAGTTGATCGTGCCCATCCACTCGGCCCAGTCGTCGGCGGTGACCGCCTGGTCCCCGTCCCGCCCGAGCAGCGTGGCCACGGCGCCCTCCGCCGCCGGGATATCCGTGACGTCGACCATGCTCAGGTTCATGCAGACCCGCCCCCGCACGGCAGCGCGGCGCCCGGCGACCAGCACCTGCCCCACGTTCGACAGACGGCGGTCGAATCCCTCGTAGTAGCCGACCGGCAGCACCGCGATCCGACAGGGGCGTTCCGTGCGATAGGTGCACCCGTAGCCGACATGGGCGCCGGCGGGCACGGACTTCACCTGGCTGAGGCGGGCCCGCCAGCTGAGCGCCGGCGTCAGCACCGGGGCCGGGTGCAGCGGCTGAACGGCGGCCCGCGCCAGCACGGCGGCCCGCACCGCCGCCGACGGCCACAGCCCGTACGCGGCGATCCCGACGCGCACGAGCTGGTGGTGGCTCTCGGGCCACAGCAGCGCCGCCGCCGAGTTGGCGCCGTGCACGACGGGCACGGCGAAGCCCGCCCGGGCCAGGGCCAGGGCGCCCGCCTGCAGCAGCTCGAGCTGCTGGCGCCCCAGGGCGTGGTCGCCCTCGTCGGCCATGTCGGCCAGATGCGTGGCCAGGCCCTCCAGCACCAGGGACGGGTGCCGCTGCACGTGGCTGGCGAGCGCCAGCGCCTCGTCGAGGTTGACGCCCTGCCGGTGCATGCCGGTCTCCAGCTTCAGGTGCACGCAGACGCGACGTCCGGTGGCGCGGGCCGCCGCACCCAGGGCCTCGACATCCTCCGAGCCGCTCACCACGACGCGGGCGTCGGCGCGCACGACCTCCTCTGCCTGGGCCGGCCGGATGCGCCCGCACACGTACACCGGCGCCCGAATGCCGGCCGCCCGCAGCCGCGTGGCCTCGCCCACGGCGTGCACGACGAGCCAGTCGGCGCCCGCGGCCACGAAGAGGCGCGCGCAGGGCACCAGTCCATGGCCGTACGCGTTGCTCTTCACCGCGATGCCCAGCAGGGTCGCCGGCCGCAGTCCGGCGCGGAGCTGGGCGACGTTCGCCTGCAGCGCTCCGGCGTCGATCTCGCACCAGGAGGCCAGCCCCGCCGTCATGCCAGCGGCTGCCCCGGGCATCACAACGTCACCGTCTCCCCCGTGCGCCGCGATCGCTCCGCAGCGAAGACGATCCGGTGGCTTTCGAGGCTCGCGTCGACGCCGGACAGCAGCGCCTCCGGCCGATCCTCGGCGACCGCGGTCACGAACGCCTCCATCAGCCCCGCATCGCCGCCGCCGTGGCCGGCCAGCGCGGACGACTCGGCGCGGCGCGTATCGACGGTCTCCAGCCGCTCGGTCCGGAAATCGAAGCGCTGGATCGTCGCGCCGTCGCCGTAGATCTCTCCACTCGTGCCGAAGATGTGCGTCTCCCGGTCGCGCGAGCGGGTGAAGGCGGTCATCGTGAAGGCCGCGGTCGCTCCGCCAGCGTACTCCAGGTTGACGACCTGATGGTCGACAACATCGTTGTCGCAGGCGTACACGCAGCGCCCGTACGGCCCCGTGCGCAGCGCCTGGACGATGGTGTCGACGGTCACCTCGGAGGCCAGGACATCGACGGGCCAGCCGCTGTGACCCTGCGCCAGACGTCCGAGGTAGATCCTCAGAGCCGAGTACGGGCACTGCGGCTCGTGGCTGCAGTCCACACAGCGGGTGGCCGCGCCCGCCGCGGGCGGCTTGCGCTCGGGGCGGAAGTGCTGCAGCGAACCGAACGAGCTCACGCGCAGGCATGGCTGGCCCACGATGTGGCTGAGCCAGTCGATGTCGTGACAGGACTTGGCCAGCAGCATGGGCGACGACTCGCGCTCGCTGCGCCAGTTCCCGCGCACGAAGGAGTGCGCCTGGTGCCAGTACCCGACCGGTTCGAGGTGCTGCAGCGAGACGATCTCCCCCACGGCCCCGGCGTCGAGCAGGGCCTTCAGTTGCCGCGTGTAGGGCGTATAGCGCAGCACATGGCACACGGCGCACATCACGCCGGTGCCCTTGACCGCCGCGTGGATGGCCCGGCAACCGGGCTCGTCCGGGGCCATCGGCTTCTCCAGCAGCAGGTGGTACCCGAGCGCGGCGAACCGCTGCGCCGGCTCCACGTGCATGGCGTCCTGCGTGGCGATGACCACCGCGTCCGCGGCCGGCCTGGCCGCCGCCATCTCCTCCCAGTCTGCGTAGGCGTGGGCCGCATCCAGACCGTGGCGAGCCGCCAGGCGCTGCCGGTAGGCAGCGCGCGGCTCCGCCACGGCGACCACCCGCGCCCTGTCGGGGTGCTCGCTGGCGTACTGCGCGTACACCGTGCCGCGCGAACCCGCGCCGGCGATGGCCAGTCTCACGGGCGTTCGCATGGCTCGCTCCGCGAGGTCGGCAGCGCCTGGTCGCGCGTCGCGGCAACCCGCGCGCGGCGGTCCCACGCGACGGCGGTGGGGCCGGGACTGGCTGCCCGCAGCGCGCCCGTCGGCGTCCCGGCCGCGGGCGTCGCGCCCACCAGCGTCGCGCCCACCAGCGTCGCGCCGGCCGGCGGCGCGGCTGCCGGCAGCGCGGCTGCCGGCCCCTGCATGACGACCGGCACCACTCCAGCCAGATCGGCCAGCACCAGGGTGCCGGCGCGTCGCAGCCGGTGCGCGTGCTGGTGCCCCGAATCGACCAGGACGCAGCTCGCCCCCACCGCCTGGGCCACCTCCCAGTCGTGGAGCGTGTCGCCCACGAACAGAACGTCTTCGGGTGCGCACCCCAGTTCGCGCAGCTGTCGGCGCCCCATCTCGACCTTGCCCTCGCCGTACTCGTTGTCGGCACCGGCGACGATGCGGAAATGGGCCGACAGGCCGTACGCCTCCACCAGCTCGACCAGCCGCGGATGGCTGTAGGCGGAGAGCAGCGACTGGCTCACCCCCAGCTCGCCGAGCTGCGCGAGCACCTGGCGGGCGCCGCGCCGCAGGGAGCATTCCCGCCGGCGCGCCTCGTAGATGACCGAGAAGTCGTCGCTCAGTCGCTCGTACGCCTCCCGGCCGGACGCGAATCCCAGCTGCCGGCAGTACTCGTCGAGCGGGAACCCGAACACCGCGGCATACCGGTCAGCGTCGACTCGCGGCAACCCGGCCCGACCCAGCAGCTCGTTGATCACCTCCAGACACAGCCAGGCGTCGTCCAGCAGCGTGCCGTTCCAGTCCCAGATGACGTGGCGGTACATGCTCATGTCCGGCGGACGACCCACACCTGGTTGCCGGAGCCGCGATACGGGCCACCGGCGAAGTCGCCGTAGAGCTCTTCGACGGCGAACCCGCAGCGTTCCAGCAGGTACACCATCTCCTGGCGCGGCGTGTAGCGCAGGACCAGCTGCGAGTGGGTGCGCCGCCCCGTGCGGCCGTCCGCCCCGACTTCCTCGAAGATCAGGTCCTGCTCCAGCAGTTGCAGCTCCAGGTCCAGGCGCCGCGCGTACCACACGTTCACCCGCCGCCCCGTCTCCGGATCGAGGAAATCCGTGTCCAGCCGCAGGGCGGTCTCCGGGCCGCTGCGCAGCATCTCGGCCAGCGGGTCGTACGTGTCCATCCAGAGCCGGCCCTCCGGCCGCAGATGGTCACGCAGGCGCCCCAGCGCCTGGCACTGGTCCGCTGGCGTCAGCAGATGCTGGAAGCCACGGTACGGGATGAGGACCCCGCCGATCGCATGCCCCAGATCGAGGTCCTGGACCAGGCCCTGGACGAGCCGGACGCGCTTGCGCACCCGAGCCGGGGCGCGGGCCAGACGCCGGCGCGCGCGAGCAACCAACTGGGCGTCAGGTTCCAGTCCGATCACCTCGACGCCTGCCTCGGCCAGGGGCAGCAGGAGGCGGCCGGTCCCCGCGCCGACTTCCAGCACGGGGCCGCTGACCCCGCGCAGCCGGCTCACGTAGAATGCGGTGTCGCCAGGGACGCCGACGAAGTACGCATCGTAGTACCGAGCGCAGTAGGCTCGCATGCACCCCCGCCTGATCTACCGGAGGAGATCGGCGACCACGTCCCGCTCCTCGACCAGCTCCTTCTCGGTGGCGGTCAGCCGGCCGCGCGCGAACTCGCTCAACGGAAGCCCCTGAACGATCTCCCAACCCCCGCTGCCGTCGGCTCGCAGCGGGTACGAGAACACCAGCCCCGGCTCGACCCCGTAGCTGCCGTCCGCGGGAACCCCCGCCGAGAACCAGTCGTCCGCCGGCGTGGCCTGGCCCATGCTGCGCACATGGTCCACGACCGCCTGCGCCGCCGAGGCGGCGGAGGAGAGGCCACGGGCAGCGATCACTGCCGCCCCCCGCTGCTGGACCGCCGCGACGAACTCCGTGCGCAGCCATTGCCCGTCGCCGATGACCTCCGGGGCCGGACGGCCACCGATGCAGGCATTCTCGCCGTCCGGGTACTGGGTGGCGCTGTGGTTGCCCCACACCGCCACGCGGGTGACGGCCGCCACTCCTACCCCGGCCTTCTTCGCCAGCAGAGCCCGCGCCCGGTTCTGATCGAGCCGCGTCATGGCCGCAAAGCGCGCCGCCGGCACCCCCACGCGGGCCGCGTGCCGCATCGCGATCAGGCAATTGGTGTTGGCGGGGTTACCGACCACGAGGACCCGCACGTCGGCGGCCGCCCGTTCCAGCGCCAGCCCCTGGCCCACGAAGATGGGTCCGTTGTCGCGGATGAGATCCTTGCGCTCCATGCCCTTGGTGCGCGGCTTGGAGCCGATCAGAAGGACCCAGTTGGCGCCCGCGAAGGCGCGCCTGGGATCGTCCGTGATCTCCACCTCGGCCAGCAGGGGTGCCGCGCAGTCGACCAGCTCCATGGCCACGCCGCCCAGGGCGGGCAGGGCCGGTGGCACTTCCACGAGCCGCAGTCGGATGGGCGTGCCTGGACCGTACACCTCGCCGGAAATCAGCCTGGGAAGAAGCGCGTACCCGATCTGCCCGGCCGCGCCCGTCACCGCCACCGTCACCGCACTGCCCATCTCGTCCCCCTGCCACGGGATGCCCGCTGCCCGACGCCCCGTCGGTCCGCCGTTCGAATGTGAGACACGATCACACCCGAGGCAAACCGGACCTTCGCCGCCATGATGGGCGCCACGCTTGACCCGGGTCTGCTCGGGGGCCTATGGTACCGTCCGGTCCGGTCGGGCGCAGCGACGAACTTCTCGAGGGAGGCCGGCGTGACTGCTTCCTGGGACCTGCTGCTGCAGGGAGGCCGCGTGATCGACCCGCGGCACGGGGTGGACGCATCGCTGGACGTGGCGATCCGCGGCGAGCGCATCGCCGCCGTGGGCCACGGGCTGGCACCGCAGCAGGCCGCCAAGGTCCTCGACCTTTGCGGCCTGTACCTCTTCCCCGGGCTCGTGGACATGCACGTGCACGTCTTTGGCGGCTACGACGGCTGGCTCTTCCCCGACCAGCACTCGCTGCCGTACGGAGTGACCACCGTCGCCGACGCGGGCGGCGCCGGCTGGCGCGACCTGGACCGCCTCCGCCGCACGATCGTGGAGCGGTCGCAGACGCGCGTGCTGGCATTCGTCAACATCGTTGGTGCGGGCATGACCGGCGCCCCCGAGCAAGACGTGGCCGAGATGGACCCGGACGCCTGTGCGGCCGCGGTGCGGGACAACGCCGACATCGCGGTGGGTGTCAAGTCCGCCCACTTCGGCGGGCCGGGCTGGGAGTCGGCTGGCGGCGCCGTCGCGGCGGCGCGGCGCAGCGGCACCGTGGCGATGATCGACTTCGCGCCGCAGCCCACCCGGTCGTACGCCGAGCTGCTGGCGCGCATGGGTCCGGGCGACATCCACACGCACATGTATGCCGCCCACATCCCGCTCCTGGATGAGCGCGATCGGGTGCAGGAGTACGTGCGGCAGGCGCGCGCTCGCGGCATCGTCTTCGACACCGGCCATGGCGGCGGCTCGTTCTGGTTCCGGATCGCGGTGCGCGCCCTCGAGCAGGGCTTCCCCCCGGATGCGATCAGCACCGACCTGCACAAGGCCAGCCGGCTCTCCGTCGACGCGACGATGCCGACGACGATGAGCAAGTTCCTGGCCATGGGGATGCCTCTGCACGAGGTCGTGCGGCGCTCGACGCAGCGACCGGCGGAGGTGCTCGGACGCCCGGAGCTGGGGCACCTCGGCCCGGGCGCCGCTGCTGACGTGGCGGCGTTCAGCCTGCACCAGGGCGACTTTGGCTTCGTGGATTCCGGGGGAGCGCGCCTGCCGGGCACCCAGCGGCTCTGCTGCGAGCTGACGCTCCGCGCCGGCCGGATCGTGTGGGACGCCAACGGGCGCAGCAGGCCCGACTGGCGCACTGCCGGCCGCTACCAGCGACTGCCCTGAGTTGATATTCCAGCTGCATTCGGTAGATTCTGGCGCCGCTTGGCGGCGCCAGGCGGCGGCGAACGCGGTGCCGGGTGGATCCGCAGGCCGTCCGGCGCCTCGCGGGCGTCGCCGCAGTCCGGCCGCACGCGGACTCTGGCGGCAAGCCGGGCGGAATCGTATGTTCACACAGCAGCCGGTCTGCAAGGCATGGCCCCTGCGGCAGAGAGCGGCGGTTTATGTACCCGGCGACCGACTGCCCGCCCGCCAGTCGGGGCAGCGGCTCCCGCCAACCCAGAACCAGCGCGCTGTGCGCCGACCATCCGACGATCTGCCCTGTTGCTCAGACGCTGCATGCGCTCGTGGCCGGGCTCTTGCCCGACGCCGGAGTGTGCGTGTACGCGAGACGAGGGGAGTCTGTGTATGGTGAAGTCGATCTTCGACCGGGATGTGTTTTTCAAGATGGAGGAGATGGGCAATCCGTTCGCGGCGGCTCGGGCTCTGTCCAAGAGGGCTCGGGAGGTCAACTCGAAGCAGCGAGAGAACGAGACAGAAGGCAGCGTCTCCGCGCCTGCTGTGGCGCTGGAGGACTTCGTCGAAGGCAGGATAAGGTTGGTCGCGGCCGACGAGAGCCGCGCGCTCGGTGAGTGATTCACCGCGCCCCGCCCCGAAGGACGAACGGAGCTCGGAGATCTCATGCACAGCTACCAGGACGAAGAGACCACGCTGCGCCTCTACTTTGACGACATCGCCTCCTCGCGACCGCTGTCGCGCGAGCGCGAGGTCGAGCTGGCAGCGCGCATCCAGGAGGGAGACACCGCAGCCCGCGACGAGATGGTGCAGGCCAACCTGCGTTTCGTGGTCGATGTCGCCAAGAAGTACCAGAACCGCGGTCTCTCGCTATCCGACCTCATCAGCGCCGGGAACCTGGGCCTGCTGACAGCCGCCGAGCGCTTCGACGGGACCAAGGGCTACAAGTTCATCTCCTATGCCGTCTGGTGGATCCGCCAGTCCATCCTGCAGTCCATCGCCGAACACGCGCGCACCGTGCGGTTGCCGCTGAACAAGGTCAGCCTGCTCAAGGACATCTCGAAGGCGTCGCGCAAGCTGGGGCAGGGCCGCGAGAGCGACCCCAACATCGAGGAGATCGCCGCGGAGCTGGACGTGCCTCCCGAGGAGGTGCTGGAGACGGTGTTGAGCGCGCGCTCGGTGCGCTCGCTGGACGAGACCTTCGAGGAGGACGACGAGCGCAGTCTGCTCAACATCCTGGCGGACAGCAGTCAGGAGACGCCGGACGCAGACGTGCTGCGCGAGTCGGCCCGCGTGCAGCTGGAGGAGGTGCTCCACAGCCTGGACGAACGCGAACTCCGCATCATCCGCCTCTATTTCGGGCTGGACGGGAACGAGGCGCTCACCCTCGAGCAGATCGGCGGGCTGATGGGGCTGACGCGCGAGCGCATCCGCCAGCTCAAGGAGCGCGCCTTGAGCAAGCTGCGGCATCCGACGCGCAACCACACCCTCAAGACCCTGGCCGACGGCGACTGACGAGGGAGCCGCATTGACACGCGTACGGCGCGGGGCTATCTTGTCCCGCCCCGAACGGCACCGGACTTCGGGGGGATACTCAAGCGGTCAACGAGGGCAGACTGTAAATCTGCTGGCGCACGCCTACGTAGGTTCGAATCCTGCTCCCCCCACCACCTGCGCAAGAAGGGGCCGCGATCCGTCGCGGCCCCGTTGTCTTTCTCGCGCGGCCCCTGCCTGCGACGCCGCCGACCCCTGACGGGCAGCGACCGGCTGGCGCCGGGCAACGCGCAGAGCGGCCGCGCGAGCGGAGCCGCTCTCCTCCTCAGGCGCCGAACAGCGCGCGGATGTCCTGCAGGCGCTCCTGGTGGCGGGCCGCCAGGCAGCCGGCGGACTCCAGGGCGAAGGCCGCCAGGACACTTCCCGCCAGCGCCAGGGCCGTGGCCACCAACACGATGAGCGTGCGCCGCGGCGCACTGCGCACAGACGGTGGGGTGGCGGGGTCGAGAACCAGGAGAGTCGGCGTGTCCCTGGCCTCTCGGCAGCGCGCCTCCTCTAGCTGTGTGCGCAGGTAGCCCAGCACCGCCTCCTTGACCTCGACCTCCAGCCGCAGGGCCGCGTATTCCTGGGCGAGCCCTGGCAGCCGCATCAGGGCCGGACCGAGCGCGGCCGCGCCGCCGGCCGGGAGTGCGGCCTCCGGACCGCCGTCGGTGCCGTCTGCCAGCAGCGAGAACTGACGCGCCAGTTCGCTGGCTTCCAGCGTCTCGCGCTGGCGCTGCTCGTGCTCCGGGCCCAACAGCCGCTGGCTCACGCCCAGCTCGGCCTGCTTCAACGCCAGTTCGCGCGCGATCCCCTTGACCAGATCCACGATCGCGGCGGTCTGCTCCTCGAGGTCCACCAGGCGGTGCTGCTCCTGGAACGCGCGCAGCCGGTCCCCGGCCGAGGCCAGCTCGCGGCTGACCGCCTCAGCCCGGTTCTCAAGAAACACCTTCAAGGATCTGGCCTGCAGGCTCTTGTACTCCCGGTTCACCTCGTCCAGCTCGGAGGCCAGCGCGTTGCACAGGGCTGCCGCAAGCTCGGGGCTGCTGGCAGTCACCGCGATGTGCAGCGCACCATCGTCACCTCGCTCGCGATCCACGTGCTCGTCGAGGCGCATGATCGCCAGATCGCGCGTCGGGACCCCGTACTCCGCCCCCAGAGAGAAGCTGTCCACGATCGCCCCCAACACGCGCTGGCTGGCCAGCATGGTCAGCAGGCGATCGGACGAGTTGCCGGCACCGAGCAGGCGAGTCAGGTTGGGCGGCGCCGCTGCGCCCAGCAGCGAGCTCGCCCACAGCTGCCCGACATCCTCCTCGGGCGGCAGCAGCGTGGTCCGCGCCGTCCATCGCTGGGGCAGCAGCAGGCTGACAACCGCCGCGACAACAGCCACGCCGACGGTCGAGAACGCGATCAGGCGGCGCCACTTCAGCAGCACGTAGGCGTAGTCCAGCAGACTGCGCTCATGGTCGGCCATGGTGCGCGCTCACTTGTTCGCGAAGGACACGTAGACGAGGACCACGGTGGACAGCTCGCCCAACACGCCCATCGTGTCGCGGAAGATGGCCCAGTAGTCGCGCTCCGGCTTCTCCTTGATCCAGATCCGGTCGCCGGGGTCCACCTGCACCGCGTCCGAGGCTCGTTTGATCTCGCCGGTGCGCGCCTTGATGACCCGGATATCCTTCGAGGCGCGCCACCCCAGCCCCCCGGCCAGCTCCACGTAGTCGCGCACGCGCAGGCCCGGTCGGTGCGTCAGCGCGCCAGGATAGGCCGCCTGTCCGCTCACGATGACCGTCCGCTGGGTGTGCGGGATCACGATCAGATCGCCGGGCATCAGCAGGATGTTCTGGGTCTCGTCGCCCTCCTCGAACAGCGCCACGAAGTCCACCACCATCTGGCCGGGGACTTCCCGGCTCTTCATGACGAAGTACTGGTCTTCCTCCCGAGTTCGCTCCGACACCGGTATCGTCTTGATGCGCTCGAACTCCGGGTCCAGCGGCGCCTCGAGCCGTCCGCCGGGCGTCAGATCGGGATCGGCGGCACGGTAGACCCGGGCCTTCCAGAGCGAGGCGTCCTCGGTGATCCCGCCGGCCCACTCGATGACGTCCCGCAGCCGCGTCCTGCCCTTCTCCACCACGTAGTAGCCCGGCGAGACGACCTGCCCGGTGACGCGCACCGCACTCGTGTTGGCGCGATCGGCCTGTTCTCGGACGACCAGCCAGTCCTCGGGCTCCAGCGCCAGATCTGCCGTCGAATCCCCGGCAGCGATGGCTGCCAGGTCCACCGGGATGGACTGGCGGGCGCGCCCGCTGCCCAGTAGACGGAACACCACGGTACGCCCAGGGTCGTGACCGGGCGCCAGCCCCAGGCACAGGGCGAGCAGGTCGCTGACGCGGTCTCCCGGCACGAACTCGAAGAATCCCTCGCGGTTGACCCCGCCGCGCGCCGCCACCTCGGCAAGCCTGGCGGGCACGATCACGCGATCGCCGTCTTCGACGAACGGGTTGTACCGCGAGTCGCCGGTCACGTTGAACAGCTCGAGGTCCACTCTCTCGGCCACACCGGCGCGGTCGAGGGAGTCGGCCAGCGCCGGGCACTGCGCGAGTCGCTGCCAGCGGGCAGCATCGAGCCTGCCGGTGCGCACCAGCCGGATGCGGCGCCGGGAAGCGTTGGCGCCCAGGTTGCCCGCCTTGCGGATGGCCTCGCTCACGCGCTCGACCGCACTGGACAGCACCACTCCCGGACTGCCGACCGCTCCCACCACCGCCACCGGGAAGCTGCGCAGAGCAACCAGCTCCAGCTCGACGTCGCCGCTGCGGAAGGACCGGCGAAAGGCGGCCTGGACCCGCGCCCGCGCCTCGGCCAGGCTCGTGCCGCCGACTGGCACCGTGCCCACTCCCGGAACGAACACACCGCCCTCGGCCATGACCGGCGCCTCGACCGGCTGCTCCATCCCGGGGACGTGCACGAGGAACCGATCGCCGGGACCGACCACGTAGCGCCCACTGGCCAGCACCTCGCGGTAGGCCTCGAGGTTGATGTGCGTCGGACTCGCGCGATCCTTCGGCTCGGGGGGCTCCGCCAGCTCGCTGGTGACCACCGAACGCTCCCGCTCGTCCGTCTGCGCCGGCGCGCTGGCCACCCAGCCGAGTGCCAGGGCCACGGCGGCGATCGCCGCATGCGTTCTCATGGATCGTGCCTCCCAGAGGGCGCCGGGTCGTGCCTGCGGCCCTCGCCGGGCGCGGCCCTTCGGCCCTCCACCAGGTCCATCGCTTCGATGGCCAGCGCATCCGCCAGCAGCCAACCGGCACCGTCCACCTGCAGCCGGCCGCCGCGCCAGCGGAGCACGCCCGCCTCCATCAGGGAGCGCAGGCGCGGGTGGGTCTCCAGTGCCTGCGCCTCCGCAGCCGTCAGCACGGCGCCGTCGCAGGTGCGCAGCTCCAGCCACAGACGCTCCTGGCGCCGCACCGCCGGCGACAACTGCTCCTGCCCGGCCTGGGCTGTCCGCCCCTGTTCGATGCTGGCCAGGTACCGATCGAGCGAGCGGTAGTTCCACGACCGCACGGCCCCGATGGAGCTGTGCGCGGCCGCCCCCACGCCGAGATACTCCTGCCCGCGCCAGCAGGCCCAGTTGTGCCGGCAGCGGTGCCCCGGCACGGCGAAATTGGAGATCTCGTAGTGCTCGTACCCGGCCGCGCTCAGCCGCGCACAGCCGAGCTCGTACGCGCGCGCCTGAGCCTCCTCGTCCGGGGCGGCAACCGCCCCGCTGTCGACCTGAGCCGCCAGCGCCGTTCCCGGCTCGACGGACAGGCAGTAGACCGACACATGCTCGGGCCTGAGGCGAAGCGCCGTCGCCAGCGTGCGCTCCCAGGCACACGCCGGCATGCCGGGCACGGCCGCCAGCAGATCGAGGCTGACCACCCCGAACCCGGCGTCGCGGGCCGCGGCGCACGCCCGGAGCGCGTCCTCGACTGTGTGCCGCCTGCCCAGCCACCGCAGCGTCTCCGCGTCGAACGACTGGACGCCGAGGCTGAGACGGTTGACGCCGCTGCTTCGGTAGCCGGCGAGGCGGGCGATGCCGCTGCTGCCGGGATTGGCCTCCAGGGTGACCTCGGCATCCTCGCGCAGCCCGGGACTGCGCCGCACCTCCGCCAGGACCCGCTCCACGTGGGCAGGACTCAGCAGGCTGGGAGTGCCTCCTCCGATGAACACGGAGGCCAGCGGTTCCCACCCGAGCGCACTCGTGCGCTGCCGCAGCTCCGCCACCACCGCGTCGATGTAGCGGTCGAGGTCCCCTTCCCTGCCAACCTCCGCATAGAAGCCGCAGTAGCGACAGCGCCCGCTGCAGAAGGGCACGTGCACGTACAGGCCGCGCTCGTTCACCTCACCTGACGCCGGCGCCGAGGCGCCTCCAGCGCAGGCGACTCGGAAGCGTGAGCAGGCTGCGCAGCGCGTCGCCCCAGGAACCGTCGCCAGGCGTTCCCACCGGCTCGCACGACCAGTAGACCCGCCGGGCCCGCCCCACGATCGCGCTCACGGGCAGCGCGCCCCAGTGGCGGCTGTCCCGGCTGCGATCCCGGTTGTCGCCGACCACGAAGACGGCATCCGGCGGGACGCGCACGGGCCCGAAGCTGTCGCGCGGGCTGTGCGCGGGATCGAGGATGTGCGCGTCGACGTACTTGGAGCGCGGCGGATCGATGCTGCGCCTGCCGTCCACGTAGATGACCTTGTGGCGCCCCTCCACCAGCTGTCCTGCCACCGCCACGCAGCGCTTCACCAGCAGGCGGCGATCGTCGTGCGCCGCCTCGAAAACCACCACGTCGCCGGCACGGGGCTCGGCCCAGCCCGGCAGCCGCCAGCGAACGAACGGGATGCGGACCCCGTAACTCATCTTGTCGACCAGCAGGTACTCGCCAGCCAGCACCGTGTCTTCCATGGCGCGCGACGGCACGCGGAAGCCCTGCAGCAGGAACAGCCGCGCGCAGACGGCGACGCCGACGGCGGTCGCCACAGCGGCCAGGGACGAGCCCCGCCCGCGGGGCCGCCGCCGGCGCCAGCGCGGCGCCGGCCGGCCGCCGCCCCGCGACGGAAACGGCAATCGCTTGGCCATCACTCGCCCAGCTGCAGTGCGGCCAGGAACGCTTCCTGCGGGATCTCGACCCGGCCGAACTGCTTCATGCGCTTCTTCCCCTCCTTCTGCTTCTCCAGCAGCTTCCGCTTGCGCGTGATGTCGCCGCCGTAGCACTTGGCGATGACGTTCTTGCGGAAGGGGCGCACCACTGTCCGGGCGATGACCTTGGAGCCCACCGCCGCCTGGATGACCACCTCGAATAGCTGGCGCGGAATGAGCTCCTTCAGCTTGCTGCAGAACTTCTGCCCCCACTCGAACGCCTTGTCGCGATGAATGATCACCGACATGGCGTCCAGCGGCTCGCCGTTGATCAGCAGATCGAGCCGCACCAGATCGCTGGCCCGCATCTCCTTGTGCTCGTAGTCGAAGGACGCGTAGCCACGCGAGACCGACTTGAGGCGATCGTAGAAATCGATGACGATCTCCGCCAGCGGCAGCTCGAACGACAGCATGGCCCGGCTGGCGTCCAGGTATTCCGTGTTCCGGTACACCCCCCGTCGATCCGCGCACACCTTCATGACGCCGCCGATGTACTCGGCGGGCACCAGCACCTGCACGGCGAGGATGGGCTCGCGAATCTCGGCGATGGCGGCAGCGGGCGGCAGGCGCGCCGGGTTGTCGACCTGGACGGTCTCGCCGGACTTGGTCAGCGCCTCATAGCGAACGTTGGGCAGCGTGGCGATGATATCGACCCGATGCTCGCGCTCCAACCGCTCCTGGATGATCTCCATGTGGAGCATGCCCAGGAAGCCGCAGCGGAACCCGAACCCCAGGGCCGGCGAGCTCTCCGGCTCGAACGTCAGGGCGGCATCGTTCAGCTTGAGTCGGCCCAGGGCATCGCGGAGTTCCTCGTAGTCGTCGGGGTTCACGGGGTACAGCCCGCTGAACACCATCGGCTTGAGGGGCTGGTAGCCCGGGAGGGGGGCCACGCCGGAACGGTCCGCAGGAACCACCGTGTCCCCCACGGGAGCCTCGTCGAGGACCTTGATGGCGGCGATCATGTAGCCGACTTCGCCGGCCTGCAGCGCCGCCGTGGGGACCCTCTCGAGGCGCAGCAGCCCCACCTCCTCGACGTCGTACGCCCTGCCGGTGGAGTGGAAGCGGATCCGATCGCCGGGACGGACAGCGCCGTCCACCACGCGCACGAAGGTGACGACGCCCCGGTACTGGTCATACAGGGAATCGAAGACCAGGGCGCGCAGCGGCCGCGCCTCGTCCCCATCCGGCGGCGGGACTCGCCGGACTATGGCCTCGAGCACGGCCTCGATGCCGATGCCATCCTTGGCACTGATGGCGAGGATCTCGTCCTGGTCGCCGCCGAGCAGCTCGTGGATCTGCTGCCGCACGGAATCGGGCTGGGCGCTGGCGGCGTCGATCTTGTTGATCACAGGCACGATGGCCAGATCGTGGTGAAGCGCCAGCAGCAGGTTGCTGACCGTCTGTGCCTCGACGCCCTGGGTGGCGTCCACCACCAGCACGGCTCCCTCGCAGGCAGCCAGGCTGCGGGAGACCTCGTAGGCGAAGTCCACGTGGCCGGGCGTGTCGATCAGGTTGAGCTGGTACACGTTCCCGTCGGCGCCCTGGTAGTGCATGCGGACCGGGTGAGCCTTGATCGTGATGCCGCGCTCGCGCTCCAGGTCCATGCTGTCGAGAACCTGCGCGTGCATCTGCTTGGCGCTGAGCGTGTGGGTCAGCTCCAGCAGGCGATCCGCCAGAGTCGACTTCCCGTGGTCGATGTGCGCGATGATGCAGAAGTTGCGGATGTGGTGGGTAGCCATCGCTCGCGGCCCGTGACGCTTCAGCGCCCGGCTGGACAGGCGCAGCGAAGCCTGGTGCGGAAGTGGGCCAACTATAGTGCACGCCAGGGCTGTGTCAAACCATCCCGCGGCCGCAACCGCGGCAGCCGGAGCGTGCGCTGGCCACGATCGGCCGCCGCGCCGCGGGTGCGGGGGCCTCGCCGCGGCGGGTGCCGGTCGCCAGCCACGCGCCATTGCGCAAAGCACTGGGTGCCCTTATCATAGTCGCCCCCTGGCGAGCGGGGCAGCGCGCCTGCCGGGCGCCTCGTTCGCGCGCGCCGGGCTCGCTCGGCCACCGTGTGGACCGCGCGCAGCCGACGGAACCCCGGGCCCGCTGCCACGCGGCCGGGGCTCAAGGCAGGAAAAGGAGCAGCGCAGTGCCGAATCTCAGATCGTCCCGGAAGCGCCTCCGCAGCAGCCTGAAGGCCAGGGCGCGCAACAAGGCCATCCGCTCGGCCGTGCGCACCGCGATGAGGAAGGTCCGGGCCAGCCAGGATCCGGCCGCGGCCCAGCAGCGGCTTCGCGAGGCGATGTCGGTGATCGACAAGTCCGCCAAGAAGGGCGCCATCGCGCGGAACACCGGCGCGAGGTACAAGTCGCGCCTGAGCCGGTACGTGGCCAGCCTGGCCTGAGCCATCCCCGGCTCTGCCCCGCCGCTGCGCGCGGCCGTCCTAGGCGCCCGCGATCGTCCTAGCCGCCGGCGATGGCCGGGACTATGGACACTGCGTCGCCGTCCCGCAGAGGGGCCGCCAGACCACCGATGAAGCGGATGTCCTGATCCCCCACGTAGATGCTGATGTAGCGACGGACCGCTCCGGTCTCGTCGCGGAGCTTGGCGCCCAGACCCGCGTGGGCGGCCTCGAGCGCGTCGAGCAGCTCCTCGACGGTGCGCGCCTCCACCTGGACTCGGCCTCGACCGCCCGTCAGCCGGCGCAGCGGCGGAGGGATACGGACATCGACGGACATGGCATCCTCTTGCCGGCGAACGGCCCGGCGCACTCCTTCCGAGCGCCAGCGCTCCGCCGGCCTCCCCTTCCACGCTCGACCCGACAGACACGACAGGCGCGACACTCGCCCGGACGCCAGGCCAATGTACCGGCCCGCTGCCGTGTGTCAACCAGCGGCCGCGGGGTGCCGTCCGCCTTGACATGGCCAGACGAAGGGCTTAGGTTGCCGCCTCCTGTTCGTGCTCGCTCGTGCTCGGCTCCAACGCCTGCCGCCGGCTGGCGGCTCAGCACGGACTGGGCAAGGGCCGCGGCTGTGGCGGCCTCGCGGTGAACGCGCTGACGCATTGCGGGAGATCGTATGGGCGCTCTGGAGCCCCTGGGTGACTGGCAGCGAACACACCACTGCGCGGCGCTGCGGCTGGAAGATGTCGGCGCTCGCGTCACCCTCATGGGCTGGGTGGCGCGCCGGCGGGATCACGGCGGCGTGATCTTCATCGACCTGCGCGACCGCGAAGGCATCACGCAGGTCGTCTTCAACCCGCAGCACGATGCCGCCGCCCACGCCAAGGCCGAGTCCTTGCGGAGCGAGTACGTGATCGCCGTGCGCGGCGTGGTCGAGGCCCGTCCCGAAGGCATGGTCAACCCGCGCCTGCAGACCGGCCAGGTGGAGGTGAACTGCGAGGCGCTGAAAGTACTGAACGCCGCCGCGTCGCCCCCGCTGCAGATCGAGGACGAACTCGACATCGGCGAGGACGTCCGGCTGCGGTACCGCTATCTGGACCTCAGGCGGCCGCGCATGGTCGCCAACCTGCGCCTGCGTCACCGGGCTGCCCAGCTCACCCGCGCCTTCATGGATGCGCGCGGCTTTCTGGAGGTGGAGACCCCGTTCCTGATCCGCAGCACTCCAGAGGGCGCCCGCGACTACCTGGTCCCGAGCCGGGTGCATCCGGGGCTGTTCTACGCGCTGCCGCAGAGCCCGCAGACGTACAAGCAGCTCCTGATGGTCGCCGGCCTGGACCGCTATTTCCAGATCGTCAAGTGCTTCCGCGACGAGGACCTGCGCGCCGACCGGCAGCCGGAGTTCACGCAGATCGACGTCGAGATGTCGTTCGTCCGCGAGACGGACGTCATGGAGGTGGCCGAGGCGCTGACGCGGACCCTTTTCCGCGAGGTGGTGGGCGTCTCGCTGCCCGACCCGTTCCCACGCCTGGAGTACGCCGAGGCGATGGCCCGCTACGGGTCCGACAAGCCCGACCTGCGCTTTGGCCTGGAGCTGCGCCCGCTGACCGAAGCGGTCCGCAAGTCGGAGTTCAAGGTGTTTCGCTCGGTCATTGAGTCAAAGGGCGAGGTTCGAGGTATCAACGTCAAGTCGGGCAGCGAAATGCCAAGGAGTCAGATCGACGATCTTGGAGCCTTCGTCCAGCGGCTGGGGGCCAAAGGACTGGCATGGATGCGGCACACCGACGCGGGCCTCGAGTCATCGATCGCCAAGTTCTTCCCGGAGCAGGCGCGCGCCGAGCTCGTACGCGCCATGGACTCCCAGCCCGGGGATCTGCTCCTGTTCGTCGCTGACCAGCCCGCGGTCATCGCCCGCGCCCTCGGCGCCCTCAGACTGGAGCTGGCTCGCCGGCTGGAGCTGGTACCCCGCGGGGCCTGGGCCCCGCTCTGGGTGACGCACTTCCCGCTGTTGGAGTACGACGACGAGGCCGGCCGCTGCGTCGCCAAGCACCACCCGTTCACGGCACCGCTGGACGAGGACCTGGACAGGTTGGAGAGCGCCCCGCTCGAGGTCCGGGCCAAGGCGTACGATCTGGTCCTCAACGGGAACGAGGTGGCCGGCGGCAGCATCCGCATCTTCCAGCGCGAAGTGCAGACGCGGCTTTTCGATCTGCTGGCGCTGTCGCGCGAAGAGGCGCAGAGCAAGTTCGGATTCCTGCTGGACGCCTTGGAGTACGGCGCTCCGCCTCACGGGGGCATCGCCTTCGGGTACGACCGCCTCATCGCCATGATGTGCGGGGAGGACTCCATCCGCGACGTGATCGCGTTCCCCAAGACGAACAAGGCCGTCGGGCTCATGGAGCGCGCTCCCGGGCCGGTCAGCGCCGAGCAACTCAGGGAGTTGGCGATCAGGACGCTCGTGGAGCCGGAACCACAGGTGCCCTGAGCGTCCGCGCGGCGCCTCGCCCAGCGGCGCCGCCCGTGGTCCCCTGCTTGACTTCCCCATGGCCCCTCGGTACCTTGAGCACGGTCCTTCGACCCGCCGAGGGCTGCCGGGTCGAGCCGTTCGCGGCGTGAGAGTCTGAGGTCTTCCTTCCTTTCGACCGCTCCTGCCACGGCGATGCGCTCATCGCGGCGGGGGTGCAGCGTTTCTCGCCTATGTCCGATCGATCCGGCCGCGCTTCGGTGCTGACAACCGGTGTCGACCGCCTGACCCTCTTCGGGCGGCACGACGCTCATCTGGCCCTCCTCGAGAAGAGCTACGGCATCTCGGTGGTCGCCCGCGACGGCGTTCTGGTGCTGGATGGCCCCCCACCGGCGGTGGATGCTGCGGCGACCCTGTTGGCGGAGGTGGTGGAACAGCTGCGCGCCGGCGGGATCGGGCCCGAGGAAGTGCCGGGCATCATCCAGCGTGGCGCCGCGCCCCCGCTGGCGGCCGGATCGCGCGAGGCGCGGACCTACCGAGCCATCGTGCGGCCGCGCACCTCCGGGCAGGCAAGCTACCTGCAGGCGATGGCCGACAACGACGTGGTCTTCGCCATCGGGCCGGCGGGAACGGGAAAGACCTACCTGGCCGTGGCCGTCGCGGTGGCGGCGCTGCGCGCCAAGGAGGTCTCGCGGATCCTGTTGGCACGGCCGGCGGTCGAAGCCGGGGAGAGCCTGGGCTTCTTGCCCGGTTCGTTCGAGGACAAGGTCGATCCGTACCTCCGGCCGCTGTACGACGCACTTCAGGACCTGCTCGAACCGGAGCGCCTGCGGCGCATGCAGGACATGAAGATCGTCGAGGTCGTGCCGCTCGCGTACATGCGCGGTCGCACGCTGAACGACTCGTTCATCATCCTCGACGAGGCGCAGAACACCACGCCGCCGCAGATGAAGATGTTCCTGACGCGCCTGGGCCGTCACTCGCGCGCCGTGGTGACTGGCGACATCACCCAGACCGACCTGCCGAAAGGGCAGATCTCCGGACTGGTGGACGTGCAGGGCGTGCTGCGCGGCGTGCCAGGGCTTGCATTCGTGTACCTGACCCAGCGCGACGTGGTTCGCAACGCTCTGGTTCAGGAGATCGTCAAGGCGTACGAGCGCCAGCAGCGCCAGGCAGGCCCGGAGACCAGGGAACCGGCATGAGCCTCTGGCGTGCCTCCCTCGCCTGGCTGCACCACTGGCATTCGCCGGCCCGACTCCTGCGCTCGCGCCGGCAGCGCCTTGGGCCGCGCGGGCTGTGGGCCTGCCGCGTCGCGCTCGGGGTGGCGGTCGCTGCCGCGCTCGCCTACCTGTCGCCCTATCAGCGCCCTCACAGCGTCCCGCTGCTCCGCGTGGGAAGCAGGGCCGCCGAGACGATCCGTGCCCCCTTCCTTTTCTATGTCCACAAGAGCGACAGCGAACTGGCTGCCGAGCGCCTCGAGGCGGTGCGCGCCGTACCGATCGCGCTGCAGCCGAGGGTGGGCGTTGCCGAAAGGCAGGTAGCCCGACTCGACTCGGCGCTGGCACTCCTGGCCCATACGGCCAGGCTCGACGTGGCAGACACGCTCAGGCGGCGCCACCTGCGCCGGCAACTCCCGCAGGTCACGGCAGCGATCTCGAGCGAGGCGGTCGCGCGCCTGACAGCAGCACTGGCTGGCGCGTCCGCGGATCAGGTCGAGGGCTTCACGGCTGCCTGCCGTGCGGTGCTGGAAGAGCTGTACACGGCGGGCGTCGTGAGCAGCAAGGAGCCGCTGGGGAGCGGCCAGAATCCACGCGCGCGCATCGACGACGGCGCGGCGGTTCGCGAGCTGGACGTGGCGTCGCTG
>CAZPXM010000054.1:0-23118 GCA_964591015.1 uncultured Gemmatimonadaceae bacterium
GACCATGGACGCGGCCCGGCCAGGCGAGCTCGAGATCGTGCGGGTGACGGCCGTCGGCCTGATGGTCCTGTCCTTGGGGGTCTTCCTGTTCGGCCGCAAGATCGTCCGCACGCTGGAGGCCGTCGACACGTTCCTGGTGTTCTTCGTGCTGGCGACCTTGACGGTCCTCGCCGTCGTGTTCGTGCCCGGCTCCCTGTGGCGAACGATGCTCGCCGGCGCGGTGATACCCGCGGCGCCGCCGCGAGGCATCGACGCGACCACGCTCGGGTCGATCATCGGCTATACCGGCTTCGGGGCGGGCATGAACTTCATGCTGATCAACTACTACCGCGACCACGGCTACGGCATGGGGCACCGCACCGGGTTCCTCTCGGGGCTGATCGGCGGCGAGCGCCACGAGGTGCTGAGTTCGGGCGTGACCTTCCGCGAGAGCGAGGCCAACGCCCGCACCTGGCGGCGCTGGCTGGGCTTCCTGGTCATCGACCAGTGGGTGGTCTTCTGCGGCGGCGCGCTGCTCGGCATGTTCATCCCCAGCGTCTTCATCGTCGCGCTGACGCAGCGGCCCGGCGCGGCGGTGCCCGACACGGGGAACATGCCGGTGTACGCCGCGTCCGAGCTGGGGCGCGTGGCGGGCTGGCTGTTCCCGTTCACGCTGCTGCTCAGCACCCTGGTCCTGTTCAAGACGCAGACGACCATCCTCGAGATGCTGATCCGCAACACCACCGACACGGCGCTGGCGGTCTGCCCGCGCCTGCGGGCCTGGATCGGCGGCGATCCACGGCGGTTCTACTACCTGCTGGCAGTCGGCTTCATCGTGCTGATCGGCATCATCATCCATGTGGCGCTGCCGACCGAGCTGCTGCAGATCTCCGCCAACATGGCCAATCTGGCGTCGCTGATCTACCCGCTGGTGCTCATCTACCTGAACCGCAGGCTGCCGCGGCCGGCGCGGGCGGGCTGGGGGTCGGTCGCGGTCCTGCTGGCCAACGTGGTCTTCTTCGGCTTCTTCTTCGTGAACTTCGTGGTACTGCAGGTGAGCGGCGCGCCGCTGGTGCGGTTCTAGCCGGCAGCAGCGGCGGCCCCGGCTACTGGCCGTCCCAGCCCAGCCGCCAGCGCAACTCCTCGAGCGGCACCGCATGCAGGAAGGCGCCGTCCTCCATGGTCTGCGTGTAGCGCACGAGGAGGTCGAGATCGCCGGCGAGGCGCTGGCCGCCGGCCTCCCAGTTGATGTAGCAGAACGCCTTGATGCCCGGGTTGGCGCGGATGAAGCGGAACAGCGGCACGAACCACCGCTCCCAGATGCGGCTGTCCGGCTCGATGGGCACGCCGCGCGGCATGGTCTCGCCGATCATCACGGGGCAGTTGTGGCGGTGCGCGGCGGCGAGGAACTCGCGCGTGCTCTGCGCCTGCGTCGCCCGCGGGTCGAACAGATCCAGTCCCCACCAGTCGACGTACTCGTTGCCGGGGTAGTAGGGCATGAAGTCGGCACCGCTGTCGGCGGCGTAACACCAGACCATGGCGACGCCGCGCAGGCCGTGCCGCACGCGGATGGTCTCCACCGTCCGCTGCCAGGCGTGCCGGTAGGGTTCGGGCCGATAGGCGGTGAGCGGGCTGCCGAAGCCGTAGCCGATGCGCAGGAACACCGGCCAGCGCAGGGCGGCCAGGCCCTGGCAGAGGATTTCGAGCTGGGCGTCCAGCTCGCCACGGGCGACGTTAACCTCGTACGGGCGCCCCTCGTGCGTCATGCTGAGCGCGATCTGCGGCAGCACCGGCAACGGGTAGCGATCGACGACCTCCAGGACCTGCAGGGCCCAACCGGGGCGGAGCGCGTCCAGGTCGAGGTGGGTGGCGTATAGCAGCGGCGGCGTGCGGCTCAGTTCGCGCCAGTAGGCGGCGAAGTCCGGCGGGTTGGCGCCCGCGCCGTGCAGGATCAGATCGCCGCGTGGCTCGAACAGCCTGAGGTAGTCGTTGCGGCTGGCGTACTGGCCCAGCTCGGCCGGCGCCGGGCGCAGGTCGGTGCCGGCGCAGCCGGCGGCGAGCATCCCGGCCAGCAGCGCCAGGAGACAGGGAGGCACGCGGCGATAGCTACCCGAGCGCTTCGTCTCGGCAATGGCCATGGCGCGCTGTCAGAAAGGGGGTGGCAGGGTGCTGCGGACGAGCAGGTCGACCACCGGGGCAGCCAGGGCGGCGAAGCGGGCATCGTCTTCGGTCCGCTCGATCACGGCATACCAGTAGTCGCGGTTGTCCGGGGTCCAGAAGCGGACCTGGAGGAGCAGGACCCGGTGGTCGTGCTCGGCGCGCAGGGTCAGGTCGGCGGTCGCCAGACCCGCCGCGCGGGCGAAGTGCGGCCCGTCCTCGCGCCGGGCCAGGTGGCGCATGTAACCCCAGAAATTGTCGACGAAGCGCTCCAGCGTCATCGGCGAGGCAGGATCGTTCAGGTACTCGTAGTGGAGCGTGATGTGCCCGTAGCGGTGCAGCGCCTGGGCGAAGTTCGGGGCGAAGTAGCCCACGGTGGTCGGGCCCCTGGCGGCGTCCTCGGGGCTGTGGCGCCAGCCCTCCGGGAGCGGCACGCTGGCGGCGGTGATGGGGTTGACCCAGGTGAAGTAGTCGACCGCGACGGCCGGCTCGTCGCGCTGCTGGCGGCAGCCGGACGCCAGCAGCAGCCCCAACAGCACCAGGGTGCCGGCCGACCGGCTGCGCGGGTGCACCGTGCTGGCCACGACGCCTCCCGATCCGATTGCCCGCGATCCGCTCAGGCGCCACATTCATCCGGCGCTCTCGGCTGATCGCCGGCCGATAACTTGGGGGTGCGGCGAGCGGTTGTCTACAGGGGGGCGCGATCCCCCCGTCTTCGGCTTGCGATGGACGCGGCTGTTGCAGGAGTGCCACCGCCAGTGCGCGCCGATCTGGACGCCGGCGGCCGTCGCTGGCTCTTCCGCGTGAAGAGCCGGGCGGTCTCGCTGGCGGTGGATGGCACGGACAACTACACCTTCGATCTGGAGGGGCGTCCCTACGCAGCGTTCGTCGGGGGCAGGAACTACCGGCGCGGTCTCGACGGGCGTGTGCTGCTGAAGGTGAGCGGCGGCGACTCGTCGCGCCGGGTTCGCCGCTTCCTCGGCCCCGAGGAGCAGCGGCTGTTCGCGGCCGATGTCCGTGCCCGGATCGCGGCGTTCGGGGCGGCCGCGCGCGCCGGGGGGCTGCTGGCGGCAGGGGCGGCCGAGCCCGCCGCTCTGCGCGCGTGGCTGGAGCGGTTGGAGCGCTGGGACGAGGCGGCGCTGGCGGCCCATGCGGCGCGTTTCCACCAGGTCTACCGCACCGTCAGCATCCTCCCGCCCGATCAGTACATGGCGCTGGTGGTCCAGAGCAGCGAGGGCTGCCCCTGGAATCGGTGCACGTTCTGCGGGCTGTACCGCGACCGGCGCTTCCGCCTCAAGTCCATGGACGAGGTCGCCGCGCATGTCGGCGCCATCGTCGAGCTGCTGGGCGCGGGCCTCCGCCTCCGGCGCTCGGTGTTTCTCGGGGATGCCAACGCGCTCCACGCCCCGGCCGAGCGCCTGCTGCAGACCATGGCGGTCTGCGCCCGGCAGCTGGGAGCGGCGGGCGGCCCGCCGGGGCCGTTCTACGGGTTCGCCGACGCGGCCTCGGTGCTGCGGCACACGCCGGCGGCGCTGGCGGCGCTGCGGCGAGCGGGGCTGCGCCGTCTGTACCTGGGGCTCGAAAGCGGCAACGAGTGGCTGCTGGAGCAGCTGGGCAAGCCCAGCAGCGCCGCGGACGCGGTGGCGGCGGTGGCGCGCCTGCGCGCCGCCGGCCTGCGCGCGGGCATCATCGTCCTGCTGGGCATCGGCGGGCGCGTTCATGCCGAGGCGCACGAGCGCGACACGGTGGCTGTCCTGCGCGCGATGGCGCTGGGCAGCGGCGACATCGTGTACTTCTCGCCGCTGCTCGAGGAGGGCGGGCTGGCATACGCCCGCCAGCGCCAGGAGCAGGGCTGGGGAGCGCTCGCCTACGAGGACATGGTGGCGCAGCAGGACCGCATGGGCGCGGCTCTCGAGTACCCGCCGGGCGCGCCCCTCACCTCGCGCTACGACATCCGGGATTTCGTCTACTGAGCGCGGCCCCGGGAGGCGCGGCGCCGGCCGCCGCCGGGGCCGCCCCCGCCCTCAGCCCAGCCGCTGCGCCAGTCTGCGGCCCGCCTCTTCCAGCGATTCCAGGCTGCGGCAGAAGGCGAAGCGCAGGTAGTCGTTTCCCTCGGTGCCGACGCGGTAGAAGTTGTCGCCCGGGACGGACGCCACGCCCACTTGTTCGATCAGATGCATGGCTGCCTCCATGGGCGGCATGGCGCCGATGCGGGGCACCTGGCGGTAGTCGGCGAACAGATAGTAGGAGCCTTCGGGCGGCGACACCGCGAAGCCGACCTTGCGCAGGGCGTCGACCAGCGTCTGCCGTTTCCGCTCGTAGGGCCGCGACAGCTCGCGGAACACCGCCTCGTCCTGCAGCAGGAGCCGGGCCGCGCCCTTCTGCAGGGGCGTGGGCGCCTGGATGACGAGCGTGTCGTGGACGGCGCGGATGCGCGGCGTGTACTGCTCCGGCGAGATCACCCAGCCGACGCGCCAGCCCGTGGCGCTGCCGGTCTTGGAGATCGAGTTGATGACGAACGTCCGTTCGGCCATGCCCTCGAAGCCCGCCAGGTAATGGTGGCGGTGGCCGTCGTACACGATGTGCTCGTAGATCTCGTCGGTGAAGGCGAACAGCTCGCGCTCGCGGCACAGCGAGGCGATGAACTCCAGGTCGTCGCGTCCGAACACCTTGCCGGTGGGATTGTGCGGCGTGTTGAGGACGAGCCCGCGCGCCCCCGGCCCGCAGGCGGCCCGCACCTCGTCCCGGTCCATGTGCCAGGTGCCGGTGGCGCGGTCTTCGCGCAGCGTGACGTAGCGCGGCTCCAGGCCGAACAGCTCCGACTGGGAGGGGTACATCTCGTGGAAGGGCTGGAAGATCACCAGCGCCTCGCCCGGCGAGCACACGGCCCGCAACACCGAGGACAGACCTTCCGTGGCCCCCAGGACCACCGTGATCTGCGTCTCCGGATCCGGCCGCACTCCGTAGAAACGCCAGGTGTACTCCGCGATGGCCTGGCGCAGCTCGGGCAGCCCGAAGGGGAACGAGTACTGGTTGAAGCGGTCGCGCGGGTTGCGCAGGCGGGCCAGCAGCTCCCGCAGCGGCAGGCGGCCGAACTCCGCTGGCGTCAGGCCCAGTTCGGTCCGGGCCTCCTCCAGGGTCAGCGCGTCCAGATGCTGGATGCGTGGGTCGTCGCCGCCCAGAGCCGCAGCCACGCCGCCCCACACCAGCTCGAAGTGAGGCGCCTCGTCGGTGAAGCCCTGGGAGAGATTGACCGCGCCGTGCTGGACGGCCAGGCGGGTCATCAGGCGGATGACGGATTCGCGCATGGGTTCGCCGCCTCAGAGCGAGCAGACTTGCTCGTCGCTGAGCAGCACGATGCCGGCGTCCTGCAGCGCCTTGATCGCGCGCGGCAGCGACTCCACGCGGAAGATCATCACCGCGTTGCCGCTGTGCCGCTCGACGAACGCGTACATGTACTCGACGCTGATCGCGGCCTGGCTGAACAGCTTGAGGATGCGGGCCAGACCGCCGGGGCGGTCGTCCACCTCCACGGCGAGCACGTCGTTCTCGCGCACCGTGAAGCCGCTGTCGCGCAGGATGCGCACCGCCTCTGCGGGCTTGTTGACGATGAGCCGCAGGATGCCGAAGTCCGACGTGTCGGCCAGCGACAGCGCGCGGATGTTGATGTCGTGCCGGGCCAGCACCTCGGTGACCTCCTGCAGGCGGCCCACCCTGTTCTCCAGGAAGATCGAGATCTGATGTACCTGCATGTTCGTCTGCTCCCTTGCGATGGCCCGCGGCGGGCGGGCAGACCGCGGCGGGCGGCGGTCAGAGAGTCCGCGTGTCCACGACGCGCTTGGCCTTGCCCTCGCTGCGCGGAATGGTCCGTGGCTCGACGAGCTTGACGGCGACGCTGATGCCCAGCACGGTGCCGATCTCGCTCTTGATCCGCTTCTCGAGCGCTTCCAGCTTGCGGATCTCGTCGGAGAAGTACCGCTCGTTCACCTCGACCTGCACCTCGATGGAGTCCAGGGCTCCCTCGCGGCTGACGATGATCTGATAGTGCGGCTCGGTGCCCTCGATCTCCGTGAGCACCCCCTCGATCTGCGAGGGGAACACATTGACGCCGCGGATGATGAGCATGTCGTCCGTGCGGCCCTTGACGCGGCTGATGCGGGGGGCGGTGCGGCCGCACGCCGGGCACTTCTCGGACGTGATGCTGACGATGTCCTTGGTGGCGTAGCGCAGGAACGGTGTCGCCTCCTTGGAGAGCGTGGTGAGGACGAGCATGCCGTCCTCGCCTTCGGGCAGCGGCGCGCCGGTGTCCGGGTCCACGACCTCGGGCAGGAAGTGATCGGCCCACAGGTGCATGCCGCACTGGCCCGTGCACTCCTGGGCCACGCCCGGGCCGATGATCTCGGACAGGCCGTAGATGTTGTAGGCCTTCATGTCCCAGGCCGACTCGATCTCGCGCCGCATGCCCTCGCTCCAGGGCTCGGCGCCGAGCACGCCGATGCGGATCGAGGCGCGCCGCGGGTCCTTGCCCAGCGAACGGGCCTCGTCGGCCATGTAGAGCGTGTAGGAGGGCGTGCAGGTGATCACCGTGGTGTGGAAGTCCTCCATGAGCTGGAGCTGGCGGCGCGTGCCGCCCGCCGATATCGGCACGATGGCGGCGCCCAGCTCCAGCGCGCCGTAGTGCACTCCGAGACCCCCGGTGAACAGCCCGTAGCCGTAGGCGTTCTGGACCACGTCGTCCTCGGTGACGCCCGCGCACGCCAGACTGCGGGCCATGACCTCGGACCACACCGCCAGATCGTTGCGCGTGTAGGCGACCACCGTCGGCTTGCCGGTGGTGCCGGAGGAGGCGTGGATCTCCCGGACCTGAGCCATGGGCACCGCGAACATACCGTAGGGATAGTTCAGCCGCAGCGTCTCCTTGTCCGTGAAGGGCAGCCGCCGGAGATCGTCCATGGTGCGCAGGTCCTCCGGTGCCGCGCCCAGGTCGGCGAACACCCGGCGGTAGTGGGCCACGTGGTCCCGCGCATGCGCCGCGATCTTGCGGAGGCGCTCGAACTGCAGCTTCTCCAGGGCTTCCTGGTCCAGGTACTCCACGTCGTATCGCATGGATTCCCTCCCGGTACGTCTGCGCTAAGCGTCCCTGCCTGCCACGAAGGCTTTCCAGTTCGTCTCCAGCGTCTTGGGCGGCACGCGCTCGGCGATGGCCGCGCGCCAGGCTGCCTCGGCGAACGGCAGATGGCGCGCCAGCCCGCCCAGCATGACCATGTTGGCCGCGCGCCCGCTGCCCGCCTGGCGCGCGATCTCGAGGGCATCCAGGAGCCGGGCGGCGGCAGCCCGCGCCCGGATCCGTTCGCTCAGGTCGGCCGGGTAGACCGCGGCACCGCTGGCCACGGGCAACGGGTCGAGGCGCTGGGTGCTGGTCAGCACGGTTCCCGCCGGCGCCAGGTAGTCCAGCCAGCGCCCGGTCTCGAGCAGCTCGAACCCCACCAGGTAGTCGGCTTCGCCGCGCGGAATGGTGGGCGAGTGCACGCAGATGCCGAAGCGGACGTGGCTGCTGACGCTGCCGCCGCGCTGCGCCATGCCGTGGACCTCGCTCTGCTTGACCTCGTGGCCGGCGGCCAGACAGACGGTGGCCAGCAGGCTGCTGGCCAGCACGATGCCCTGGCCGCCGACGCCGACGAGGAGGATGCTGGTCGTGCCGGTCTCGTTCATGCCTTCTCTCTGGCCTGCGGGCGGCTGAACGCGTGCTGCGGACAGATGTCGGCGCACAGCCCGCATCCTGCGCACAGCGCCCTGTCGACCACCACCGCCTTCTCCCCGAGCCCGAGCGCGGGACAGCCCAGCCGCAGGCACAGCCGGCAGCGGTTGCACAGGTCCGGATCGACGGCCACCGGTCCGGCGAACTGCTGCCTGTCGACGAAGACGCAGGGCCGCCGCGCGATGATCACCGCGGGCCCCGCCACCGTCAGCGAGGCGCGCACGGCCTGTTCGGTGCTCCTCACGTCGAGCGGATCGACCGTGGCGACGTGCTGGACGCCGACGGCGCGCGCCAGCGCCTCGAAGTCCAGCGCGGGGGCTGCGTCCCCGCGCAGCGTCCGCCCCGTGCCCGGATGATCCTGCTGTCCGGTCATCGCCGTGGTCCGGTTGTCCGCGATGATCACCGTCAGCCGCGCCTGGTTGTACACGGCATTCACCAGGCTGGGGATGCCGGCGTGGATGAACGTCGAGTCGCCGAGCACGGCCACCACCCGGGCCGCGGTCTTCGCCTCGGCAGCGCGGACCAGGCCCTGGCCGACGCCGATGCTGGCACCCATGCAGACGCAGGTGTCCATGGCGTCCAGCGGCGGCAGCACGCTGAGCGTGTAGCAGCCGATGTCGCCGGCGACGGTCAGGCGGAGCTTTCTGAGCACGTGGAAGAGGCCACGGTGCGGGCATCCCGGGCACAGTACCGGCGGCCGGGCCGGCAAGTCCGCCGGCGAGGCCGCCGGGGCTGCCGGCCGCCCGTGGCCGTTCAGCGCCTGCCGGACGATCTCCGGGGCCAGCTCGCCCGTGCGGGGCAGCGCCTGCTTGCCGGTCACGGCCAGGCCCAGGGCGCGCACCTGCTCTTCCAGGAACGGTTCCAGCTCCTCGACGACGACCAGCCGCTGCACGCGGCCGGCGAAATCGCGGACGAGGGCTTCCGGCAGCGGGTGGGTCATGCCCAGCTTGAGGAAGGACGCCTGCGGGAAGGCCTCGCGAGCGTACTGGTAGGCCACGCCGCTGGCGATGATCCCGAGAGCCGGGTCGCCCATCTCGATCCGGTTGCCGGGGAAGCTCTCGGCATGGGCCTGCAGCGCGGGCCGGCGCTGTCCTTCCAGCAGCGCATGCCGGAGGCGGGCGTGCGCGGGGATCATGACGTACTTCTGCGCCGACTTGACGTAGGGGCGCGGCGCGGGCACGCGGCGCTCGCCCAGCGTCACGAGGCTGCGGCCGTGGCAGACGCGGGTGGTGACGCGCAGCATCACCGGCGTGTCGAACTGCTCGCTGATCTGCAGCGCCGCGATGGTGAAATCCTTGGCCTCCTGGCTGTCGGCCGGCTCGAGCAGCGGGATCTTGGCCAGGCGCGCCAGGTAGCGGTTGTCCTGCTCGTTCTGGGAGCTGTGCATGCCCGGGTCGTCGGCGGACACGAGCACCATGCCGGCGTTGACCCCCGTGTAGGCCGCGGTCATGAGGGCGTCCGCCGCGACGTTGACGCCCACGTGCTTCATGGCGGCCAGCGCACGGCGGCCGCCCAGGGCCGCCCCGAACGCCACCTCGAAGGCCACCTTCTCGTTCACCGACCACTCGGCGTAGATCTCCTGGTACCGAGCCGCGATCTCCTCGAGGATCTCCGTGCTCGGCGTGCCCGGGTAGGCGGCCGCGAGCTCGACGCCCGCTTCGTACGCGCCGCGCGCGATCGCGGCGTTGCCGGAGAGGATGGTCCGCATCTGGGCTCCTGCGATTCCGTGTGCAGGGACGGCCGGCCGGCTCCCGCCAGTCGGCCACCGGGAGGGCGCGGGCACAACGCGGGCACAACGCGGGCACAAGATAACAACTCGCCCGGCGGCGATCCAGGAACACGCCGGCGCCAGGCCGGCGGCTCGACGCCCGGCGCGCCGGCAGCGCGGACGCTCGGGCCGCTGGCGGCTTGACACCCCTCCGGTCGGGCGAGTAGGTATGCACGGCGCGCCGGGCGCTGCCGTCGCCACCAGCCTGCCGGTCTGGCAGCCCGCAGGCCGCGAGGCGAGCGAGCGGCGCGGCCGCCGTTGGCCGCCGCGGCCAGTGGAACCGCGGGACGGCAGAGGAAGACCCAGGTGGGGAGGGAGTCTCGTGACCGCCAGCGTCAGAATGTGGAACCCCGAGCGAGAGACGATGCCGCGGCCGGCGCTGGCCGCGCTGCAGGCCGAGCGCCTGCGCCGGAGCGTGACCTACGCCTGCGAACGGGTGCCCTACTACCGCGCCAAGATGGAGGCGGCGGGCGTGCGCCCGGAGAGCGTGCGGGGCCTGGAGGATCTGCCGCGTCTGCCCTTCACCGTCAAGCAGGACTTCCGCGCTGCCTACCCCACGGGCACCTTCGCGCGGCCCATGGAGGAGGTCGTGCGCATCCACGCCTCCACGGGCACCACCGGCAAGCCGACCATCGTGGGATACACCGCCCGCGACCTGGACGTGTGGAGCGAGCTGATCGCGCGCCTGGTGGTGGCCGCCGGCGTGTGGCGCCAGGACGTGGTGCAGATCGCGTTCGGGTACGGGCTGTTCACGGGAGGGTTCGGCCTCCACGCTGGCTGCGAGCGGGTGGGCGCCTGCGTCGTGCCGGCGTCCGCGGGCAACAGCGACCGGCAGCTGATGCTCATGGAGGACATGGGCACCACGGCTTTGGTGTGCACGCCCTCCTACGCGCTGTACCTGGGCGAGATGGTCCAGGACCGCGGCCTGCGCGACCGCCTGCGGCTGCGCTGGGGCCTGTTCGGCGGCGAGCCCTGGTCCGAGGAGATGCGCGCCGAGATCCAGCGCCTGCTGGGCATCACGGCCACGGACAACTACGGCCTGTCCGAGGTGATCGGCCCGGGCGTGGCCTACGAATGCCTGGCGCAGGGCGGCATGCACATCGCCGAGGACCACTTCATCGCCGAGATCGTCGACCCGACCACCGGCACGCCCCTGCCTGCCGGCGCGCCGGGCGAGCTGGTCCTCACCAGCCTGACCAAGGAGGCCTTGCCGGTCATCCGCTACCGCACCGGCGATCTGACCGCGCTGCTGGCCGAGCCGTGCGCGTGCGGTCGGACCCATCTGCGGATGACGAAGACGCGGGGGCGCACGGACGACATGATCATCGTGCGCGGCGTCAACATCTTCCCCAGCCAGGTGGAGAGCGTGCTGGCGGAGTTCGAGCACACCCGGCCGCACTATCGCATCGTCGTGGACCGGGTGAACAACGTGGACACGTTCGAGCTGCAGGTGGAGGCCTCGGAGGCGATCTTCGCCGACCGCATGCGCGAGATGCACGGCTTCCACCAGCGGCTGGCCAGCCGCCTGCAGAGCGTGCTGGGCATCAAGGTGGACCTGAAGCTGGTCGAGCCGCGCACGCTGCGGCGCTTCGAGGGAAAGGCCCAGCGGGTCGAGGATCGGCGCAAGCTGTGAGGAAGCGGGCCGGCGGCCGCGGGGCGCGGGGCGCAGGACGACACCCCCGGACCTGGCGCTGGCAGCGCGGTCCGGGGGATCGCCAGCGCGAGTCGATGCGAGGTTCCGCAGGCGCCGCCACGCCAGGAGCGCGCGGCGCCTGCGGTAGGCTCGGCTGGCCCGGCTGCCGCTACTCGGCCGGCTCCAGCAGGTAGGTGATGCAGACGTTGGGGGACCAGTTGGCGGCCGCGCCGCTCAGCACGTACGGGCCGCGGTGCAGCAGCGCCTTGTCGAACTGGAAGTCGAGCAGCACGCGCTGGTAGATGGTCCGGATGCCGAAGTTGTAGTCGAAGTTGGCGCGCGTGCCGTTCACCGCCGGGTTGTCGCCGCTGTTGTTGGTGATCACCCCCCGGGCCCCGGCGCGGCCGACCAGCCACTTGTTCAGCGGCTTCTCGTACCCGGCCAGGTAGGCCAGCTCCAGGGTGTTGACGCTCACGTCGCTGCCTGCCGGCGGCGAGGTCGTGACCGCGTCATAGGCCAGCGTGGCTCCGTACACCAGCATGCGCTTGCTGGCGTCCATGCGGTTCCACCCGATCCCCAGGTCGACGCCCAGGCGCGACACCTCGGCGGCGCCGTCCACGGTGGGATCCGTGCCGTACTCGAAGCCGAACAGCGGGATGAGCGTGACGCCGCCGCTGCCCTTCATGAGCAGGCGGGCGTCCATCGCCAGGCCCATGCCCCCCGTGCTCTCGATGTTGGCGGCATCGTCCTTGAAGCTGGCCGAGGCGATGCGCAGCCCCACGTCCAGGTCGCCCACGGACAGGGGCTTGATGATGCCGCCCGCCACGTCGATCGCCATGCCGCTGGCGGACTTGTCGGCCACCGGCTCGCTGCTGGCCAGGCCCAGGACCAGACGCCCCGCGACCGTCATGTCGCCCAGCTTGCGCGCGTAGAACGCATCGGGCATGGGCCGCAGCCGGTCGGCCAGCAGCCCCAGGTTGCCCCCTGCCTGGTTCAGGCCGGTGCGCAGCCGGTTGAAGGCGATCGTTCCCGGCAGGTTGTAGTGGATGGCCCAGGCCTGCTGGCCCTGGGAGACCAGCAGTCCGGCCATCATGTTGTCGGGCACCGCAGCGGCGGCCGGGATCGAGGGGATCACCCACACGGCGTCGGCGAACATCATCATCCGGGCCGGGTAGATGCCGTAGTTCGAGGTGTCGAGCATGAACCGGTGCTCGAAGCCCAGGCAGTTCCAGCGTGCGGACGCGCCGAACACGCCCGTCGCCAGCGCCAGGGTGATCAGCAAGGCTGCTACCCCACGTCGCATGATTCCTCTCCTTCTGTGTTCGTGACGGTGAAGACGACCGGCGGCCTCACCCGTGGGCGCACCGCCGAACGAATGCGAGGCAGCCGCCCGCCACACCTGCCGAGGCTGGGCACCGCCAGCCGTCGGCCAGCAGTAGCGGCGCTGGCTCGCATCGGTACCGGAGCACCGGTTGCCCGGCGATCAGGAACCGGACGACGGCGGCGAGCGGCTGCCGCGCTCCAGCAGCAGCGGAGGCATGGTCGCGGTTCCCGTTCGTGACGGCCGGGGCGGCGAAACGACCGCACGGGCCTGGAGAGCACCGGTGAAGATCGTGACGAGATGGTGGCGATGGTCACAATTCTAAGCGATCGGCAGCGCGTCGTGCAAGCGCGAATTTCCGGCCGGCGTCCGCGTACCGTATCCTGTAGAGCGGCAGCGGGCAGGTCTGGCGGGGGCACCGGCAGGAGCATCGGGAGGCCACGGCATGGAGCAGGTCAGGGAGTTCTTCCGCGCCCGGGACCGCTTCGCCACGCACTGCGGCGTGGAGCTGGTCGAGGTCGGCGCGGGCCGGGCGGTGGCGCAGCTGGAGCTGGGCGAGCAGCACCTGAACGGGGTGAACACCGCGCACGGGGGCGCCATCTTCACCCTGGCCGATCTGGCCTTTGCGGCCGCCTGCAACTCGCACGGCACGGTGGCGGTCGCCATCAACGCGAGCATCACCTACATGAAGGCGGCCACCTCCGGCAGGCTGACCGCGGTGGCGCAGGAGGCGGCGTGCAACCCGCGCCTGGGCACCTACACGATCACGGTCACCGACGCCAGCGGGGATCTGGTCGCCATCTTCCAGGGGCTGGCGTACCGGAAGAAGGAATCGCTGGCGGAGGTGGCCGGGGGACGGCAGGCGCCGACCGCCTGAGCCGCGGCGCAGCCGCCGCGGTCAGCGCGGCAGCGGTGGCAGCCCGAAGTACTCGCGGTAGGCGTCCACCGCGATCCGGTAGTTGGCCGCCGGCATGTCCTCGTGCACCGAGTGGCTGGTGTGCAGGATATGGCCGCCGGGCGTGCGGCGGCCGTAGTCCAGGCACTCGCGGACCTCGGCGGCGATGCTGGCGGGCGTGCCGTGGCAGAGGTTGTGGCGCGCGTCCAGGTTGCCGATGATGCACACGCGGGCCGCGACGCCCGCCTCGATCAGCCGCGGCCAGGTCATGCCCGCCGCCTTGTCGACCTCCTTGTACCCGTCGATCCCCGAGTCGAAGAAGAAGGCGTCGCGGATCGGCCAGTGATTGCCGTCCGAGGTGTAGACTGCCAGCGCGCCCAGCCGGTGGATGAGCTCCACGTGCTCGCGGATGACGGGGAGGACGAACTCGCGGTACAGCGCCGGGGAGATGAACGGCCCCTTGTCGCAGCTCACGTCCCCGCCCATCGCGATCACGGTGCAGCCGCTGGCCACCAGCTTCCGCGTGACGGCGAAGGCCTGGACCTTCTGCATCTCGATCCAGCGGTGCAGCAGCGCCGGTTCCTGCAGCATCCACATGAGCATGAACGGCGGATAGAAGGCCACGCCGGTGCCGGCGCCCACCTCGCCCATGTACACCCACTCGACGCCGTCGGCCTCGGCCAGCCGGCGGACACCCGCGATGACGGGGTCCGGCTGCGGATCGAGTTCGGGAGCGGTGCCGTCCCAGGCCTCCACCTGGGCGCGCAGGGCCTCCTCGTCGTAACGGTGCGAGTAGCTGGCTGCGGCGCCCGGTTCGGCGAGCACGACCAGGTCGGTCTTGGGGTCCCGCTGGTAGCGGACGCCGTGCAGCGTCCAGGCGTGCTCGCCCACCTTCACCGGGCGCGCGGGATCCCGCGGCGGCGCGCCGTTGAGGCGCACCATGTCGACCTCGAAGAAGCGGTTGACCCGGTACTGGGCCCGGATGCTGGCCTCCAGCCGCTCCTCGTAGCTCACTCCTGCCGCCAGGGCGTCCCAGGCCAGGCTCGCATCGGTGGCCAGGTTGCGGCCGCAGATGTCCCAGTGGATGGGATGCCACGGCGAGAAGATCTCGAACAGCGGGGTGCGGTCGGGCGCCTGGCGCGCAAAGGCGCGGGCGATGCGCTGGCGAGAACCGGTCATGGCTGACTCCTGGGGGCCAAGGGGGCTGGGGCGGCGTCCGGCGCCCGTACCGGCACTCCCAGGGCGCGCAGGCACTCGGCCCAGGCGTGGACCTGCTCGGCGTTCGGTGGCTGGATGGGCGGCGGCACTGGCCAGCCGAAGCGCGGGTGCTTGGCCGTGCCCAGACGGTGGTAGGGCAGGATCTCGACGCCCTCGAGCGGCGCCAGCTCGCCCGCCAGGGCAGCCACCGCTGCCAGATGCTCGGGGCGGTCGTTGTAGCCCGGAATCAGCGGCAGGCGCAATCGCACCGCGGCCCCGGCCGCGCGCAGCCAGCGCAGGTTGGCCAGGATCCACCGGTTGCCGGCGCCGGTGCAGCGCCGGTGCCGGGCGCTGTCGGTCTCCTTGAGATCGAAGAGGAACAGGTCGATCAGCGGCAGGACCCGGCGCAGATGCGCCCGGGGCACCGCGCCGCAGGTCTCCACCACGCGGTGGATCTCCGCCTGCCGGGCCGCAGCCAGCACGGCAGTCGCGAAGTCGATCTGGGCGAGCGGCTCGCCTCCCGACAGCGTCAGGCCGCCGCCCGAACAGGCATAGAAGGGCCGGTCGGCCTCCACCTCGGCCATCACCTCGGCCACGCTCAGCTCGCGGCCGACGATCTCCAGGGCCCGGGCGTAACACACGGTCGCGCAGCGGCCGCAGACCGCGCAGCGCTCGCGCCGCAGGAGGTGCCTGCCGCTCATGGGGTCCAGCAGGTGGGCGCCGTGCGGGCAGACCGAGGCGCACGCGCCGCACGCCACGCACTTGTCCGGCTGGAAAGAGAGCAGCGGGGCCGTCCGGATCCCTTCCGGATTGTGGCACCACCGGCAGCGCAGCGGGCAGCCCTGCAGGAACACGGTGGTGCGGATGCCCGGCCCGTCGTGGATGCAGAAGCGCTGGATCTCGAACACGCGGCCGCGGACGGCAGGCATCAGCGACCCCTGTACTCCGTGCGCAGGATCACCTCTGCCTGCATCTCCGGAGTGAGGCGAGTGAAGTAGTCGGTGTAGCCACCGATGCGCACCACCAGGTCGCGGTAGTTCTCCGGGTGCTTGCGCGCCTCCCGCAGGACCTGGGCGTCGACCACGTTGATCTGGGTCTCGAAGCCGCCGCGCCGCAGGAAGGTCAGCACCAGGTCCTGCAGGCGCGCGAACCCGTCCGGTCCGGCGAACAGCGACCGCGAGAACTTCATGTTGTAGGCCAGGCCGCCGATCATGGGGCTGTGGTCCCAGCTGGTGGTCGACAGGATGGCGGCCGTGGGGCCGCGGCTCTCGCGCCCCTGGGCCGGGCCGCAGCCATCGGCGAACGGGAAGCCGGCGCGGCGGCCGTCCGGGGTGGCGCCGGTCTCGCGGCCGAGCCGCTCGTGCATGATCCACACGAAGGCACCCGGAACGTAGGGGCTGTCGTCGGGGAGCATGCGGAAGCCGCGGCACAGCGCCGCCACGAATGCCACCATGTCCGCCACGCGCTGGTCCACCTCGGGGCAGCCCTGCCCGTACTTCGGGTGCCCGTTGAGGAACCGCTGCCGGACGCCCTCGGCGCCCGCGTAATCGCTGTCGAGGAGGCGTTTCAGCTCGGCCCAGGTCAGTGTCTTGCGGGCGAAGACCTCGGTCTGGATGACCTGGAGCGAGTCCGCCAGGTTCGCCAGCCCGACGAACGAGCACTCCACCCAGTTGTAGGTGGCGCCGCCGTCGTCGATGTCGCGGCCGCGCTCGATGCAGTTGCGCGTGAACACGCTCTGCAGCGGCTTGCGGCCGTGTTGGCGGCGCTGCTGGCGCGCCTCGTTCTGGGCGGCCACCCGGGCCGCCACCGCGGCGGCCAGCCGCTGCTGGTACCGGCGCAGGAAGACTTGGAAGTCCGGCGCCGGATCCTCCTGCTGGCTGGCGATCTCCTCCAGCAGGAGCTGGCAGGTGTTGTAGTAAGGCGAGGCCACCCAGACGTTGCTGGCCCCGGACGGAGTGATCTCGACGCAGGTGGAATTCATGTACCGGCAGGACTCGGCCGGCGGCACGCCGAGCTGCCGGAGGCCCTTCTGGATGGTGGCGTCCCCGAAGAAGGCCGGGTTGGCGTTGCCGCGGCCGATCAGGTCCACCGCGAGGGCCACCAGGTCGGCCGGCGTGCCCTCGTGCCAGCACACTCCTACCGTGGGATAGATCAACGCGGTGCGGCGCAGGGCCTCCAGGCACAGGTAGGAGAGGGGATTGGTGACGTCCCGCCCGGCGGCATCCCGGCCTCCCACCATGACGGAGATCGCCAGGCCGTCCGGGATGTACTCGTTGACCAGCAGATAGAGACATTCGAGCAGGAGCAGCGCGCGCCGGTCGTCCAGCCGCCCGGCCGCCACGTCGCGCGCGTAGAACGGATACAGGGTGCGGTCCAGGTGGCCGGGGACCACCAGGCCCACCGGCTCGCCGTGCATGACTCCGACGAGCACGAGCCAGAGCAGCTGCAGCGCATCCTGGAAGGTCGCGGGCGGCGCATGGGCCACGCGGCGGCAGGACGCGGCCATCGCCGCCAGGTCCGGGCGCGCCGCCGGCGGCGCGCTGGCCAGCGCGCGGGTGGCGGCCGCGGCCGCGTTGTCGATCAGGGCGGACAGGCCCGCCAGGGCGTCGAGAAAGGAGGCGCAGGCATCGGCCGCGTCCTGGTCGCTGGCGGGCGGCGCAGTGCCGCGCGCGGCGGCGGACGGCAGGCTGCCGGCAGCCGTCTGGCGGCCGCCTATCCGCGCGGCCAGACCGTCGATGCCGAGCGCCATCAGCGGTTCCAGGTCGAGTTCGCAATGGCCCGTCTGCCCCGGGACCCCCGGGTAGCGGGCCAGGTACTCCTGAGCTGCCTGGCGCTCTTCCGGCGTGCCCGCCTGCGTGTCCTCGGCGATGCGGCCCGCCAGCAGCTCCAGGTCGTCCACGGCGAAGCGGACGGCCGCCAGCCGCGCCCGCACCACCGCGCCGCGCCGCCGCTGCCAGGACTCGACGTGTTCGGTGGCCTGGAGCGCGGCAGCGGTCACCACCGGATCCGCCTGGAGCGCCCAGCCGCTGCTGCCGCGGTCCTTGCGGGCCAGCAGGCGCGCCCGCAGCGCGGCGATGCGCTCGGCATCGCTGCAGCCCGCCAGCGCCAGAGCCGGGGTTTCTGCCTGTGGGGTTGCCATCGGTTCACTCCTGTGGAGCTGCGCCGGCGATCAGGGACACCTCCAGTCCCTCGCCGTCGATGCAGACGTTGACGCTCTGGCGGCAGTTGGCCGGATCGCGGACGGTGGCCAGGTAGTCGGCGAGCGCGGCGGCGCAGTTCAGCGAATTGTGGGCCAGCACCAGGCTGCCGGCGACCAGCGCGTGGCGCGCGGCTGCCAGCATGTCGAGGTAGATCGACTTGCCCTGTTCGCCGCCGCCATTGGCGTCCAGGTACAACAGATCTAGCGTCCCGGTCAGCTCGCGCAAGGCGGCCACCCCATCGGCGGGCAGGATCCGCGCCCGCCCATCCCCGTCGACGGCGGCCACGTTGCGCGCGGCCCGCGTCGCCTCGCCGGGGTCGATCTCGATGCCCAGCAGGCGCTCCGCCGCGTAGCAGGCCCCGGCGCCGAGACCGGCGCCCGCGTTGGCGATGAAGGTGAAGCCGCAGAAGATGCCGACCGCGACCAGGGTGCGGGGCTGCTGGATGCTGTTGATCGCGTACAGCAGCCGGTGCATGCGGGGCGTGATCGCGGTCCAGGGGATGTCGAAGGCGGCGGCCACCTCGGCACGGTGCCGGGCGAAGCGCTCGCGGTCGTAGCGCGCGTGGGGCAGCACGCCGGCCGCCACCAGCGCCGACAGGGCCGCGTCCACGCGGGCGATCTCCTGCTCCAGGGGTTCCAGCGCCGCGAACGGCCGGCGCACGTCCATCCGGTAAGTGCGCCAGTCCGGCGCTTCGTGAACAAGGGCCACAAGAGCCTCCTCGTCTTCTTCACGCGCGGGGGGCCGAGGCCATGGCCTCGATGTTGGCGGGCGGCACGTTGGGCAGGATCGCCTCGTGGCTGGGGCTGACGATCAGCCGCGGGCCCAGCAGGCGCCGCACCCGCGCCACCTCCGCCCGCACCTCGGCGGCGGTCCCGTGCACGAGCAACTGCTGGGTGTCGATGCCGCCCATGAAGGCGATCCGGCCGCCGAAATCCCGGGCCAGAGTCTCCGCGTCCATGCCGGCAGCCAGCGCCTGCAGTGGGTGCAGACATTCGACGCCGGCCTCGATCAGCCGGCCGATCACCTTGTACACCGAGCCGCACGAGTGCAGGATCACCTGGTAGCCGCGGGCATGGGCCTGGTCGGTGAAGCGCCGGAACCACGGCATCACGAACTCGTCGAACTGCGCCGGGCCGCAGATCAGGTCGCGCTGGGTGCCGAAGTCGTTGCCGAAGAAGTAGCCATCCAGCAGCCCGCCGGCCGCGTCGAAGAAGCGCTCGTTGGCCTCCAGGTAGAAGGTGCACACGCGCTCCGTGACGGCGTGGACCATGGCCGGATCGAGGTACATGTTCGCCATGTACTGCTCCATGCCGAACAGGTCCATCACGTGGTGGTAGAAAGGGGCCCAGAAGCCGCTGGCGCGGTAGTACGGGCCGGCTTGCCGGAGCTGGTCGATGACAGGGGCGAAGTCCAGGTGATCCACGTCGGGCCACTCGTAGAGCTCGTCGAGCTGGGCCGGGTCGTGGCAGTCGGCGAACGGGCCGGGAGTGCCGTGGGCCTTCTTGGCCGGAATCTCGAACAGGCCCTTGCCGGCCGGATGCCGGTACACGCCGGCCGGGATCCAGCGGAAATCGTCCTGCAGCCGCTGCCGGAGCTGCTCCTCGGCCACGGTGCCGAAGTAGCGGTGGAGCAGCGGCCAGGTGTCCGGATGGGGATTGCCCAGCCAGAAGCCGCAGCGGTCCGCGGTCTCCCCGGCGATGATGGCTCGGATGCGCTCCCGGCTGTCCATGCCTTGCCCTCGTCGGTACTAGGAACCGCACCCAGAACCCGCGCGGGCCCCGTGCCCCGGCCGCCGCCACCGTTCGCCGAGCGTCCCGCTCAACGCTCTCCGTTGAACTCGCGCAACGCCGCGAACATGGCCACCAGGTTGTCCACCGGCGTGTTCATCTGCACGTTGTGGACGGCGTTGAACACGAAGCCGCCGTCGCGGCCGAACACCTCGCAGCGGCCGAGCACCTCGGCGCGCACCTCGGCCGGCGTGCCGAACGGCAGCGTCCGCTGCGTGTCCACGCCGCCGCCCCAGAAGACCAGCTCGCTCCCGTACGTCCGCTTCAGGTGGCCAGGGTCCATGCCCGCGGCCGAACACTGCACGGGATTGACGATGTCGAACCCGCAGTCGATGAAGCGCCGCAGGAGGGGTTCCACGGCGCCGCACGAGTGCTTGAAGGTCTTCCAGTGCGTGTGCGCGTGGACCCACTCGTTCATGCGCCGGTAGTACGGCGCATAGAGGCTGTCGAACGTGGCCGGCGAGCAGAAGGTGGACTGCTGGGTTCCGAAGTCCGTGCCGCAGACGAACAGGACGTCAATCTCGTCGCCCACGAGCTGGTGGATCTGGGCCAGGTTGGCCAGCGCCTGCTCGGTCTGGGCGGCGAAGACACGGTGGATGTACTGCGGGCGAGCGACCGTCGAGATGTACCACTCGGCCACGTCGCGGATGCCGCGCGGATGCTTGAGGAACGGCGCGGGCACCAGCGCGATGTCGCCCAGGCCCGTGCCGCCGAAGCTGCCGATCCGCGCCAGTGGCGAGCGGCGCACGCGCTCGACCTCGGCGGCGATGTGTCGTCGCGCGCGCCCGGACAGGGGGCCGAACTCCTCCAGGTTGTCGGCCGGGTCCAGTCTCTCCTCGACGATGGGCTCCTGGCGGATGATGGTGTCGAAATAGAACCCGCCTGCGGGCATGCGCCCGGAGGGCGGCGCGCTCAGATCGCCGCCCGGATAGAGCAGCAGATCGCCGTTGGCGTCCGTGGTGGTGCGGAAGTGCTCGGAGACCAGCACGCGCTGGCCCCATGGCGTGACGAATTCCCGCCAGTTCTCGTTGGGGAAGCCGAACAGGGTGTCCGGCGCGCCGATGCCTTCCACGTCGAGCCCGAGCGCCCCCTGCAGATCCGCCTCGAGCGCCCCGAGCATCTGATAGGGCTCGCAGACCTTCACCGGTCGCGGCTCAAGCCCGAGCCGATCCCGCAGCGCGGCGACCACGCTGACGTGCATGCCGGTCACCGCCGTGGAGCCGAAGTCGAGCGGAATCCGGTCCGGCTGGCGGTGCTCCAGGGCGGCGCGCACCCGTTCACGCGATGTCATGATCGGCCTCCGTCTGTGCCCAGGCAGGCGGTCGGCGCGGGCGCGGGCGGTTGCGCCGGCGCGGCTGGCGCCGCCTCCAGTCGGCTGTTGGCTCGAGTCGTGTCGGCTCCGTGCAGCCCCGGGCCGCCGGCGGCGACGAACTCCAGCTCCGCCTCGACGAAGATCTCGCCGTCCCCGCCATACCCGTCCGGCACGGTGTGGTCGCGGCGCACCATCTGCACGTCGGCGTGCGGGGCACCCGCCTGGCGCGCCAGGTCGCGCAGGTGGGCCGTGGCCACGCTGCGCGCGTGCTCGATTCCGGCCTCCAGGTCCGGGAAGTCCTGCACCCCGGTGGGCAGGTGGAAGCGGAAGATCAGATCGTGGGGCCGCACCAGGACGCGCAGGCGCTGCACCACGCCGTTGGCGACCGCCCCGATCGCGTTGGCCACCTCGGCGTGGGGGGGGATCAGCAGGCGGGTGTGCAGGTGCGCGGCAGCCTGGGGCGCGTACGCGGCCACCGGCGCGCCCACCGCCACCACGGGCTCGCGCAACTGCAGGCGGCAGTCCACGGCCGACGCGGGATGCTCTCCCAGTCCGCGCTGCAGCAGCGCCCGTGCGGTCGGTTCGGCCTGCCAGGCCGGCAGGCGATCCTCGTCCGCCAGCGCCTTGGTCACCAGCTCCTGGGCTAGGCGGCGCCCGAACGCGGCCACGACCTCGGCGCACAGCTCCGCCGCTGTCCGGCCCGACTGCGCCGCCAGCAGCGCCGCGCCGAGCCGCGCAGCCTCGGCGTCCCAGCGCCTGAAACGGCCCAGCACGTGCAGCGCATCCGTGGGGGTGAAGGCCGCGCGCTGGATGGCCTGGTGCCGCTCCAGGCTCTCGATCTGGCGGACGGCCAGCAGGCCCTGCGGCAGCTGCTGGGCCAGCCACGCCAGGGACCGCGGCCGCGAGTCGAGGCGATCCAGCAGCTCCGCTTCGCGCGGCGCCAGGTTCGGCGGCCGGCGCAGCGCCAGGCAGAACTGCCCGCCCAGCTCCAGGTACTCCCGCGCCTCCGCCTGGCGCCGGAGCTCGCCGAGCACGTGCGGGTGCGCGGCCGCCAACTGGCACAGCGGCATGGCGCGCCGCGGGCCGAGGAGCACCTCGCCCGTGTCGCGATTCACCCGGACGTGGCTGTCGCCCCCGAGCCCGGCGGTGTGCACGTCCACGGTCTGCACCATCGTTCGCCAGCGGCCCACGCGGGCGCCGGTCGGATTCAGCCGCGGCAGGCCCTGGCGCAGCAGCGCGATGTCCGTGGTGGTGCCGCCCACGTCCACCACCCAGCCGTCCTGTCGGCCTGCCAGGTGCCAGGCGCCGACCACGCTGGCGGCCGGGCCCGACAGGATCGTCTCGATCGGCCGCTGCATGGCCCAGTCCGCCTGCACCAGCGAACCGTCTCCCTTGACGATCATCAAGGGCGCGGCGATGCGGCGGGCTGCGAGGACCCGGCGCAGGGTGGCGATCAGCTCGCGCAGAGTGGGTACGAGACGGGCGTTGAGCGCGGCAGTGGTGGCGCGCCGCACCGAGTCGAGCTGGGAGGTCAGCTCGTGGCCGCAGGTCACCGGCAGGCCGGTCGCGCCTTCGATGAGGGCTCTCGCGCGCAGCTCGTGGGCGGGATTGCGCACGCCGAAGTACGCGGAGACGGCGAAGGCCGCCACCTGCTCCCGGCGTGCCGCGGCCGCGGCGAGCACGGCGCGTTCGTCCAGGGGCTCGACTTCGTCCCCCTGGCCGTCGTGTCCGCCGCGCACGTGCACCACGTCGCGGGTCACCAGCTCGCCGGCCAGGCCGCGCGCCTGGATCAGGGCCGGGTCGTACCCGACCAGGACGAGGCACACCGGCGCGCCCTGGTCCTCGACGATGGCGTTGGTCGCCAGCGTGGTGGACAGACCGACCAGCTCCACGGCCCCCGCCGCTGGCGCGCTGGCTCGTCCCGGACCTGCCGGCACCGCAAAGGCGGCGTCCAGGGCGGCCGTGATGCCGAGCGACAGGTCGGGCCGCGTGGTCAGCGCCTTGGCGCTGGCCAGCACGGTGCCGCTGGCGGTGTCGATCAGTACCGCGTCGGTGTAGGTGCCGCCGGTGTCGATCCCCAGGGCGATGGGCATGCTGCTCTCCCCTGCGCT
>CAZPXM010000055.1:0-6084 GCA_964591015.1 uncultured Gemmatimonadaceae bacterium
GCTCGGCGGCCGAAGGGCTGTGCTTTTACGCTTGCATGCAGGACAGCGACATCTTCTCGCGGGCCACTGCCGACGACCAGCCCATGTGGACCCTGGGCGATGTGGTGGAGTTCTTCGTCAAGCCGGGCCGCCAGCGGCGCGACTACTGGGAGGTGCATGTGACGCCCAACGGCCGCATCATGGACCTGTACATCGACGATCGCGACGCCTTCCTGGCCGGCGGCAAGGCCGCCTTCGCCAAGGCACTGGCTCACCGCACCAACGCCCGGTACGAGGCGGCCGTGCTGGCGGAGCAGCGCAAGTGGTGCGTGGAGATCTGCATCCCGTGGGCCGCCTTCGGCGTGGCGGGGCCCCCGCCTGCCGGCACCACCTGGCAGTTCGCGGTCTGTCGGTACAACTACAACGGCGGCCTGGACGATCCGGAGCTCTCTTCGGTGGCGCCCTTCACGGTGCTGTCCTTCCACCGGCACGAGGACTTCCTGGACCTGGTCTTCTGAGGTCTTGTGCCCGCGGTGCCAGCCGCGCGCCGGGGCATCTTCCGGACCGCGACGCAGACGCCTGGAGGCCGGAGATGTTCGTCGTGCATGTCTTTGTCCACGTGCGCCCGGAACGCGTCGACGAGTTCGCGCAGGCCACGCTGGCCAACGCGCGCGCCAGTCTGCGCGAGCCCGGCGTGGCGCGCTTCGATGTCCTGCAGCAGGCCGACGATCCGGCGCGCTTCGTGCTCGTCGAGGTCTACCGGCGCCGGGAAGATGCGGCGGCGCACAAGCAGACTCCGCACTACGCCGCGTGGCGCGACGCGGTCGCGGGCATGATGGCGGAGCCTCGACACAGCGTGACGTTCGCCAGTCTGTTTCCCGGCGAGGACGGCTGGAAGGTCACCGCTGCCTAGGAGCGCGGCTGCGCCGCGTGGGCGCCCCTGGTGACCTGGAGCCGCGCGGGCGGCCTGTTACGCGCCATTACACAACCCCCACACGACACCTACAGACCTCGGGGCAGCGACTCGCTATACTCGTGGCGTGAGGTCGAAGGCACGGCGCGGTCCGCTGGCGCCGGCCTTCTGCGGCGATGGCTGGCGAGGTCCTTGCAGCCTTGGCTGGCCAGGGGGCTTGCACAGAGGAGGACACACATGAGGCGAATGACGATGGGGGTGCTCGTGGCGATCCTGCTGGTGGGCCACGCCGTGCCAGCGGCGCACGCGCGCCGTGGCGCCGCGCCAGCGGTGGGACCGTGCCTGGGCGCGTGCCTGGCTCAGCTCGACCTGAGCGAGGAGCAGCGGGCCCAGCTCGAGGAGCTGCGGCAGCAGATGCGCGCGGAGGTCCAGGAGCACATGCGGGCCCTGCGGCAAGGCGGCCAGCCGCCGGACTGGGAGGCGCGCCAGGAGCTGTTGGAGAAGTTCGGGGCGGCGCTGGACTCCGTGCTCACCGACGAGCAGCTCGCGCAACTGGCCCTGGGGCGGCTTCTGGGCCCGTGGCAGAGAGGATGGGCGCCAGGTCCGCCGCCGTGCGTTAAGGTGGGGCCTGGCGAGTGCCCGGAGGGCGAGGGCGCGTTCGGGCCGGGTCCGGGGCTCTGGCGTCGAGACCGGCCGGGTCTGGGGCATGGCAGAGGCAGGGCGCCGCACGCCCCGTTCGCCGGGCTCGAGCTGACCGAGCAGCAGCGAGCCACGCTCGAGAAGTTGCGCGAGCAGCACCGGCTCCAGGTGGAGAAGCTGCTGCGCCAGCAGCGCGAGGAGCTCGAGAACGTGCTGACCAAGGAGCAGCGCGGGCGGCTCGAACAGCGCAAGAACGAGCTGTACTATGGGCCGTGGGGGCGCGGGCCGGCTCCGGTGATGCCCGAGCCTTGCCCCGAGCCCGAGCCAGAGGACTAGCCCCGGGGGGGACCGGCAGCCGATTCCTGGCGCGTGGCCGCTGGCACAGGAGCCCCTGGCATGAACGACCCTGGCAGGGCGCCGATCAAGCCAGGTGACGGGAGCCCCGTGGCGCGGTGTTCTGAGGGTGCGGCCGGCGGGCGCCCGCTCGCCGGTCCGCCTCCGGACCCCGGCCCAGGGGGGCGCGATGGCCAAGAGCAGGTTCGTCCGCTGGCTCGCGCTGGCCAGCGTGAGCTGTTCGCTGGCGGCCGGCGCTGCACCGGCCACCGCCCAGGGGACGCGCGCGGGGCGGCCATTCTGGACGGGCGACGGCACCCTCTACTACCAGCACGGCACCACGATGCTGGGCCCGCTGGCGGCCTTCGTTGCGCTGTTCGCGGCAATCGTTGACGATGACGACGACGACGATGCTGCCGGTGTGTCCCTGTGGTACGAGGAGTGCCAGTGTCCCCGCTGGGGTCCCCACCACGGCCGCCCGCTGTTCCCCTTCGAGGCCTTCCAGGTCGGCAGCAGTGCCGGCCTGTTCGTGACTCCGCAGCTGACCGCCGGCGTGCGCGCCGTGGCGCAGGCGAACGGCCCGGACGACCGCGCCCGCAGCTTCTGGGGCGTCGGCCCGGAGGTCGCATTCTTTCCCGGTTCTGCGTCGTGTCCGCTGCGTCCGTTCGTGAGCTGCAGCCGCCTGTACGTGCGGGCTCGCCTGGCCCACGGCGCCGCGGACGGCGGCCGCCTCGCGGTCAGATCCTGCCAGTTCCGCACCGGCCTGACCTGGCTGGGGGCGACGGGCGGCTTCTTCGTTCAGGGCAGCTACCAGAGTCGGCCCCCGGACATCCGCCGCGGCATGCCGCCGACGCGCAGCGGTTGGGGTGCCGGCATGGGGCTGATCGTGTATCCTGGCGCCTGCCACTAGCCCTTCCTCCACCGATCGCCCGCCGTTGAAGCCCGGGGCGCCGGCCGCGGGCGCCGCTGGCGGCCAGCGACGCCGCTGCCGTTGTTTGGCGTGCCCGCGCCAGCCGGCGGCCGAAGGCGCCGCCGGACGCCAGCATGAGCGGGCGCGGCGCGCCAATCCGTCCGGAGCCTGACCAGCGCATGCTCACCGACAATGTCCTCGATCTGATCGGCAACACCCCGCTGATCCAGCTCGGCAGCGAGCGCGTGTTCGCCAAGGCGGAGTTCCTCAACCCGGGAGGCAGCATCAAGGATCGCGTCGCCAGGGCCATGATCGAGGGAGCGGAGCGCGACGGCCGCCTGCGGCCCGGTGCCGTCCTGGTGGAGCCGACATCCGGCAACACCGGCATCGGCATCGCTCTGGTGGGGCGCCTCAAGGGCTACCGCGTGCGGATCGTCATGCCGGAGAACATGAGCGAGGAGCGCAAGAAGCTCATCCGCACGCTGGGCGCCGAGCTGATCCTGAGCCCGGCTGCGGCGGGGATCGCCGGCGCGGTGGCGCAGGTCCGGCAGATGCAGGCCGACGACCCGCACGTGTTCGTGTGCCAGCAGTTCGAGAATCCGGACAACCCGCGCGTGCACTACGAGGAGACGGCACACGAGCTGTGGCGGCAGATCCGCGGCGAGGTGGCCTGCTTCGTGGCGGGTGTGGGCAGCGGCGGAACGCTCCAGGGCGTCGCGCGCTTTCTGCGGGAGCGCAAGCCCGGCGTCCGGATCGCGGCAGTGGAGCCGCGCAACGCCTCGGCGCTGCTGGGGCACGAGCCGGGCCTGCACCAGATCCAGGGCATCGGCGACGGCTTCGTCCCGGATATCCTCGACGTGTCGCTCATCGACGAGGTCATCGAGGTCGGGGACGACGAGGCCATCGAGACGACCCGGCAGCTCGGCCGCGATCACGGACTGCTGGTCGGGATCTCCTCCGGCGCGAACGTCTGGGCGGCGCGGCGCCTCGCCGCACGCTGCCCCGGCAACATCGCCACGGTGCTGCCGGACCGGGCCGAGCGGTACTTCAGCACGGCGCTGATGTAGGCGCGCGACAGGCGCCGCCGGCAACGAGCCGGGCCGATGCCGTCGCTGCCGCGGCTACTTGCCGGACGAGCGCCGGCGCCGGCGGTAGCGCGCCATCCACTCGCGCTGCGTCACCTGCTGGAACTGCAGGGCATTTTCGCCCCGCTTCCGGCGCACCTTGACGTACTTCTTCAGCTCGACGCCGGCCTCCAATAGCGCCTTGCGAGCCAGCTCGACGTTCTCGTTCTTGGAGAACTCCAGGATGCCGATGTTGCCCTTCTCGAGCTGCTGCACGTAGGTCTTGTATTCGGCGACGATTTCCGGCGCGACGCCCTTGCGCCGCGTCTTCTGTTCGGCGACCGGTATCTGCCTGAACTTGGGCATGACTCGACCTCCCACTTTTCGCCCGGGAATGAACTGCAAGCGACGGCAGAAATGTATGAAGTGATAGGCGCGCAGACCAGGGCAAAGTTCGCGCGAGCCGCGCCGGCCGGGCGAGCCGTGCCCGGCGAACCGTGGCGCGCGTGCGCCGGGCCGGCGGCGGCGGCCGCGGTCTACACGGACAGGACCACCCGGAAGCCGCCGTGCTTGCGCAGGTTGATGGCCCCCGAATCGAACAGCAGGTACTGGCCCTTGATACCGCGGAGAACGCCGCTGACGACGGGCTGCCGGCCGAGATCCAGGCTGACGGCCGCGCGCGGCCAGGAGTGCACGGGATAGCGGAAACGACGCAGGCGTCGCTGCTCGGCAGCGAGGATCCCGCCGACAGCCCACGTTTCCAGTTGCGTCACCACCTGCTGCGCCATGGCGAGCAGCGCCGCGACGTCCGGAAGGTCGGCGCGCAGCATCCGCGCCCAGTGCGTTCTGTCGGCGAACCCTGCCTCGCGGAGGCGCTTCTCCACCAGCCCGACCTCGCGACGGCTGGGCAGCAGCGCCAGCGGCATCGCGGCCGTGGCGCCCTGGTCCAGCCAGCGGGTGGGCACGTGGTGCTGCCGCGTGATGCCGATCTTCGGCGCGGAGGTCAGGGCGCAGTACAGGTAGTGCGGCTGGAAGCACTGGGACCGGGCGAAGGTCTCCTCGCGGCAGGGGTGCGCGCTGTCGAAGTAGTGGCACAGCTCGGGACGCACCATGCAGATGTCGGCTGCCGCCAGCGCCTGCGAGCACGGGAAGCAGTACCCCTCGCCATACGTCCGGCGAATCGACCGCCCGCAGGCCAGGCAGTTGACCTGGCCGGTGAAACGCAGCTCGATGCCGTGCCCGAGCAGATCGTTGAGCGCGAAGTCGGGCGCGCGGCTGTGGGCCTGGTACCAGCCATCGACGAGAGCATACCGCGCGCAGTCGTCGTCGGTGGCCCCTGCCTCGACGCGCATCTTGTCCAGCGTTCCGGTCCAGGCAATTCCCATCGGGCGGTCACCGGCGGGGCGCGCCGGTCCGGTGCTAGCTCAGTCCCAGTTCGCGTTCGTACCGCTTCATCGTCGCCAGTTCGCGCGGCAGATGCTCGGCGTAGGGTTCCCAGTCTATCCATTCGCCGCTGAGGTACTCCGCGTAGCCGGCCGTGTGCAGCAACTCGAGCGCGCGGCGGTGGTCGACCGCGCCTGTCCCGATCGGGGCCAGCCGCCAGGTCCCGGAGGTGCCGTCGTGGATGTGCAGATGATGGATCCAGGGACGCAACGCCGCGAACGCTTCGTCCATCGTCGCCTTGCCGGCGCGCACGGGGTGCATGATGTCCCAGTTGGCGCCGATGGCGGGATGATCGACCTGCCGCAGCACCGCCGCCAGGTCTCGCGGGTCGCACCAGTCGTCGTGCGTCTCGACGCACAGGGTGACGCCGTGCCCGGCGGCATACTCCGCCAGTTGGCCCAGCGAGGCCGCCATCTGTGCCGTCGCCTGGGCGCGCGTCAGGCCGGGCGGCAGCTTGCCGCCGAACACGCGCAGGCGCCGCACTCCCAGGTCTGCGGCCAGCTCGATGCGGGCGCGCGCCTGTTCCGCGGTCGCCGCCGTGCGGGCGGGGTCGGCGAAGGTGAGCGAGGTGGCCAGGCAGACCAGCTCGAGCCCGCTGCTCGCCACGGCGCGGCGCAGCTCCCGGCGCTGCGCGGCAGTGGCGGCCACCTCGACGCCGTGCGCGTGGCCCGCGTCCAGCCGCGGTTCCACCCCGTCATACCCGTAGCGAGCCGCCAGCGCCAGCACCTCGGGCAGGGCGAGCGCTGGCGTGGAGAAGGTCATGAAGGCGTATCTCATCGCGACGTCTCCCGGTTGGGGCCAGT
>CAZPXM010000055.1:6184-23090 GCA_964591015.1 uncultured Gemmatimonadaceae bacterium
CGATCTCGAGTCGCTGGTGCGCGAGAAGATGCAGGAGATCTCGGCCTCGCAGCTGGCGATGATCTTCGCGCTGGCGCGTCTGACGGAGTCGCGGGACCGCGAGACGGGGCGGCACATCGAGCGCATCCAGGTCTTCTGTCGCCTGCTGGCCGAGAAGCTGGCGCAGGAGCGCGCCTACGCGGCCGTGATCGACCGAGCCTTCGTCGAGAACATCTTCCACGCCAGTCCCATGCACGACATCGGCAAGGTGGCGATCCCCGACAGCATCCTCACCAAACCGGGGCCGCTGAGTGCCGAGGAGTTCGCGGTCATCACCACGCACACCACGCGCGGGGCCGAGACGCTGCGCGACGTGCTGGCTCGGTACCCGAACAATGCCATGCTGCGCATGGGCATCGATATCGCGAACTACCATCACGAGCGCTGGGACGGCAGCGGCTATCCCGAGGGGATCCGGGGAGCCCAGATCCCGCTGGCGGCGCAGATCATGGCCGTGGCCGACGTGTACGACGCCGTGCGTTCGAAGCGGTGCTACAAGCCGGCCTACAGCCACGAGTACGCCCGCGACTATATCGCCGCGAACACGGGGCAGCATTTCGCCCCGGACGTGGGGCGAGCCTTCCTGGAACTGGCGGGGCGGATCGGCGAGCTGCGCGACCAGATGGAGGAGTGAGGCTGCCCGCGAGACGACCATGGACGCCGCACCGCAGCACCGCGAACCGCGCTCGGTCGTGTTTCGCTTCTATGCCGAGCTGAACGAGTTCCTGCCGGCGGCACGGCGGGCCGGCGCGTTCGCGTGCGCGCTGGACGGCGAGGTGACCGTCCGCGGGGCGATCGAGGCGCTGGGTGTACCGGCATCGGCCGTGGACCTGGTCATCGTGGACGGCGAACCGGTCGTCTTCGGGCATCGCCTGCGCGGCGGCGAGCGGGTGGCGGCGTATCCGGTCTTCGAGGCCCTGGACATCGGGCCGGTCGCCCGGCTGCGGCCGCGGCCGCTGCGGGTGACGCGCTTCATCGCCGATGTCCACCTGGGCAAGCTGGCCCGCTACCTGCGCCTGCTCGGCTTCGACACGCTCTACCGCAACGATTACGACGATGCCACCCTGGTGGCGATCGCGCGGGCCGACCGGCGCGTGATCCTGACGCGCGATCGCCAGTTGCTGCGCCGTCGCGCCGCCACGCACGGGTACTGGCTGGCAGCCACCCAGCCGCGGGAGCAGCTCGGCGAGGTGATCCGGGCGCTGGATCTTTGCAGCCAGATGGCTCCGTTCACCCGCTGCCTGCGCTGCAACGGCCCGCTCGCCGCCGTGTCGCTCGCCGCCATCTGCGCCCAGTTGCCGGCAGCCGTGCAGGCCGCCGGGTACGCCTTCTCGCGCTGCGCGCGCTGCGGAAAGGTGTACTGGCCCGGCCCCCACTACGCACCCATGCGCGCGCTGCTGCGGGCGGTCGCGGGATGACCGGCGCGCGCCAGGCGCGCCCACCGGGTCAGCTCATCGTCTCGTACGCCACGAGCGCGTCCAGCGGCTTGCGGCGGCGCACCGCCGGCTCGTCGGCGGGATAGCCCACGGGCAGCAGCACCACCACCTTCTGCGCGGGGGGAACCTGCAGGATCTCGCGCGCGCGTTGCTGGTCGAAGGCCGCGATCCAGCAGGTGCCCAGCCCCTCGGCGGCTGCCGCCAGCGTCACATGGTCGACGGCGATGGCGACGTCGATCGGGTAGCCGGGAACGTCGCAGGTGAAGACCCGCTGCGGGTCCAGCGCCACGGCCGCCAGCACGATGGGCGCCTGGGCGATGAACATCTGCTCGCAGGCCGCGGCGGCCAGCCGGCGTCGCCGCTCCTCGTCGCGCACCACGACGAGCTTCCACGGCTGACGGTTCGAGGCCGACGGCGCCCAGCGAGCCGCCTCCAGCAGGCGCTGGAGGAGATCCTCGGCGACGGGAGTGTTGCGGTAGGAGCGCACGCTCCGCCGCGCCTTGATGAGTTGGTATACGTCCACGGCAAAACCTCCTCGTTGTGCCCGGTGCGTCCGTGCCCCAGAACCTAGCCTCCTGCCGGGCAGAGGGCCACGGGTACCGGCGCTGACGCCGCGCGTGGTCGCGTCAACGCCAGCCGCGGACGCGCGCCGGATTGCCGGCGACGACCGCCCGCGGCGGCACGTCGGCCGTCACCACGCTGCCCATGCCCACCAGGCTGTCCGCGCCCACGCACAGGTCCTGCCGCACGGTGCACCTCTGCCCAAGGTACGCACCGCGCTCGACGCGCACGCCACCGGCCAGCGTTGCCCCGCTGCATACGGTGACATCGCTGTCGAGGTGCACGTCGTGGTTGATGATCGCCCCGGCGAGCAGGAAGGCCCGCTCGCCCAGCACGGCCCGGGCGCCCACGAAGCAGTGCGGGTAGACCACGCTGCCAGCCCCCAGGCGCGCGCTGCGGGAGACGAACGCGGAGGGCGCCACCAGAGACTGCACCGGGTTGCCGGCGCCGGCCGGCAGGCGCACGCCGTACTCCAGCAGGACCTCGGCCGCAGGGTAGGCGGGCAGGTCGGCCAGGGTGCCCAGCACGGGGTAGCCGTTCAGCTCGCCGGCCGGCGAGCCTGTTGCCGCGCCTGCCGTCGCGCTGAGGAACCCGCGCAGGCGCCAGCGCGGACTGCAGGAGTTCACGGCCGCCACGATGTCGGCCATCTCCGCCGCATGCGGCCCGGCACCCAGGATGATCAGCTCTCGCATGTGTCCAGGCGCAGCAGCGCCACGCTGTGAGCGGGCAGGCGCAACTCGCACTCGTGGTGCTCGCCCACCCAGGTCCGGCGCGTCTCCAGCGGCAGCAGGCGCAGCTCCGGGGCGGACCAGCGCTGCGCGGCATCCAGCCGGAACAGGGCCAGCCGTCGCGGTCCGGCCCGCAGGCCGCCGAGGCAGAGCTGCACCAGGCGCTCGCCCGGGGCATCGATGCTGTAGTTGACCGCCAGGATCGCCACGTCCGACCCGCGGCGGCCCGCCAGCACGCGCACGGCCGGATCGGTGGAGCTGGCGTCGAGCTCCTCGTCGCCAAGGGCGGTCAGCATCTGGAACACGAAGTACTGCGGCCGCAGTTCGCCGTCCACGCCGAACAGCCCGAAGCGGTGCGGCCGCTCGTTCCAGTGCCGTACCATGCCCGCGATGCCGGCCGGCGAGAAGAAGGGCGCGAAGTCGGCAGGACAGCAGCGCTGGTCGTGCACGTGGTAGTAGAACGAGTAATCGAGCCCCGCCCGGTGCAGGGCGAGCACGATGGCAGCCACCGCCGCCGCGCGCCACGGCTGCACGGACTGCTCCGCGTCGGTCCTGGGCGAGAAGCCGCAGTTCCACTCGGTGAGCAGCAGCTCGGGGCGGGGTTCGAGCCTGCGGGTCAGCAGTCTGGCCACGGCCGTCTGGTGCGCGTGCAGATCGGGATCGCTGTGGTACAGGTGCCAGCTCAGGAAATCGAGCCGGGTGCCCTCGGCGCGGCACCGCTCCACGAACTCCGGCAGCGGTGGGTTGAGCAGGCCGGCGTTGGCAGGGCCGCCCACGCGCGCCGCGGGGAACGCCTGCCGCACTGCCTGGGCGGTCAGCCGGTAGTAGGCCAGGTAGTCGCGCGCGTCGCGGATCAGGTAGGGGCTGCCGCCCGCCTCGCCGATGTCGGGCTCGTTGCCGATCTCCCAGTGCGTGACCAGCGGCTTCTCCACCGAGTACCGGTGCACCAGGGCGCGGATCAGCTCCTGCCAGCGGCCGGTGTCGGTCGGCTGCCAACGGGCAGCGTCGATCGTCGGGAACAGGACCGGCGGCTTCAGGGTGATGGCCGCCACGACCTTGGCGCCGGTGGTCGCGACGGCGTCCAGGTAGGCATCCAGGCGGCGCCAGTCGGCTCGGCCCGAGGCGTTCCATGCCCGGAAGAACTCCTGGACGAAGATGCGCACCAGGCGCGGGCGCAGCAGGCGCACCGCCGCGGCGGCGGCTGCGGGCAGCGGCTCCGGACTGATTCCTCCCAGGCCCACGCTGTGGCGCCACAGCTCCAGCGCTCGCCCGTTCCCGGCAGCGTCGATGGCGACGCGCGTCACGGTTCTTCCCTCCTGCGCGGCGGCTGGCCGCGCCGGCGCGGCTGTCGCTCGAGCACGAGCCAGCCGAAGTCGGTGGCGGGATTCAGCGTGCCCCAGACCAGCCGGCCCTGCACCGGCCGCTGGGCGGCCCACGAGCACAGCGCCACACCCTCGGCGCCCGCCACCGGCATGGTGCGCACCACGTTGACCCGCAGCGGCCGCCAGCGATCCGCCAGGCGCGGTCGCAGCCAGGCCAGCGGCACGGTCAGCTCGCCGCGCCAACAGGACGTCTGGCAGCGGACGACCGCACGCCACGGCGCCGCGCCCCGGGGAATATAGCCGTCATCGTGGGTGCACGTGCAGGTACCGGCGGGCGACAGGCCGAACAGCAGGCGTGGCTGGGTCCGCACGGGCTCGATCGCCACCTGCAGGGACTCGCCGGCCCAGTCGCCGGTGCCCTGGCCAGCGCCCGCCGCTTCGCTCCAGCACTCGACGACGAAGCGCACGCTGTGTCCGTCGTGGGTCGCCCGCCAGCGAGTCGTGCGGCCCTGCCGCTGCGGCAGCGGCACCGGCGCGTAGGCGTGCCGATCGTAGGGACAACGCTGCCAGCGCTGGGCGTCGAACACCTGCAGGAGCCAGTGGGTGCACCGCTGCCAGGCGACGCCTGCGTCAGGGTCCTCCGGGCGAGCAGCCGCGGCCGGCGGGCAGGCAGCCACCGGCCCCACCGGCAGGCGCTCCAGCGCCGCAGTCACCCAGGCAGCCTGGCGCGGCCACGGCGCACGCCTGCCTCCGGGCGCGGGCCCGCGCAGGCGGCCCCCGCCTGCGCGCACGCGGCTCTGTGCGGCGGCGCCGGTGTAGCGGGCGAACAGGGGTGCAGGGCAGTCCAGACGCGCAGCCACGGCCGGAAACTCCGTCGCCAGCAGGCGCTCGAGCTGCCGCACGCGCCACTCGAGGAGAGCCGGGAAGTACTTGTACCCTTCGGCTTCCGCGTGGAAGCCGAGGCACGACTGGCGCCGGGCCAGCGGCAGCAGCGCGCGGGTCACGGCGCATTCGGCGCGCACCAGCCTTTCCAGCTCGCCGAGCAGTCGCCGGCGCCTGGCCGGCGCCCGCGCCTCCGCCAGTCGCTCGCGCAGGGCGTAGAAGCGGAGGATGTGGTGCCCGCTGCGGAACTGCAGTCCGAGCGCCGCGGCGATGTCGAGGTCCGCCACGCGCTCGGGCTGGCCGGCGCACGCGGGCCGCAGCGATTCGAGCCGGCGGACGCCCTCGTTCCAGATCGCGTCCTGGCGGCGCGCCAGTTCCACCAGCTCGCCCAGCGTGAAGCCGTTGGTGACGCACTCCGCGATGTAGTCGCCGGACGGCGGGTACCCGATCTGCCAGGTGGGCGCCAGCGGCAGCCGGCGCGGGATCAGGTACAGCGGCCACACCGGGCCGTCGTGCATGGGCCCGTAGTAGGCGAAGACATGGGCGGTCGGGTAGTTCCGATAGGCCCGCGCGAACAGCTTCCAAGCACGCACCACGGTGTCGGTGTGCTCCTGCCAGTCGGCCTGCGCCAGCCGCCGCAGAAACTGGTCCTCGGAACGCGGGAACGGCGCCTGCGACAGCAGACCCGCGGCGCGCGTCATGAGCGATGGGTAGGCGCCGAAGTACCAGGAGTGCATGGCCGCGCTCACCCCGAGGCGCCGCATGGCGCGGTACTTGCGGTAGAGCAGACCCGGCACCGGCACCAGCTGCGCGGTGGCCACCTCGTGCGAACAGCTCACCTGCAGCTTGGCCGCGACGCGCCCGGGGCGCGCCGCGCGCGCGCACCGCACGAACAGCTCGCTGGGGCCGACGTAGGACAGCCAGTAGTCCCAGGTGGGACGCGGCCGGCCCAGCTGCGTGTTGGTCCCCCCGGTCTCGAAGTTGTGCTGCAGGACGACGCCGGCCGGCATGTGCGCGGCGGCCTCCACCGTTCGTTCGGCGCCCCAGCAGACCAGCTGGCCATAGGGCCAGGCGATCAGCTCGGCGTCGGGGCTGGCCGAACGCATGCCGTCGCGAAGCGCCGCCAGCGTGGCCGCCAGCACCTCCCAGGGCTGCCGGAGGGCGCAGCGCGGGCAGCGGCTCAGCGGACCGCCAGCGTCGTCGCGCGGCAGCACGCCCGAGTAGCAGTGCGTCTGGCGTTCGCCCACCGGGATGACGATGAGCCCGCCGAGCTCCGGCACGGCCGTGAACAGCGTGCGGGCGGCCTCGTGCAGATAGGCGCGTCCCTTCTCGGTGCTGGTGCAGAAGGCGCCGCCGTGCCCCACCAGATCGGGGTGCGCCACCCGCGCTGCCTGGACCTCCGGATAGGGCCAGGTGAACCCGGCGGGCTCGATGCAGAACGGGTAGATGCGGATCCCGTACCGGCCGCACTTGGCCGCGGTGCGGCGCAGCTTGTCCAGCCGCCGCGCCGCGTCGCGGCCGTACTCGGGAATGAGGCGCGACGGCACGGCCTGGAAGAAGTGCAGGGTGAGCCACAGCGCGTTCACGCCCTCGTGCGCCAGCCGGTTCAGATACTCGTCGGGATAGTAGTCCTCGTCGTCGGCCAGCTCGTCGCGCTGGCGCGGCGGGCGGTTCACCGGGCCGTAGAAGCAGCGCGAGATGCGGGTGCGCACCCACAGGCGAACGCGGTGCGTGCCCAGCGGCAGGAAAGGGCCGCCGCGCCGCCGCATCTCGTCTTCGACCCAGTACAGGCCGCGCCGCAAGCCCTCCGGAGAAGCAGCAGTCAGGGTGGCGCGGTCCGGCCCCACCCGCAGGCAGAAGTCTTCCGGGCTGCCGCGTCGTGTCGGCACCAGCGCCAGGTCGAAACCGCGGCCGGCCGGGACGCCCGCCGCGCGCAGGAAGGTGTGGAGGTCAGCGACCGCCGTCGCCAGGGCCGTGCCAGCGACGGCAGCGGAGATGCTCAGCCGCAGGCCGCGGCCGGCATCCGCTTCCTGCGGGCCGGCCGGTCGCGGCGTCCACCGTGGCGGGGAGTGGTAGGGGGTGTCCGCCAGCTCGCGCACGAACCTCCAGGCGGACGGCGGCGGCTGGGGCGGGACCGGAGCCAGCCGTGCGAGGACGCGCCGATGGTTTCCCATGAGTTCCGTGCCAGTCCGGACGCCGCGCGCCCACTCAGCCGGCGAGCGGGCCGCTGGTCAGCCGGTGCCGCCCGGGACCCAGGACCACGCCGGCGGTGCGGCGTCGCGTGTAGGTGCCGGCAGCCACCTCGACCGGCCCGAGCTGGGCGCGCCTGCCGTCCACCTCCAGCCACGCAGCCGGCGACCCTTCCTCGCGGCCACGCGCCTGCCGCGGCGGTGCCACCACCGCGGCCGTCCCGCGCGGCACCTCCAGCTCCGCGTGCAGTCGGCCGGCCGCGCGCCGCCAGGTCACGCCGATCGGCCCGTGCGGCGTCAAGATCCGGCCTGCGGCCGCCTCCGGTCCGCTGCCCAGCAGGCAGAAGCTGAAGCGCCGGAAGCCGCCCGTCAGCGGCGTCACCCCGAGCAGGTTGCGGCAGAAGTACACCAGCGGATGGCTGGTCCACGGATGGCACAGGGACTGGTCCAGTTCGAGCGCCTTCTCCGTCTCCCACGTGCACGTCGCGCCCTGCTCCAGCATCCGGCCCCAGCGCTGGCGCACGTCGTCCAGGACGAACCCGTCCATGCCCAGGCTCTCGCAGGCCTCGTACAGGTAGGCGCGGAACTGGAGCGTGCTGGGCACGTCGGCGCCGCCCGCTGCCAGCGCCGTGCCCAGGGCGCGCCGCAGGCGGGCGGGTGGCCCGCACCGCGCCAGCGCCAGCATGGCGTTGGTCTGCTGGCTGACGACGGCCGATCGGCGCCCGGCGTTCCGGCAGTCCACGAAGGCCGCGCGGTCCTCGTCCCACAGGGCCGCTGCCAGGGCGCGGCGCACCTGGCTGGCCCTGGTGGCCCAGACTCTGGACTGCGCCGCGGCGCCGCTGGCCCGCGCCAGGCGGGCGGCGGCCTCCAGCGCCAGAAGGTAGTAGGCGTTGAGGATGCCGGCCTCGCCGTGGTGGTCGATGGCTTCCCAGTCCACCCAGTTCCAGTGAGGCGGCGGGCAGTCGGCGGTCAGCAGGCCGGACGCGGTGCCCAGCAGCTCCTCCAGCCCCGCCAGCGCCCGGGCGACCGTGGCCAGCAGCGGCCGCACGAACGCCAGATCGCCGCTGTGCAGCCAGCAGCGATACAGCAGGATGATCCAGATGGGCGTGGCGATGGGGATGGGCGCCGATTCGGCGCTGCGCGGCCAGGCGGACTCCAGCAGGCCGGTGGGCCGCTGGCTGCGCGCGAACTGAGTCAGGAACTGCCGGAAGACAGGCAGGTCGCTGCCATAGAGGAAGAATGCCGTGGCGGTCTGGTTGTGGTCGATCCACTGATTCTGCTCGCGCTTGATGTCGGCGACGAAGTTCTCGGCCAGGCAGACCTCCACGGTGCGCCGGCACAGCTCCCAGATCCGGCTCAACAGCGGGTCGCTGCAGCCGAACTCCGAGACAGCCGCCAGCGGATAGGACTGCTCGATCGCGCCGAGGCGATGCAGGCGGAACGGACCGTGCACGTGGCGGACGTTGAGCTGCAGGTAGCGCATGCCGCGCACGTCGAAGGCCTCGTGCTGCTGGCGCCCCGCCCGCGTGTAGTAGCGCTCGGCGTAGCGCTGGTTCCCCTGCATGACCCAGGCATGGACGCGGTTGAGGGCCAGCGTCTCGCCCCAGGCCAGGTCGATGGTGGCGCCGGCCTCGATCTCGATGTCGAAGTACGGCCGTCCCATCAGGATGCGGCCGAAGTCGACCACGAGGAACACTCCCTGGTCGCCGGCCGGGTCGAAGACGGCGGGCCGCGCTCCGGTGGCCAGCGCGTCCACATCGCGGGCGCGCGCCGCGAACGCCGGGTAGTCCCAGTCGATCTGCAGCGCCGGATCGACCTCGCCGGGCTGCCCGTCGGGGTAGCGCGCCACGAACCCGTTCCAGGTGATGACCCGCGCCGGCAGCACGAGCTTCTCCGCCAGCAGTGGCACGACGCGCGGTTCCAGGGCCGCCGGCCAGTGGCGGGCGGCATCGCGGACCTTGCGGGCCGGCGCCCAGCCCGACGCGTCGAACGGGGCGCCGGTCCAGCCGAGCGGCTCCCGCCGGGCGTCCTTCCACTCCTGCAGTCCGTACTGGAAGGTGATGGGCGGCACGTCGGTCAGGTACTCGTCGGCCCAGCGCGCCTGCCAGCGCCGATCGGTGGCGGCGACGATGCGGCCGTCGGCTTCCAGCTCCGCCAGCAGACCACCCCGGGCGCCCATGGTGCGGAAGCTGGGATGGTGGCGGTAGAGCACGAGCACGGCCAGCGCGTTCTCGCCCGCGCGCAGACGGCCGGCCAGCGAGTGGGCGTCGTACTGCTTGAACCGGGGTTCGGTGAGCACCGGGCCGCGACCGACCCGCTCGCCGTTGACGAACAGCACGTAGCGGCAGTCCGCGCTGATCCGCAGCCAGGCCGCGCGCGGCGCGCGCTCCAGGTGCACCGTGCGCCGGAACGCGGCGTACGCGTTGCGCGGCTGCGCCGGTCCTGCCAGCCAGATCCAGACACCGGCCCGGGGTTTCCAGGTATCGGTTCGCTCCATGCTGCAACTCTCCATCCTGCGACTCCCAGTCGGTACGCCGGGCCGGCGGCGTGCGGGCCAGGTGCCGCGCCGGCAGCGCGGTCTCACGTACAGGCCAGCATCGGCCCCAGCAACCGGCGCCGGGCTTCGGGAGCGCGCGTGAAGAAGCCCATCAGGAAGTTGTAGCTCTCCGGCAGGACCCCTCGTACCCGCAGGTCAGGCCGTCCGCGCGGAAGTGCTCGGCGCCGGCGTATCCCACGTTGACGATGCCGTTCTGGAACAGCCCCCGCGCCGCCGACACGGCCATGGCCTCCAGGATGCGGTCCGCCTCCTCGTGCAGGCCGGCCACCTGCAACCCCAGCAGGTAGGGCCAGACGAGCGCCGGATGGATGGTGCCGTCGGGGTAGCGCGCGCCGAAGGCCTCGGCGTCGGTGAGCGAGAACTGCTCGGGCCAGCCCCACACCTCCAGGACAGGGCGGCCGTCCAGGTCGACGGGAGGCTGGATCAGGTCGGCCAGGCGGCAGGGGAGGAGGTTGGCCGGCACCCCCAGATGCCAGTTGCGGAAGCCGATTCGCCGCGACTGCTCGACCACGCGCTGGAGGATGGCGCGGCCCTCCGCCGGGGGCACCAGGCCGTAGGCCACCGCCAGGCCGTTGACGAACGTGTGGCAGTAGTCGTGCACGGCGCCGTCGATGCTGATCCAGCTGACGAACCAGCCGTTGTCCGCGCTGAGCAGTTGCCGGACGTAGGCGGTGCGCAGCGCCCGGGCCAGACCGCGGTAATGCGCGGCGCCGCCCGGATGGCCGCACGCCTCCAGCAGGTGGGCGCCCGTGCACACATACAGGTCGTACATGCGGCCGAAGGCGTTCACGTGGCCGATGGCGCTGACGTGGTGGGTCAGATAGTGGCCCACCGAGTGCCGCAGGAGCCGGTGCAGGCGCACCCGCGGGACAGGCTCGGGGACGAACAGCATCGGGTCGGCGTAGAACCACAGCGAGCAGGCGGCCGGGTCGGACAGCACGTTGTTGGCCAGCACCTGGGCGGAGGCCGCCCCGTGCCAGGTGCTGCACGGCTGCCAGTGGTTCAGGTAGGGGCGGCGGATCCGCGCCTAGGTCGCCGCGTCCAGCGGCAGGCCCGCCTGCAGCGGCTCGACGCGGAAGGTCAGCTCGGCGGCCGGCGACACGTCCGGCGCGTCGCCGGCTGCCACGGTCCAGCGGCCGCCAGCGCGGCGCCGTTCCAGGCGAACCGGACAGGCTCGACCAGCAGGTTGGCCGCCTGCACCCGGGGGACTCGCCGTTGCCGCGCGGCGCAGACACGGCGCCGCCGCCTACCGCACCAGGCTGACGCGGCCGCTGGCCTGCCGGCGGCCGGCGGTCAGGACGTACGCGTACACCCCGCTGGCTGCCGGCGCGCCGTCGGCGTCCGTGCCGTCCCACCGCGCCGTGTAGTGGCCGGCGGGCAGCACCTGGTCCAGCAGGCGCGCCACCGCCTGGCCAGCGGCATTGTGCACCGTCAGGCGCACCCGTTCGCCAGCCGCTGTCGGACCGATGGAGAAGCGGAACAGGACACTGGCGTTGAACGGATTCGGCCAGGCCTGACCGAGCACGAGCGCCGGCGCCGCCGGCGCTGCCGCGGCCGCCGCACTCCAGTCCTCCTGGCCGTCCGCGACTGCCGTGGGCAGCTCGCTGCCGGGCCCCAGGGCGCCGCCGCGCGCATCGGCCAGGTACAGGCGGACGAAATCCGGGCGGAACGACGGCGGGCTGGCGTATGCCGACTGCCACTCCTCGTCGGTCAGGCGGTGGTAGTTCGTGCTCACGTGTTCGTAGTAGCTCAGCACTGGTCCGACGAACGCCGTGGGCGGCCCGCCCGGCGCGGCGGCGACCACCACCGCGGTGTTCACCGGTCCCGTGCCCACGTGCAGCACGTACCCCACCGGCGCGCCGAACGAGTCGGTGGGCTGGGTGTGCACATCGGCCACCACCATGTCGGTCGCCAGGAAACCGTCCTCGGTGAAGAAGAGCCGCGGGTACCAGCCGCCGTAGTAGGTGACGCAGTCGCCGTGCACGTCGAACATGACGTTGGCCAGGAACTCCTTCTCGGCCGCCGAGAACCCGGCCCCGGCCAGCTCCTTGCCCGCGATCGTCGCCAGCGTGTCGGCGATCGCGGCCAGCGTGCGGAAGTACCGCCCATAGCGGCCCTCCGCCTCGGCTGCCGGGGCCAGCAGGTCCTCCAGCCGTGGCGCCGTATCCAGCGCCAGCTCGCGCACTGCCGTGTAGAAGGCCGGGATCGGTTCGACGTAGCCCGCGGGGTAGCTGCAGATGACCCCGGCGGTGTACGACTGCTTGGCGTACAGCAGGTGATCGTGTCGCAGTTGCGCCCAGGAGGCCAGTTGCGTGGTGAGTTTCTCCTGCCACCAGGCGGCGGTCTGCATGAAGGCCGGCAGCTCGTGCCGCGCGGCCGGCGGCTGCAGGGTCCGGATGGCCCGCAGCCAGCCGTGGTGGAACGAGCTGCGCCAGAAGGCGGCGTCGAAGCTGTCGACCAGATAGCGCAGCCCGGCCAGGTTCGTCGCATAGTGGAACTGCTCGAGCTGGGGCGCCAGCAGCGGCAGGGCCGCATCGTTGCCCAGGGCGAAGAGCACGTCCAGCGAGGCAGGCAGGCCGCGGAAGGGCCGCTGCCCCTGGTAGCGGATCCGATCGAAGACCACGTTGCCGGCGATGTAGGAGTCGACCACGAAGCGTTGCCCGAGCAGCAGGAACGCGGCGGCCGGCGCCACCGGTTCCGGCGCCATGGGGTCGACCATCAGGATCTGGGAGAGGATCCGCTGCTCCCCGCCTCCCAGCTCGGCCAGCGCCGCCTGGAACGCGGCCAGACCTTCCGGCTCCAGCAGCGAGGCGGCGTCGCGCGTCCCCAGCGCCTGGCGGAGTTGCGCCAAGGTGGCGTTGTCCTGCTCGCCGACCAGCGCCCGCAGCAGGCCCTCGATGCCCTCCAGCGCGGCGTCCGCGCCGGACTCGGCCGCCAGCTCCGCCACCAGTCCGGCCATCGCCGTCTGGTGGCGCACGACCGCCTCGGACACGTCGCCGGAGCCCCCCGGACTCCGCAGGTACAGCTCGATCCTGCCCAGCCACATCATGGCCCGGAAGTAGCGTTCCAGCAGGTCCCACTGGGTGTAGTGGCCCCGGGGCACGAACTGACTGAAGTCGACCTGGCGGTCGGCCCCGAACAACCACACCGTGGCGGCTGCCTGCTGAGCGACGCACTCCAGCAGGTGGGCGACGGGCGCCGCATTCGCCGGGTAGATGGGCTCCACCGGCAGCGCCAGGAGCCGCTGCGGCACGGTCAGGTACAGATCCACGTCGGCGTACACGGCGGCCAGCCTCGCCTCCGGCGGGTGCTGCCGGACCCGCGCGGCCAGCCGCGCGTGGAGCCGACCCAGCGCGTCGGCCAGGCGCGGGCTGATCCACGTGGCCTCCAGCTCGGCCAGGATCGCGTCGTAGGACATGTGCAGGGCGTGCAGGATGGCGTCGGTGGAGACGAACACGGGCAGGTCGTGGCGGTAGATCTCCAGGAACGCGGCGCCGAACGAGGGAGGAGAGAGCCGCTCGGTGACCGCGAAGCCGTGCCGCCGGATCAGGTCCTTCTCCTGCCAGGTGAGCCGCAGGTGCCGATCCACGCTGTCGCTGAAGGCCGCCGCCGCGAACTCCGTCGGGGCGTACCGCGCGAAGCGACCCGGCGGGTACATGGCCTCCAGGTCCGCCGCCTCCAGATCGGCGTGCGTCTGGAGGAACCGTCGATAGGCGTCCACGTCGAAGCCGGCCGCCGGGCCCCGGGCGCCCAGGGCGATCCCGATGGCCAGTCCTGCGAGGACTCGTGTCGTCTTCATCGCGTCACCTCGGTGGCCGGCTCGCGCCACCCAGCGCGCTACCTCATCCGTCGCACCTCGATCGGGTACACGCCCCACTCGTCACGGCACCGCTTCATCTCGAGGATGTTCTCCACCTTGGCCCCGACGGCCAGCGAGTGGCTGGAGCCCATGATGTACCCGCCGCCGGGGGCGGCGTGCTGGAAGGCATAGCGGGCATCGTGGCGGATGTCTGCGGGAGTGCCCAGGATGATGTGCTCGTGCCAGATGCCGCCCCACAGGCAGATCCGGTCGCCCACGCGCTCCTTGAGCAGGCGGATGTCCATGCCCCCGGAGGCCTGGATGCCCTCGTACGCGTCGTACACCTCGGCCAGCTCGTCGATCACCGGCCACACGTGACCGCAGCAGTGCTTGAGCACCTTCAGGCCGTGCCGGTGGGCCTCGGCTACCTGCGCCTTGTGCCAGGGGTAGACCATGTCGCGGTAGATCTGCGGACTGGCCAGCAGGCCGGTGCTGGAGCCCAGATCGCCGGGGGGCATGATGCCGTCCACGCCCAGCGCGGCGAACACCGGCACCTCGCGGACCATGCGCCGACCCTGCAGCTCGGCGATCTTGCGGCAGATCTCGGGCGCGAGCAGCAGGCTCATGTACGCCTCCTCGTCCGTCGCGCCGAACCCCGGGAAGCCCAGGTCCGAGCAAAAGGCCAGGATGAAGTGGGTCGCCTTCATCTCGGCCACCGCGTGCCGGACGACCTCCCACTGCGAGTCCTGCGGGTCGGGCAGCGGCTCGTCTTCCAGGGCGTCGATCTGCGCCTGCAGACTCTCCAGGGTCGGCGGCCGGTAGGTGGCGGGATTGCGCCAGAAGGGCATCAGATCGTGCGTGGTGGCGGAGACGCGGAACAGGTTGCCGTCGCGATCGCGAAAGGTCTCGCTGTCCAGCTGCTCCATGGGTTCGGGCCGGTAGCCGGCCGGGGGCACCGCGCCCACGAAGACGATGTCCATGTCCAGGGCGCGGATCAGGTCGAGCCGGTCGCGCTTGATGCTGGCCACCACCTCGTCCCGGCGCCCCTCCCAGTAGGCTCTCGTCTCGCGCATCTTGGCCTGCACCAGCGTCGGCCGGCCGAGGATGTCCTCGTACACGTTGTAGTCGATCGAGTGCTCGCCCCACGGGATGCGGTCCGGTTCGCGGTGCTCCAGCGCGGCGAATACGCGTTCTCTGGGCGTCATCGTGCGTCCTGTTTTTGGTCCGGTATCTGCGTTCTGGCGCGGCTGCGGCGCCTCTCCGGCGCGGCTGCGGCGCTTCGGCGGCGCGGCTGCGGCGCCAAAGGTCGGGCCGGTGCCGCTCTGCCGCAACCGGGTGGGCTGGGGAGCGCCCGTCCGGCGGCAGGTATGCCGCCGCCAGCCGCTCCGACGGCGGCATGGACGGGGAGACGTGCCGCCCTATCTTGGGACGAACGCCGGCCGGCCGGCCGGCGACCGAACGGGGTCCGGCGGGTGCGGACGAATGGGCGCTGCCAGAGGAGACGGATGAGCGATCGACTGCGTTTCGGGCTGATCGGGTGCGGCCGCGTGGCGCCGCGGCACGCGGACTCCATCGCGCAGTCGGCCGCCGCCGAGCTGGTCGCCGTGGCGGACGTGCGCGCCTCCCGGGCGGCGCGGTTCGCCGCGCAGTACCGCGCGGAGGCCTACACCGACTACCGCCGCCTGCTCGATCGGGCGGATGTCGACATCGTCAGCATCTGCACCCCCAGCGGCCTGCACGCGGACATGGCGGTGGCGGCGCTGCAGGCGGGCAAGCACGTGGTCCTGGAGAAACCCATGGCGCTGTCGCTGGCCGACGCGGACCGGGTGATCCGCGCGGCCGCGCAGGGCGCTCGCAAGCTGTGCGTGGTGCTGCAGAACCGCTACAACCCGCCCATGCAGGAGCTGAAGCAGGTGGTCGACAGCGGCCGGCTGGGCCGGCTGCTGCTGGGCAATGCGACCGTGCGCTGGTACCGGCCGCAGGAGTACTACGAGGACGAGTGGCACGGCACGTGGGCCATGGATGGCGGGGCGCTGATGAACCAGTCCATCCATCACATCGACGCGCTCCAGTGGCTGCTGGGCGCGCCGGAAAGCGTCTTCGCCTACACCGCGACGCTGGCGCATCGCATGGAGGCCGAGGACACCGGCGTGGCGGTGATCCGCTTCCGCAGCGGCGCCCTGGGGCTCATCGAGGGCTCGACGATCACCTATCCGGAGAACCTGGAGGGCTCGGTGGCCGTGTTCGGCGAGCGGGGCTCGCTGAAGGTGGGCGGCACCGCGCTGAACCGCAAGGTGATCTGGAAGATCGAGGGCGAGCTGGAGCACGAGAAGGAATGGCTGACCCGCGACCAGCTCGACCCCGCCTCGGTGTACGGCACCAGCCACGGCGCGGTGATCGGCGACATGATCGCGGCGGTGAGCGACGACCGGCCGCCCCGGACGGACGGGTACGAGGCCCGCAAGTCCGTGGCTCTGGTGCTGGCGGTGTACGAGGCGGCGCGCAACGGCACGCCGGTGGCGATCGACGGCGCCCTGTGGGACGAGCCGGCGCCCGGTGGCCGGCAGTAGGCGGCGGTCGTCGAGGGAGAGCGCCGATGAGCAGGGCAGGGCCGCATCTGGCGAGGCGCCGGGCCGAGCGCGATGGCCCGCGTGGCTGGCGGGCGTGGGGGCGGGAGCGCCGGCGGGCGCGGGGCCCGGCGTGGCTCCGAGTGCGGCTCGCCGTGCTGCTGGCCTGCCTGGCCGCGGCCCCCGCGCGCGGCGACGTCCTGCAGGACCTGATCCGGCTGCGGCCGCCGGTGGCCGGGCAGGTGGTGGATCCTGGCCGAGCCGTGGACGCGGCCAGCCGCGCGCAGATCGAGAGCGTCGTGGCCCAGTTGCGGGCGCAGACCGGCGCGGAGCTGCAGGTGGTCGTCGTCCAGACCCTGGGCGACGAGGAGATCCGCGACATCGCCAACCGGCTGTTCGCGGCCTGGGGCATCGGCCGCAAGGGGCACGATGACGGCGTGCTGTTCCTGGTGGCCACGGCCGACCGCCGGATGCATGTCGAGGTCGGCTACGGCCTGGAGGGCGTGCTGCCGGACGGGCGCGTCGGTGCCATCCTCGACCAGCACGTGGTGCCCCACCTGCGGGCGGGCCAGACCGGTGCGGGCATCCTGGCGGGCGTCCGCGCCCTGGCCGCCGCCATCGCCGGTCGGCCTCTCGATGCCGGCGAGCAGGGCGCGCCGCCGCCGGCGCCGGCGCAGCCCCGTCAGGAAGCACCGGGCTGGCTGGTGCTGCTGGTGGGCGTCTTCCTGGTGTGGTTGCTGATCCGCCACCCGTTCCTGTTCTTGCTGCTGTTGAGCGGCCGGCGCGGCCGCCGCTCAACAGCAGCAAGAACAGGAACGGGTGGCGG
>CAZPXM010000056.1:0-13081 GCA_964591015.1 uncultured Gemmatimonadaceae bacterium
CGCTCGCCGCCGCTGGCGGTGCCGCGCCTCGGAGTCCGCATGGCAGCGCCGACACCGCCTGCTGAGCGGCAGGTCGTCGGCCTGATCGGGCTCGGCCTGGTCGGGTCGGCGCTGGCCGTGCTCTGGCTCGAACGCGGCTTCCGCGTGGTCGGGTACGATGTGGACGCCACGCGCGGCCGCGGGAGCGGCCCGCCGGATAGTCCTGTCGCTGCCGAATTCCCGGACCGTGCTCGACGTGGTCGAGGGCCCTGCCGGCATCCTGCAGGCCGCCCGTCCGCCGTGGCTCATCATCGACACGACCACGGGCGACCCGCAGGACGCCGAAGGGCTGGCCGGCAGGCTGGCGGCCCGCGGCGTGGGCTACCTGGACGCGACGATCTCGGGCTCGAGCGCCCAGGTGCGGGCCCGCACCGCCACCTTCCTGGTCGGCGGCCAGCCGGAGCATCTCGACAGCGCCCGCGACCTGCTGGCAGCCGTCAGCGACCGCGTCTTCCACCTGGGTCCGCCCGGGGCAGGCAGCCGGGCCAAGCTGGCCAGCAACCTGGTGCTGGGACTCAACCGGCTGGCTCTGGCCGAGGGTCTGGTGTTCGCCGAATGCCTGGGACTGGACCTGGCCCGCTTCCTCGACGTGCTGCGCCAGTCAGCAGCGTATTCGGCCGCCATGGACACCAAGGGCCCGCGCATGCTCGGCGGCGACTTCGCCCCGGAGGCCCGCCTGCGCCAGCACCTGAAGGACGTGGAGCTGATGCTGGCCCAGGCGGCTGCCTGCGGCCAGGAGCTGCCGCTGACCAGCGCCCACCGCGCGCTGCTGGCACGGGCCGTCGCGGCCGGCGACGGCGAGCTGGACAACGCCGCAGTCATCCGGCAGCTGCGCCGCCAGCGGCGCGCTCCGCCCCCAGAGGGCCAGGCGACGACCGGGCCGCCGACCGGGCCGCAGCCTCAGGCCACGTAGCCGCGCGCGCGGGCGTCGGCGCCGAACCTCTGCAGGACCCGCGCCCGGATCTGCTCGAACAACTCCCGCGTGAGGAAGTGAACCCCCGGCAGGTCGCCCTTGCGCTCGCCCGCGAAGACCTCACGGCACAGGTCGTACTCCGCCGCCGTGATGCCCTGCCGCTGCTCCAGCGCGAAGCCGAGCAGGTGCGTGTCGTAGGTGGCGGCCAGGATCTGCTCCGCCGAGAGCTGGACGCCGTACAGCGCCTCGATCGCAGCGGCGACCTGCGCGGGCGGCGCCATGGCGAACAGGCAGCCGCCGTGCAGGTTCACGTTGATCATCTTCCACCCCTCGTCGACGATCTGCCGCACCCAGTAGTCGGCCGAGTCGGGCTGGCAGTGCGGGTCGGTCACGTAGAGGAGGAAAGTGCGCATGGACATGTGCCCCCCGGCCGTGGCGAACGGATAGCCGGGGTTGGTCTGCGGCAGGTAGGCCGAGTGCTCCACTCCCTTGGCGTGCATGGCGAACTCGCTGCCGCCCGCCTCGCGCGCCAGCACGCGCACCCCCTTGCCCAGCAGGGGCTCCTGGCCGGCGGCGATGCGCTCCAGCAGACGAGCCGCGCCAGCGGCGTCGCCGAAGCGGATGCCGCCGCCCAGCGCCGGCCGGCCGCGTTCGTTGTTCTCCATGGCGAACGCCAGCACCACGCCTGCCGAGATCGCGTCCAGTCCGAGCTCGTCGCACAGGCGCGCCTGCCGCAGGTTGGCGCGCACGTCGGCGACGCCGAGGTTCGGCCCGTGCAGCTCCATCGGTTCGAACTCGTACCGCCCCAGATACGGTCCGTGACGGCGCCGCGCCCGGCGCGGGTCGGGATCCTTGCCCTCCGGCGGCGCGGCGTGCACGTCCTGGTGGCAGGCGATCCGGCAGCCGAAGCAGCCGCGGTCCACCACCACGAACTCGGCGGACTCGCGCACGGACTCCAGATGGCTGGAGCGAGCGACCTGCTCGCCACGCGGCTCGAAGTTGCGGTAGGGCAGCACCCCGAAGCTGTCCAGCACGCGCTCCAGCCGCCCGGTGCCGCCGCCGCCGCCGTGGTTGTCCGGGTGCCGGTAGCCCTTGCTCTGCTCGCCGGCGCCGATCTGGCGGTTGACCTCCTCGAGGCGCTCGTCGCCAGGCCGCAGCCGATCGCGCTCGGCGTGCGCCACGATCGCCAGGATGTTCTTGGACCCCAGCACCGAACCCATCCCCAGCCGTCCGGCGAAGCGGAACTTGTCTTCGCCGTGCAGCAGCTGCTCCTGCGTGGTGCCGGCGATGCAGGCATACCAGACGTCCTGCCAGTGCTCGCCCGCGGGCCCGATCACGGCGAAGTGCGCCAGGATCCGGCGCCGCGCCGGGTCGTTGAAATGCTGGTTGAGCCAGGCCACCTTGGCCGGCGTGCGGGCGCCGATCAGCTCGGCGGGCGCCGGCTGGACCTCGATGCTCGGCGTCGGATCGCCCTGGCGCAGGACCAGGATGCCGGGCTGCGGCACCCGCCCGGTGAGGATCAGGTCGTCGACGCCGACCGCGGCGAACTTGCGGCCGAAGCAGCCGCTCATCGCCGACCAGGCGGCCATGGGCAGCTCCGCCCGGGTGCGCTTCAGCGGCGAGTAGGCGGTGAAGAAGGCCCGCAGTCCGGTCATGTACGCCGTGCCCGTCAGGCAGCCCACGTTCACCACCAGGGGGCTGTCCGGGGCGAAAGGATCCCGCACGCGGTGTTCGGCCATGATCCGGAACGAGCGGCCGATGCCGCCGAGGAAGTCGGCGGCATCGCGCACCGGCACCCGCTCGTACGCCAGGACCTGCCCGCTGGCCAGATCGAAGCGCAGGCGAGCGTAGGTGAAATCGGTGATGCGCTGCGGCTGCGGTACTCCGCTGAGGAGCATGGGACTACCTCCACGGTCTGGCTGTCAGTCGGGCGGCGGCGCGGCCACGCCGATACCCCGGCGCGCCAGCAGCGTTCCATCCAGTCGCTGGAGCTCCAGCAGGGCCAGCAGGTGCGCCACCCGCGCGCGCGCCTCGTCCAGCTGACTGCCGGTGAGGTCGCGCTGCGCCTGCAGCACCAGGAAGTTGGTCGAGCGCCCGACGCGGAACTTCTCCTGCTCGGCCGCCAGCTTCTGCTGCTGGAGCTCGCGGGCGACCCGGCTGGCCTCGATCTGCTGCGCCGACCGCCATGCCTCGACGTAGGCAGCCCGCACGTCGCGCCGGGTCAGCAGCTCCATGTTGCGCAGCGCCAGCGCCGCCTGGTCCTCGGTGGCCAGGGCCCGTGCATGCTCGGCGCGCGGGCGGAGGTTCGCAGCGCCCACCTCGAAGCTGGCCCCCACGCTGGCGCTGTAGAAGGGGCTGCCCAGGTCCGGCAGGCCGTCGGCGAACGAGCGGGCGTAGGTCGTTCTGCCCAGCGCGATGAACAGGTCCAGACGCGGCAGCAGCCCGTTGCGCGTGCGCACCACCTCCAGCTCCGCCTTGGCCAGCTGCAGCCGCGCCTGACGCAGATCGGTGCGGCAGCGCAGGGCCAGTTCCTCGTGGACAGCCAGCGAATCCAGCCCCGCCACCGGTACTGAAGGCGTGTCCACCGGCACCAGGGCGCACTGCCACACGCCGGCGCTATCCGGGTTCAGCAGCGAGAGCAGGTCCAGCCGAGTCCGCTCGTGCCGGCTGCGCGCGTCGATCAGCACCTTGTCGCGCGTGGCCAGCTCGGCGCGGACCGCCGCCAGCTCCAGGTCGGGCAGCCGCCCGACCGCCACCCGCTCGCGCGACTCCTCCAGCTGGCGCTGCGCCAGCGCCAGCGACTCCTGCTGGATTCGCTGCTCCTGGCCAGCCAGGTACAGCTCCCAGTACGCTGTCTCCACCTCCGCCACCAGGCGCGCGCCCACCTCCTCCAGCTCGATCTGCGAAAGCTCCACGTCGCGGCGGGCGCGGCGCAGTTCGGCCAGGTTGGGCCCCGGACCGAAGCCGCGCAGCAGCGACTGGGTGACGCTGACGCCGATCTCGCCGCTGTACTGATCGGTGTAGATGCTGGACAGCGAGCCGCTGACCGCGGCGTTGACGCTCACGTCGGCGCCGACGGGCAGGCGCGCGCCGAGCGTGGCGCCGTAGCGCCGCTGTTCGGAGGTCAGCTCGAAGGGCGTGGGGTTGGCGCCGAGAAAGCGCTGCGACTTGGCCTCGCTGCCGCTGACGGTCACGGCCAGCTCGGGTTCGAAGGCGCTGCCGGCCGCCCGGGACGCCGCCCGGGCGATCTCCGTCTGCCGGCGCTGGATGGTGACGGTGGGGTGGCGCGCCAGCGCGCCCAGCACGGCCTCGCGCAGCGTCAGCGCCAGCGTGTCGCCGCCGCCCGCCGGCAAGGCCGTGCCGGACGCCGCAGCGGCCGGCAGCGCGGCCCCGTGCAGAACCGCCAGCGCGAAGCCCGCCAGCAGCCGCACCCTCCTCATGCTCGTCCCTCGCCGTTGGCGCCGGCGCGCGCGGGGCCCAGCCGACTCTCGAAGACGCTGTACACCACCGGAATCAGCACCAGGGTGATCAGGGTCGAGCTGAGCAGACCGCCGATGACCACGCGCGCCAGCGGTGCCTGCGCCTCGCCGCCTTCGCCGAGACCGAACGAGAGCGGCAGCAGGCCCAGGGTGGTGGTGAGGGTGGTCATCAGGATGGGCCGCAGCCGGCGCGACCCAGCCACGCGGATCGCCTCCAGCAACGGCAGGCCCGCGCTGCGCCGCAGCCGGTTGGTGTAGTCCACCAGCAGGATCGCATTGTTGACGACGATGCCCGCCAGCATGATGCAGCCGATGAAGGCCTGCATGCTGAAGATCGTGCGCGTGAGGATCATGGTGACGACCACGCCGATCAGTCCCATGGGCAGCGAGAACAGCACGACGAAGGGGTCGCGGAAGGACTCGAACTGCCCGGCCATCACCAGGTAGACCAGCAGCACCGCCAGGACGAAGCCGAGCAGCAGCTCGCGGAACGCCTCCTGCTGCTCCTCGTAGTCGCCGCCGAACAGCACCGCGAAGTCGCGCGGCACCGGCACGGAGCGCAGCGCCTGGCGGATGTCGGCGATCACCGAGCCCATGTCGCGGCCGGTGAAGTTGGCGTCCACCGTCACGATCCGCTCCTGGTCCTTGCGGTCGATGCGCACCGGCCCTTCCCGCGGGACAGCGGTCACCACGTTGCGCAGCACCACGGGCTCGCCCCGGCTGTTGACCACGGTCAGGTCCAGCAGGTCGTCCAGGCTGCGCCGATCCTGTTCGCTCAGGCGCAGGTAGATGCGGTACTGCTTGCCCCCCTCGCGGAAGTAGGAGGCCTGCGTGCCGCCCACCGCTGTCTGCAGCGCCTCGCCGATGCGCGTGACCGTCAGCCCCAGGTCGGCAGCGCGCTGGCGGTCGACGCGGATGATCTGCTCGGGGCTGCCCTCCTGCCGGCTGATGCGCGTGTCGGTCACCCCGGGCACATCCCGCACGACCTCCTCGACGCGGGCCGCCAGGCGGTGCGCCGCCTCCAGATCGTAGCCGCGCACCTCGACGCTGACGGTGTTGGTGCTGCCCGTGCCCATGCGCAGCAGGAACAGGCCCTGGCCGGCGCGCGTGCGCGCCGTCAACCCCGGAATCCTGCCCAGCACGCGGCGCAGGTCATCGGCCACCTGCTCGCTGCTGCGCGCGCGGCTGCCGCGCGGCCCCAGGATCGCCTGCACCTCGCCGGTGTGGCTGCCGCTGGCGCGCCAGCCGCCCGAACCCGCTCGCGCCAGGATGGACACTGCCTCCGGGACCTGGGCGCGCACGATCCTCTCCACCATGCGGGTGGCCTGATCGGTCAGCTCCAGACGGGTGCCCACCGCCATCTCCAGCTCGACGCGAACCTCGCCCTCGTCGGTGGCCGGCATCAGCTCCACGCCGATCAGCCGCACCAGGCCGATCGCTCCCGCCAGCAGCGCCGCCGCGAGCACCACCACGCGCCGCCGGTGGCGCAGGGCCCGCGCGAGCAGCTCGCCGTAGCGCTGCTCGAGCCAGCGAAAGGCCCGCTCGCTGCCGGCGACCAGGCCGAGCCACCAGCCCCCACGCGCCCCCGGCGCCGCCGCGCCCATGTGCAGGAAGCGCGAGGACAGCATGGGTATCAGCGTCAGCGCGACGATCAGCGAACACAGCAGCGAGAAGCCGACGACGTAAGCCATCTGGCGGAACATGATGCCGGACATGCCGCGCACGAAGACCACGGGGAGGAATACCACCACGGTGGTCAGCACGCTGGCGACGATGGCCGAGGCCACCTCGTCGGTGCCATCCAGCGCGCTCTGCACCGGCGTCCCGCCGGATTCGCGGTGGCGGTAGATGTTCTCCAGAACCACGATCGCGCTGTCGACCAGCATGCCCACCCCCAGCGCCAGGCCGCCGAAGGTCATGATGTTCAGCGTCATGCCGCCGAAGTACATCAGCGCGAACGTGGCCAGCACGGAGACGGGGATCGCCGTGGAGATGATCAGCGTGCTCGACACATTGTGCAGGAACAGCAGCAGGACGACGATCGCCAGCAGGCCGCCGACCACGGCCGCGCGGCCGACGTTCTGGATCGACTGGCGGATGTAGCGCGAGGTATCCACGAGCGGCAGCACGCGCAGCTGGGGCAGGTCGCGGTTGATGCGCTCGATCTCCGCCTTGGCGGCCTCCGCCACGGCCACGGTGTTGGCTCCCGACTGCTTGGACACCGAGATGCGCAACCCCGGCTGGCCGTCGATGCGCACGAGGCGCCGCACCTCCTCGAACGCGTCCCTGACCTCCGCCACGTCTCGCACCTGAATCGGCGTGCCGCCGCGCACCGCCACCACGGTGTTGGCGATCTCCTCCAGCGACTGGAACTCCCCCTGGGTCCGGATCAGCACCTCGCTGTCGCCCTTCGGGAACAGCCCCGCGGGGATGTTCTGGTTCTCGGTGCGCAGCGCGGCGAGCACGGCATCGGGCGACAATCCCAGCGCCTTGAGCGGGGCGGCGTGCAGATCCACGTGGATCTCGCGCAGCAGGCCGCCCCAGATGTCCACCGACGCCACCCCCGGCACCCGCTCGAGGCGGTACTTCACCTGATCCTCCACGAGCTGCCGCAGATCGCGGGGGTCCAGCTCCCCGGCCACCCCGGCGATGAGGATGGGGAAGGCGGACAGATCGAACTTGCGCAGCATCGGCCGATCGGCGTCCTCCGGCAGGCGGCCCAAGACGCGGTCCAGGCGATCGCGGATGTCGTTGGCCGCCGCATCCAGGTCCGTGCCCCACGCGAAGGAGACGCCGACCACGCTCATCCCCTCGCTCGAACTGGAGGTGATCTGCTCGACGCCCTGGACGGCGGCCAGCGCCTCCTCCAGCGGCCGCGTGATCAGCTCCTCCATCTCCTGGGGCCCGACGTTCCCGTAGCTGGTCACCACCGAGATGGACGGGTAGGTGATCTCCGGCATCAGATCGATGGCCAGCCGCCAGAGGGACACCAGGCCCATGATCGCCACCACCAGGTACGCGATCGTCGTGAGGATGGGACGGTGCACTGGCCCGCGCGCGATGCTCATCGCCGGTTCTCCACGTTCGGCCGCGGTCTGGCCGCGACTGCCCGCAGCGCCGGCCGCGCGGGTGGGTGCCTGCGGTCGCCGCCTGTCATCGCTGGCCTCCGAGAATCACCCGGCTGCCGTCCGCCAACAGGTGCTGGCCAACGGTGACCACCGGGCCGGCGATGGCCGGGCGGACGATCTCGGCCCGGTCGCCGGCCACGATGCCGAGTTCCACCGGCACGTAGTGCGCGACCGCCGCGGCCGGGTCGACGACGAACACACCGTGGGCGCCGTCGCGGTTGACCACGGCGCGGGCGCCGACCGTCTGCGCCGACGCGCGCTGGTCGAGCACTACCTGGACCCGGGCGAACATGCCCGGCTTGAGCACGCGATCGGCGTTGGCGACGACCACCTCCATCTGCGCCACGCGCGCACCCTCGTCCAGCACCGGCGCCAGGCGCAGCACGCGCCCGGCGAAGACGCTGTCGGCAAAGGCGTCCACGCGCACCTCGGCCTCCTGGCCCACCCGCACGCGTCCGTACACGCGCTCGATCACCGTGGTGCGCACGATCACCGTGTCGATGCCCACCACCGAGACGACCGGCGCATTGGCGGCCAGCAGGGTGCCCTCGTCGACGAACCGGTGGCCGACGTAGCCCGGTTCGGTGGCACGCAGCACGGTGTAGCCCAGACGGATGCGCGCCGCGTTCAGCGCCGCCTGGCGCTGCTCCACCTGCGCCTGGGCCAGCCGGACGCGCGACTCCAGGGCACGATGGTTGGTCACCGCCGCGTCCAGCTCGGCGGGCGAGGAGATGCCCTTGGCCTGCAGCGACTGCACGCGCTCGAGTTCCTGCGCCGCCAGCTCGAACTGGCTTTGCGCCTCCACCAGATTGGCCTGGGCGATCTTGAGATTCGCCTCGGCCTCCAGGACGGCCTGTTCGAACTCCCCGGCGTCGAGCTGGGCCACGACCTCGCCTGCCCGGACCCAGTCGCCGATGCGGTGGTGCAGGCGCACCAGCCTGGCCGAGACCTTGGGCGCGACGACGTACTGGTAGAGGGGCTGCACGGTGCCCGTGAGCTCGCGCGTCTCCCGGATGGGCTCGCGCCGCACCTCCTCCGTCTCGACGGCCACCGGCGGACGCGCGCCCCGCGGCCCCGCAGCGCCTGTCGAGCCCCAGAGCAACAGCCCGACGCGCCAGCCCAGCAGTACCACCAGCGCCAGGCCGACAGCCATGGCGACGCGCTTCCAGGTCATCTTTGCCACCCTTCGCTTGCGCTCGGTCCAGGCCGGTCGCGCCGGCCAGCGGTCCGCCGGCCCGCTCAGTAGCCGCGCGCGCGCATCCACTCCAGGTAGCCGCGCGCGCAGCGGTCCAGGTTCTCCATGCTGCCGCCCCCGCGCAGCGGCGCGCACATCTCGTACGTGGCCACCCCGTCGAAACCGCCGTGGCGCAAGCCGGCGAAAAACGCCCCGTAGTCCACGCAGCCGGTCCCGAACGGGACCGCCTTCACCAGCGCCGGCGCGAGCGCCTCGTAGTTCTCGACGTCGGGCCGATAGCGGGCGCGCGGAATCTGGATGTAGTCGGCGTTGGTGGTGAGCACTGCCTGGGGCGCCATGCGCTTGGCCGCCGCATACAGGTCCTCGCCGCGCAGCGCCAGCGACCAGGCATCGAAGCCGAGCTTGCAGTTCGGCCGGTCCACGTCCGCCAGCAGCTCCGCCATGGCGTCGGTGTGGACGCCGATATCATGGTGATTCTGCACGGCCAGCGTGATGCCCCACGCCGCCACCCGCTCGCTGCACTCCCGCAGCGCGCCCACCACGCGCTGCCAGACGGCCAGCACGGGCTGGCCTGGCGCCTCGAAGCCGGTGAACACGCGCACGTAGGGAGCGCCCAACGCCGCGGCGATGCGCCCCAGCTCTTCCACGTAGGCGATCTGCAGCTCCAGCACCGGCACCATCGGCGGCCCCACGCCCGAGAAGTCGGTGTAGCCGGCGATGACCGCACACCGGATACCCGCGGTCTCCAGGCGCTGGCGGACCGCCGCCAGGCGCTCCGGCCGCGCCTCCAGCGGCGACAGGTGGGGGCGCTTGCCGGCGATCATCACGCCCGCGTACCCCAGCGCGGCAGCCCTGTCGATGAAGTCCAGCAGGTCCAGACGGTCCTGACCCCACAGCCCGGCGTAGCTGATGGAGAAGAGGCAGTGCTGCACGAGCGCACCTCCGCAGGAGCACGGCAGGCTGACAGGGAGTGCGGCCGATTCCGGACGGCGCGCGCCGCCGCGCCCGGAGCCAGCGGCGACCTCAGGCTCCGGCTACACTAACCCCGCCCGGCAGGCGGGTCAACGGCGCACCGGGCGCTGCCGGCCTGCTGGACCGCCGCCCCGGCGGGCAGAGCGCGCGCCGGGCGCCACCCCGTGCGTCGCTCAGCGCTGGAGTTCGGCGAGCAGGGCGGCGTCGCCGGTGTACCACAGACTCGTCGAGCCGGCCGCGAGCTGCACCGAGAAGGAATCGGCGTCCGTGGCCACCGGCCTGCCCTCGAACAGCTCGAACACCACCTCGACGCGGCGCGGCAGGGCGAAGGTGCGCGCTCCGCCGCTCTTGGTGTGCACCGCCAGCAGCTGGCGCGTGGCGTACAGCACATCCCCGGCGGTGCTGTACAGATGCACGCCGGCGTACCGGGCCACACCGCGCAGCAGCGGGGCGGGCAGATTCGGCGCCGCCACGAACACCGAGCGCCAGCCGGGCAGCTCCTTGACGCCGAACCCCGGCAGGCAGCGGCCCTGGGAGTAGACCACCTCGCCGAGGATGCGCGCCTCGGGGTCCTCCAGGTGCAGGATGGGCGCCAGCCGCGCGTCCGTGCCCCAGGTGAAGTCCTCGGGAAGGTCCCGCGTGATCGGATGCGTGAAGTCCAGCAGATGCATCTGCGGCCCCCAGGGATGCTCGCCGGCGCCGACGCGGAAGCCGGTCACCTCGGCCACCTGGACCGTGGCTGGCCGGTCCGCCAGATAGCCGGGGGCATAGATCCACAGCGCCACCCGGTCGTCCCGGCGCAGTGCGGCGGCCAGCCGCGCGCGCCGGGTGGCATCCAGCCGCCAGGGGTTCAGGAACACGTAGAGCTTGCAGGGCGGCACTCGCCCCTCGAGCAGGTCGTCGAGCAGGTAGTAGTCCGCCGGCGCTCCCAGCCGCGGCAATCCCCACAGCCGCTGCTTGAAGACCGCGGGCACGTCCAGCTCGTTGGTGATCGCGGTGTAGAGAAAGCTCTCGTCGTCCACGAGCACGGCGATCTCGGCGGCCGGCTGCCGGTCCAGGGACAGCGCGAAGCGCCCCAGCGCCCCGAACCGCCGCAGCAGCGGCCGGAAGGCAGGCTCGGCTGTCGGATCCACATGGCTGGCGCCGACATTCCACCAGATTCCGTACCCGCGCGTGACGACCTCGGCGAAGTTGCGCCGCAGGATGGCGATGCTGTCGTCCAGGCAGCGGGCGCGGCCGAAACCCGCCAGCGCCGGTGCCAGATGAGTGCGCGTGTCGTCCTCGTAGATGTAGAGCTTGCCATGCGCGCGCACCGACTCGCCGGGCAGCATCGCCGGCCCGTGCCCGCCCAGACCGCGGAAACCGTAGCTGTAAGGGCTGACGAGGAAGTCCACGTGGGGCGAACGCAGCACCCGGCCCAGACCCAGGTGGCCGCTGCGCTGGTAAGTGGAGTAGGGACTGTCCGGCCCCTCGGCGAAGAACCCGGCGTTCCAGGCGAGCTCCAGCAGGTACCCGTAGAAGGCGCCCGTCAGCGACTGGTCGCCGACGACCTGCTTGAGCCTGCGGCAGAACTCGTCGATCAGCTCCGCGCACAGCTCGGCCAGGCAGCGATAGTAGTCGATCACTGGCTGCTCGCGCCGGGGATCGCGGAACGTCCAGTGGCAGGCGTGCCACTGGGCCGACGCCGGCGGCACCGCAGCCTGTTCGAAGCCGGCCGTGCCGTCCTGCCAGGCGTCGCGCAGCGCCGCCGGGTCGCCGCCATACTGCCGGCGCAGCCAGGCCCGGAAGTGCGCCTGCATCGGCGCCGAGTAGTCCCCGCACGGCGTGCGCATCGCGGTCAGTCCCTTGACCCACTCGCCGGTGTGGCCCGCGCCGGTCTGGTAGGCAAAGATCCGCTCCGCCAGACCGATGCGCTGCAGGTGCCCCGCCAGCTCGACCAGGAAATCGCCCGCCTGCTGCCGCCACACGCGCGAGGCGAACGACTGCGTGCTGGCACAGCCGTCCGAGTCGATCTCGCGTTCGCCCGGGTACAGCGCATGCCACCAGGTCTGGCCCGGATCCATCTCGAGCTGGATGCGCAGGTGAAACCGGGCCTGCGGGTCCGCGTCCAGGATGTGCCCCAGGCGGCGCTCCATCGTCCCGAAGTCGAAATGGCTCGCCCGGCCGGCGGCAGGACCGCACCACTCGCGGCCCACGCCCACGTCGAACGCGTGCAGATGGATCCCCGCCGCGGCGAAGTGCGCCGTGGCCGCCGCGGCGGCGTACCCGGCGTCCGTGGGCGGCGTCGTCCACAGATAGGCGGGGAACTGGGGCACGCCGTCGACGAACGGCGTGGGCGTGCCGTGGTGCAGGCGCAGGACGACAGCCATGGCATTGCCTCGTCAGTGAGGGCGGATCACAGGGACCGTGAGCACCCCGGGGGCGGCGGCGCGGGGCAGGAGCGCAGGACCGCCCCACGCGGCGCACCAAGGGGTCCTGCACGGGCCCACCTGGCCGCCAGGGTGGTCACCGTGTTGGGCGCGGCAAAGCTAGGGTGCTGCGTTCCCGGCGAGTAGCCCCCGCCCGCGTGCAGGGCGTCGATGCCGTCGCCGCCGGCGGCCGCGTTCGCTACATTTCGGCTCGCTGCATGCCCCGGCCGGCGCCCAGCGCCGCGGCGGCCGCGGCGCTGGCTGTGGCGCGGTGATCCGCCGGTGCGGGCGGGTCGCAGGAGCAGGCGATGGAACCCGAGCGCGAATTCGTCCTCGGCGTGGACCTGGACGGGGTGTGCGCGGACTTCTATGCCGGCATGCGGCGGGTCGCCGCCGAATGGCTGGGCGTCGACGCGGCCACGCTGCCCGCCGAGGTTTCCTGGGGCCTGGAGGAATGGGGCGTGCCCCAGGCGCCTGGCGGGTACGAGGACCTGCACCGGTTCGCGGTGACCCAGCGGGACCTGTTCCGCACGCTGCAGCCGCTGCCGGGCTGCCCGCTGGCGCTGCGGCGGCTGTCCAAGGCGGGGATCCGCATCCGCATCATCACCCACCGGCTGGTGATCAAGTACTTCCACACCCGGGCCATCGAGCAGACAGTGTGGTGGCTCGACCACCACGGGATACCCTACTGGGACCTGTGTCTGATGCGCGACAAGGGGGCCGTGGGCGCGGACCTGTACCTGGAGGACAGCCCCGCGAACATCGACGCGCTGCGACGCCGGGGCTGTGAGGTGATCGTCTTCGGCAACTCGACGAACCGCCACTGCGCGCCGCCGCGGGCCGCCGACTGGGACCAGGCCTACGCCCTGGTGCTCGCCCGGTACGCGAGATGGCGCGCGGCGGCCGAACCGCACCGGCCGGCGCCGCCCACGCCTGGAGGAGGGCAG
>CAZPXM010000056.1:13091-22973 GCA_964591015.1 uncultured Gemmatimonadaceae bacterium
GGCGAAGTGCGTTCCCGGGCTGCCGGCCGGCGCCCGTCGGCCGGCAGCCCGGGAACGCACTTCGCCAGCGGCTTCGGGCTCACGGAGGACGTGCTGCGGCGGGTGCTCGGCCGCGCGCTGGAGCGCGGCGGCGACTTCGCCGAGGTGTTCGCCCAGCACGCGATCACCGACTACGTCGGCTTCGAGGACGGCCAGGTGAACCGCGCGTACACGGGCGTCGACCTGGGTGCCGGCATCCGCGTGCTGCGTGGCGACCAGACGGGCTACGCCTTCACCGAGGAACTCGACGAGCGCAGCCTGCTGGCCGCCGCCAGCACCGCCGCGGCGATCGCGACCGGCGCGCCCCAGGCCGGCCCCGAGCGCTTCGCGGGCGTCGAGATGCCGCGGCTGTACGCGGCCAGCCCCCTGTGGATCGACACCCCGGCGGCCGACAAGATCGCCATCGCGCGCCGCGCCGGCGAGCAGGTGCTGGCCGGGGATCCGGCGGTGATCAAGGCCCAGGCCGGCTTCGCCGACGAGGACGAGGTGATCCTGGTGGCCAACTCGGACGGCCTGCTGGTCGAGGATGCCCGGCCGCTGAGCTACCTGTACGCGACGTGCGTGGCCGCCAGGGACGGGCGGATCGAGAGCAACAGCTACTCGCGCAGCCGCCGCGACGGACCCGGCTACTACTCGGAAGAGCTGCTGGCCCACGTGGCCCGCGAGGCGGTGCGCCGCACGCTGCTGCTGTTCGAGGCGCAGGTGCCCGCCGCCGGCCAGATGCCCGTGGTGCTGGCACCGGCGACCTCGGGAATCCTGCTGCACGAGGCCATGGGGCACGGCTTCGAGGCGGACTTCAACCGCAAGGGGACCTCGATTTTCTCCACCATGATGGGCCGGCGAGTGGCCGAGCCGTTCGTGACCATCGTCGATACCGCGCTGGACGACAAGGGCCGGGGCGCGATCAACGTCGACGACGAGGGCACGCCCGGCCAGCGGACCGTGCTGGTGGCCGACGGCGTGCTCGCTTCCTACCTCCACGATCGCATCAGCGCCCGGCACTACGGCGTGCCGCCGACCGGCAACGGCCGGCGCGAGAGCTTCCGCCACGCGCCCCTGCCGCGCATGCGGGTCACCACCATGGAGAATGGCCCGCACGATCCGGAGGAGATCGTCCGCTCGGTTCGCCACGGCATCTACGCGGTGGACTTCGCCAACGGCGAGGTGACGATCGGGGCGGGCGACTACAGCTTCTACGTCAAGACCGGCTATCTGATCGAGGAAGGCCGCCTCACCGCGCCGATCAAGGACGTCAACCTGATCGGCAATGGTCCGGACAGCCTGGCCAAGGTCGTCATGGTGGGCAACGACAAGGCGATCGACGGCGGCACGTGGACCTGCGGCAAGGACGGCCAGTCGGTGCCCGTGGGGCTCGGCCTGCCCACGGTCAAGGTTTCCGCCATCACCGTGGGAGGGGTCAACGCATGAGCACGGCAGACCCGCTGGAAGGCATCGCCCAGAGCGCCATGGCGGGCGCGCTGACGCGCGGCGTGGACGGCGTCCGGGCGGTGGCAGCGCGTGGCCGCAGCGTCTCGGTGACCTACCGCAAGGGCCGCGCGGACAAGGTCCAGGAATCGCGGCGCGCCAGCCTGACGCTGCACCTGTACTGCGCGGGGCGCTACACCACCTGCACGTCCAGCGACCTGCGGCCCGGCGCGCTGGCGGGGTTCCTCGACAGCGCGGTGGCCATGGTCAAGGCCATGGTGCCCGACCCGGCCCGCCAGATGCCCGATCCGGCCCTGTACGCGGGCCGGCAGGAGCGCGACCTGGCGCTGTTCGACGCCGCGATATCCGCCTGCACCCCGGCCGAGCGGGATGCGCTGGCCCGCGCCACCGAGGCAGCGGCCCTGGAGGCTGCCGGCGCGCGCGTCCTGTCCGCCGAGGCGACCTGGGAGGACGATGAGTCGGAGTTCTTCCAGGTGCACTCCAACGGCTTCGCCGGCAGCCAGCGCGAGTCGCAGTTCTGGCTCTCCGCGGAGGTGTCGCTGGCCGACGAGAACGACCGCAAGCCCAGCGGCTGGGACGTGGCCGGGGCGCGCTGGCGGGCCCGCCTGCCGGATCCGGCGGTGGTGGGCAGCGGCGCGGCCGAACGGGCGCGGCAGTGCCTCGGCGCCCACAAGGTGGACACCCGCCGGGCGCCGATGATCGTCGAGAACCGGGCCGTGGGCCGGCTGCTCGGGCAGTTGCTGGGCGCCCTGCGCGGCCGGGCCGTCCAGCAGCAGCAGTCGTTCCTGGCCGGCAAGCAGGGACAGCGCATCGCCTCCGAGGTGCTGCACCTGGTGGACGATCCCTTCCTGCCGGCAGGTTTCGGATCGCGTCTGTTCGACAGCGAGGGGATCGCCGCGCGCGTGCTGCCGGTGATCGAACGCGGCGTGCTGCAGAACTACTTCATCGACACCTACTACGCCCGCAAGCTCGGCGTGCCGCCCACCACGGGCGACGGCTCCAATCTGGTGCTGGCGCCCGGCACCCGCAGCCTCGACGAGCTGATCGCGGCGGTCGGCGACGGCATCCTCGTGCGCGGCTTCATCGGCGGCAACACCAACCCGGTGACCGGCGACTTCTCGCTGGGCATCTTCGGCACGCTGATCGAGAACGGGCAACTCGGCCCGGCCGTCTCGGAGATGAACATCTCCGGCAGCCACCTGGACCTGTGGCAGCGGCTGCAGGCGGCCGGCAACGACGTCTGGCCCTACTCCAGCCTGCTGGCCCCCAGTCTGGTGTTCGACGGGGTGCAGTTCTCGGGAAGCTGAGGCCTGCCGTGACAGCGCGCGGCGCGCCGCCACGGCAGGCCGGCCGGGCGGGCGGCCTGCGAGGGCCGCCCTGCCGCTGCCGCCGCTACGGCGCCAACCGTATCGTCTCCGGCTTGCCCGAGGCCAGGGAGCGATGGATCGCGTCGAGGATGGCCGTGCTCTTCAGGCCTTCGCGCGCATCGACCACGGTGTCCGTGCCGCTCTTGCAGGCCCGCACGAACGAGGCCATCGAGGCGGGCATGGCCCCCACCCACTGATCGAAGACCTTGTAGTTGAGGAAGGTGCGCGGGCAGGTGAACTTCTCCTCGAGGATGGCGTCGATGGCCTCCGCCTGGCGGTCGATCTGCGTCGTGCCCCGGGTGCCGATCACCTGCATGTACGAGTCCGGCATGTACGGGCTCGTGTCCGGGTAGATCCAGGCCGCCTCGAAGGTGGCGAACTGGCCGCCGTCGAAGCTGACCAGCGCCTGGATGCCGTCGAACGTATCCATGCCCCGCGCCTTGAGCACCCGCTTGATGCCCCGGGCGTAGACCTCCACGGGCGCGGCGCCGAACCACCACAGCATCAGATCGATGTCGTGCGAGGACATGAACCACGCCGGGCTGCTGTCCTTGGCCCAGGCGGCCAGCATGCGGGTCGGGACCAGGATGGGGTTGTTCTTGCGCGCGAAGCCGATCAGCGGCTCGCCCAGGTCGCCCGCCTCGATCATGGCCCTGATCTTGTGGTAGGGCGCCAGCCAGCGGTGGTTGAAATCGACCTGGAACTTCTTGCCCGTACGCGCCACCGCGCGGCACATCTCCTCGGCGTCCTCCTGGCGCGTGGCCATCGGCTTCTCGACGATCACGTGGCAGCCGGCCTCCAGCGCGTCGATCACCGGGGCCCGGTGGTACTGGTCGGGGGTGGCCACGTACACCGCGTCGAGCCGCTCTCGCTCGAGCATGGCACGGTAGTCGGCATAGGTCGCCCCGACGCCCAGCTCGGCGGCCGCCGCGGCCAGGTTGGCCGCCGACGGATCGGCCAGGGCGGCCACCTCCACGTCCTCGACGAGTTGCAGGATCCTGCCGCCCGCCTTGCCCATGATGCCGGTGCCGATGATGCCGCAGCGAAAGGCCATCTCTCTTCTCCTTGTCGAGTGTCCGGGCGGGCGTCGCCCGCTGCTCACGTCCGCGTGAGCGCGTCGATCATCGCCGCCGGAATGCGGGCGGCATAGATCTGCTGGATCCCCGTGCGGTCCGAGTTGAACACCACCCACTGGCAGTCCGGCGAGATGTAGGCGTGCGGATGCGAGTCGTGCACCAGGTCGGGCCGGCCGGTCCGGCGGCACGCCCGGGCGTAGCTGGCACCCGACGCGCAGACGACGGCGGCGCGGTGCGTGAGCGGCGAGCCGATGACGATCTCGTCCGGCCGGTAGGCATCGCCGGCGAAGACGCGGCCGGCCGGCTCGATGCCGATGTGGTTGAGCTCCCACGGCACGCAGACCTCGCGGGCCGGCTGGCCGGGGAAGACGGTGACGACCCGCCCCTTGCCGTAGTCGTAGTCCTCGGTGTAGTTGAGCGTGGCGATCAGGCCGCCGCTCGCGCCGAGCCAGGTCTCGTGACCCGACAGACTGGCGGTGTAGGGCGGGCCGACCTGCAGCCGCGTCACCTGGCCGTCCGGCACGCTCAGCAGGAAGAGCGTGCAGCCCTCCTTGCCGCACAGCAGCTCCAGGCGGCCGTCGGCCGCGAACACGCAGCCCCGATTGTGCTGCACCAGCAGGGACCGGCCGTGCACCGGCTCGAACTGCAGGTGCGGATTGCAGACGTAGGGATCCTCGTGGATGATCCGGCACTCGCCGGCCTGCAGGTCGGCGATGCCGATGCCGAACCGCTGCGGGGCGAAGCCCAGGCTGCGCGCGAACGCCAGATAGCGCTCGTCCGGCGAGATGGCCAGCGACGAGGAGGCGGGCACGCCGGCCGGCAGGGGGATGATCTTTGTCTCCCACGACTGCAGATCGTGCCGCACGAACTCCTGCCGGCCCCGCGCCTCGACCCGTTTGTAGTAGAACCGGCCGCGGCTCATCGTGCAGCCGCCCGCGCCGTGGCCCACCAGCCGCTTCTCCCATGTCCCGAACTCGCACGCCACGTACTCGCTGGTGTTCGGCGCGTGTTCGGGCGCGTACCGGGTGTAGACGAAGCAGTGGGAGTCCGGCGGGCACCAGGGAAACTCGCAGTAGATGTTGGACTTGTCCGCCTCCTCGTCGGTCGCCTGGTACACGCGAACGCCGCTGGGCAACTCCTCCACCGGGCTGCTCATCTGCCCCTCCTGTTCGCGCGCGGCCTCCGCTCGGCCGGCGACCGCCGGCGCGCGGCGCGCGGCGCCCTTGCGCCCCCCCACGGGGCGGCCAGCTCGGCCTGCCGGTCCCGCAGGAAGACCGCCATGCCGCAGCGGGCGCACTCGAAGCGCAGCTCGAGCGTGTGGCCCTCCGCGTCGGTCAGCAGCAGTGGCTCGGCACGCTGCGCCGGGTCCTGTTCGGGACACAGCCCGAGCTGGTGACGCACGCAGTACCGCGTAGTCATCACCTGCCGCCCGCGCAAGTCCAGTGGGCACGGCGATGCCGCTGCGGCTGGCTCCCAGCGACCCCGCACCCATCAGGGTCGGAAGCCCGCATGAGTCCCGGCCCGGTGTATTCCTCGTACGCCGGCGTCGAACCGCCGCCAACGGCGGCAGCGGAGCGGACGCTATTGGGGGTCGGTTCCAGTCCTCTGCTAGGCCCTGGAGTGCGCAGCACCTACCAGATCGACGTCCCCGCAGAAAGAAACCCCTCTCCTCAAGGAGGCGGTCTCGTCTCGCCGGTTGTCAGATTTGCCTCCAGTAGCTCCGTAACCCCATGGATCGGAATGATACTTGACGCCTGCACCATCCATGTGCTCACATCAGAGCGCAGCGGAACGAGCTGATACATGAGCCCCTGAGGAGTGTAGCGATGGGTGATGACTTCCACTTCCTCACTGCCGTTCTCCTGCAGATGGATAGCTCGCTGCCTGTCAGCAACAACCCTAACCCATTCACCTGTGCTGTCACCTGGTGCCTCAACGGTACTCACTGCTGACGGAGTAGTTGCCTCGACGCACTCCCTTAGCACCAACAGACTCTCCTCAAGAGCGGCGTCGCGCGGCTCTAGCGCTTCAGTCAGCTGCAGAGCCGCGTCGATCACGTCCGCAAGCCGTTCCACCAGTTGCCTGGTGAGACGAAGGCTGCCATGGACGGCGTCATAGATGCACACCCCCTGACATTGTGCGTCCCATACCGAGGATGCCTTCGCGTGGAAGCTGCCAACACCAAGGTCCCGCTCCTGAATCCCACACACGGCACAAAACACTCTGAGAACCCACTGCGCTACGGCCTCGGACAGCGCAGCACGGTGCCGAAAGTACCAGCACACACCCGTAGTTTCAAAGAACCTGCTCACCGGACGCTGTGCATACGGCGAACCCTGTTCATACAGATTCGGAATCTTGTTCGGCCCACGCTGCTCGCTAAAGCCAATCACCCGTTCACTGACCTGCACCTCTGCTTCAGTCACAAACCCCGTGTCCGACCGGCGAATGTCAAGTACCCCTCCGGGGAACTTCGGAAAGACCATGCTCTGCAACATCGGCTGGGTGGTCCACGCGCGTTCTCTCTTGACGCGAATCTCCCCCGTGCGGTAGTTGAATTGGCACACCCGGTACGGGCGCGCCATGTAGTAGTAGATGGCTCCCGGGTAGGCTTCGCGCAGCGCCTGCGCGTAAGCGAGGGTGCCACGCTCAAGGCTCAGGGGGCCCCGTGATTCGCGCACGCTGAAGTTTGCCTCAATCCCGCTGCGCAATGGAAACTCATAATGTGGACCTGCTTGGGCACGTTGCTTGAGTGGATACAGCTCATTAGGCACGCTCTCCGTGGGATTGAGCTCATTCTCAAGTAATCGCCTGAAGTTGGCAGGAAGCGACTGAAAAGGCAGCTTCGAATAGTGTTCCTGGCTGGCTTCGCTGGCCTCCACGGCTGCGCAGAGGGCATGCGCATACTGGATATATTGGTTTTCCAGGTATAACCATCCCGGCTCGGGATCCCTCTCTAGATAGCCACGAAGTCTCGTTGCGCTGCTGGCGATCATACCGCTGTCGTCTATCAGGAGACACACGCCCTCATTCTTTCTGCCGGCACGACCGACGCGCTGCCAGAATGCTTTCACCGAAGGCGGCGTGCCAAGCAGCAGGACAATGCCAATCTCACCAATGTCCAGCCCAAGTTCCAGCGCGCTAGTTGATACCACTCCGGCAAGGTCTCCGCGCATGAGCGATTGCTGAATCGCCTTCCTATCGTCTTCTTCATATCCAGCCCTGTAAGGAAGTATACGGAGCTCTCCCGTTGTGACACGCTGCTCTGGCACCCAGGAGTCCTCTACCCCCAATCCCTCCTCGAGGCTCTCGTGCTCCTTGGATGCTGACCGCTCTGCAATGGCAACAACCTGTTCCACCATCTTGCGCGAGTCACCAAAGGCCAGAAAACGGCTCATCCGTGCATGCGCAACATTCAGGACCAGATTGACAGGTCCCTCTAGTGACTTGCTGCCCCTGTGCCGAGCAAGCAAGATCGTCTTCTGTGGACTCATCGCCTCGCCGTCCTCCTGGTCCAGCACAGCAGAGGGGCGACCGGTAAGCTTTTCGACAAAATCGCCTGGCTCTCCGATGGTCGCTGTGCTCGAGATTATCCGCTCTACAGCCGACACTGCCAGGAGTCTCCTGATAAAGTAGGCCATATTGGTACCAAAGACTCCATCATACACATGGATTTCATCGACAATGAACAGACGTAAGGACGCGAGAAACCCACGCACCTCGCGTTGCTGTAAGTGGCTCATGAGCCATGCATGGGCCACGTCTGGCGTCATCAGGACAACGCGATGCTTCTCAAGAATCCCTGGCCGTTCCTCTGTAGGCACACCACCGTCAATGTACCCAGGAGTCACGTTCAGCGGCTCCAGCGCACCCCTCCATTTGGCCAGCTGGTCCTGAATGAGTGCCTTGGCTGGATACAGGGCAAGCGCTCTGCTCTCTGGGTCACGTTCCAAACGGTCAGCAGTGGCCGTCATGAATACTAGGCTCTTCCCAGAGGCGGTGGGCGTTGCCAGGCAGAGGTCATGCCCATCAAGCACCAATCGGAGTCCTTTGGCCTGATGTGCGTACAGGCCCTGTGGGTACAATTGGGTGAGAACATCACGGACTGCTGGATGGATGTCGTTGGGTACTGGCGCATACCTCGGCGGCCGTGGAGGCAAGTTGACCTCGTCCAGGATCTCAAGGCCACTCTGCTCGGCCAACAACTTGAGTTGTGCACCTTGCGTCATCACCGACTCCTTTCTCGCCACCTTGGGGCGTCTTGACGCCAGTCACTGCTGGACTGAAGCTAGACCCCAGGCCGCATGCGAGAGCTCAGCAGCAGCAGGCTTGCCCGCCGTTCCCTCCACCGAATGGTTCGGCTCTTCTCTCCTCACAGCTCTATGAGTCCCTCGCCTCGAATGCTGCCACGGTGCATCAACAGCAGCTTGAAACCCAGAGGTCCAACCGCCGGTCGTCGAATCCTAGCGTGTCCCGTCGAAAACAGCAGCACATCCACCAGAAACACCCGTCGCCGACAGTCGTCGGTGGCAGAGTACTCAAGGTCCTTCGCAAGGGTCGTACTAGCACTCGCAATCGTCAGCCGCGGCTACCGCGTCTGGACAATGCGCCTTCTTGCGGCTGCTGATATCGTCCCACGGAAGCGTCTCGGTTTGTTGCCAGTGGTCCCGGTACCGGCGGAAGACATCATGCCTCGGGCGCTGTCGCTCCCGGACGCTCAACCGTCTGTCGTGTAGTTCAGTTGATCTGTTCCACTTTGTCGCGACTGACAAGGCGGCCTTATTGGTGGAGAGGATGGCAGCGAACTCGCCAAACTCTGACGCAGTCGAGTAGCGATCCAGGGAGCATCGCCCGAAACTTGGCCCGAAAAAGGTTACTGCGCCAGCCGCCGGCGTCTCCTCGTGCAACTGGTTGAGAAACTCGCGAGGCTCTTTGGTCAGCGCGTGAAGCGTCAGAGCGTCCTCACCGTAAGCATAGACTATTGGCTTTCTGTCTTCCGAAGAACGGTCGGTTTCAGCCGCGTTGCGGCGCGTAGCGCCGTCCGCTGCGTGCTGTTGCTAGAGGCCCCCTTGGTACAGACCGGATAGAGCGGTCGTCTCATCGCTGACGACCGGGGCGGTCGGTCCTCGCGCGCGGAGCTGCGCGCTATGGGATCAGCCGCAAGACCGGCTACAAGTGGTTGACCCGGCACGCGGCCGCGGGACTGCAGGGGCTGGGGGACCACAGCCATGCTCCGCACGCGTGTCCGCAACGGCTGGACGCACAGGTGGCCGCGCTGTTGTGCGCGGCGCGGCAGCACCATCCCGACTGAGGGCCCCGCAAGCTGCGGGACTGGCTGACCCCCCGCCACCCGGACAGCGCCCCGGGGGCCTGGCCGGCCGTCAGCACGGCCGGCGGCGTGCTGAGCCGTCAGGGCTTGGCAGCGCCACGACGACGACGCTCCCATCAGCGTCCGGGCTTCGTAGCGGCGACCACCGCCGCCCCCAACGACCTGCGGAGCACGGAGTTCGAGGGACGATTGCGCGACATGATCGTCCGCGGATAGCCCGCTCAGCCACCGCCATATTCCACCCGTCATCCCGGTTGCACACCTCACAGGCCTGACACCTCACTGTGGAAGTCGCGCTTCGTGTGTCGGCCTGTAGCGCAGGGGTTGCAGGTGGTCAGGCTGCGGGAGAGTGACGAGCGCAGATCCCTCCAGCGGTAATGGGCTGTGCGGGCGCAAGATAGGGAGCTGCAGGGAGGCATGTCAAGCGCTGTTGCGCAGCGGCCGAAGTAGGCGCGGGAAGTCGGCAGGACAGGGCGCGGACCCCAGAGGACGCCGCCGAAGGAAGGGATTCGGTGCTCGGGCCACGTGCTGCTTCAGGCGATGCACGAACGGATCATCGCCACCCGCACCGCCCCCGACGCTATCCGGACCCACCTGCACGGCGCCGGCCTGGACTGCCGTGGGC
>CAZPXM010000057.1:0-8041 GCA_964591015.1 uncultured Gemmatimonadaceae bacterium
GTCCAGGGCGATGCAGAGGTCGCCGTCCGCCAGCCAGCGCAGGTTCAGCCGCGCCCGCGCGCGCCGGGCCCGGCTGAACCTGCGCTGGCTGGCGGACGGCGACCTCTGCATCGCCCTGGACGAGGCCACGACATCGGGGGACGTGGCGCGGCTGCTGGCCGTTCTGGCTCCGACTGGGCGGACGGACTTCGCGCTGGCGGATCTGGGCGTCGAGCCCGAGGCGCTGGCCTGGCCGCCGGCGTGCACGCGCGTCACCGGCTACCTCACGCACGAGGTGTTCTCGGCCTACCATGCGGAGACCGAGATGATGCGCTACATCCACCGCCTGCAGCGCCGGGATCTGTCGCTGACCAGCGCGATGATCCCGCTCGGTTCGTGCACGATGAAGCTGAACGGCGCTGCGGCGATGCAGCCGATCACCTGGCCGGAGTTCGGCCGCGTCCATCCGTATGCTCCGGCAGACCAGCTGGAGGGGTACGAGCAGCTGTTCGCCGAGCTCGGCGGCATGATCGCGCAGCTCACCGGCCTGCCGGCGGTCTCGCTGCAGCCCAACTCCGGCGCGCAGGGCGAGCTCACCGGCCTGCTGGCCATCCGCGCCTACCACGCCGCCAGAGGCCAGGGCCGCCGCGATGTCTGCCTGATTCCCGCCTCGGCGCACGGCACCAACCCGGCGAGCGCCGCCCTGGCGGGCATGAACGTGATCGTGGTGGCCTGCGACGCGCAGGGCAGCATCGACCTGGATGACCTGCGCGACAAGGCGGCGCGCCACGCCGAGCGCCTGGGTGCTTTCATGGTGACCTACCCGTCGACCCACGGCGTGTTCGAGGAGGGCATCGTCGAGGCGTGCGCGATCGCTCACCAGCACGGTGCCCAGGTGTACCTGGACGGGGCCAACATGAACGCGCTGGTGGGGGTGTGCCGTCCGGCCGATCTCGGCATCGACGTGTGCCACCTCAATCTGCACAAGACCTTCGCCATCCCGCACGGCGGCGGCGGGCCGGGCATGGGGCCCATCGCTGCCGCGGCGCATCTGGCTCCGTACCTGCCGCAACACCCGCTGGCCGTCGTGGACGAGGGGCAGCTCGGTGCGGTCGCGGCGGCTCCGTGGGGCAGCGCCCTCGTTCTGCTGATCTCGTGGGCCTACCTGAAGCTGATGGGGAGCGATGGCCTGCTGCAGGCCACCCAGGTGGCGATTCTGAACGCCAACTACATCGCTCACCGACTGGAGACCCACTATCCCGTGCTCTATCGCGGGCGCGGCGGTCTGGTGGCGCACGAGGTGATCCTCGATCTGCGCCTGCTGAAGCAGAGCGCGGGCGTGACCGTCGAGGACGTGGCCAAGCGCCTGATGGACTATGGCTTCCATGCTCCCACGATCTCGTTTCCCGTGCCGGGCACCCTCATGGTCGAGCCTACCGAGAGCGAGTCGCTGGCCGAGCTGGACCGCTTCTGCGACGCCATGATCGCCATCCGCGGCGAGGTGGCGCAGATCGAGGGCGGCGAGGTGGCCCTCGCGGACAGCCCGCTGCGCCATGCGCCGCACACGGCGGCGCTGGTGTGCGGGGAAGGCTGGACGCTGCCCTACTCCCGCCAGCGCGCGGCCATGCCGGCGCCCTGGCTGGCGCAGGCCAAGTTCTGGCCGGCTGTCGGCCGCGTCGACAACGCGCAGGGCGATCGGCAGCTGGTGTGCGTTCGCCCGGCAGCGCTGTCGAGCCGCTGAGGCAGGGGTTCGGGGCGAGGCGTCAGGGCGGCGCGGCCGGCGGCGGTGCGGCCGTGCCCCTGGCCGGCGGCTGCCGCCGACCTGCGGCGCGGCGCTGCGCCGCCGCGAACTTGCTGACCTGGCCGCACAGGCGATGCAGGACGCGGGCGTCGCGCCCATCCAGCGGCACCTTGTCCAGGAACCGGCGGATCACCCGCGAGAAGTTGGCCGGATCGTCGTTGTAGGGCCGGAAGCCGAGCGTCTCGAGCGCCGCGTGGATGTGCGCCAGCAGCTGCTCCCGCTCCGCGGCGGTCACCAGGTCCTGCGGCGGCGCCGGGGTGCAGGTCCGCACGGCGAGGAACAGCTCGTACGCGGCCAGCAGGACCGCGTGGGACAGGTTGAGCGAGGGGTAGGCGACCGCCGTGGGAAAGCGGAGCAGCCGGTGGCACAGCAGCAGCTCGTCGCGCCACAGCCCGTCGCGCTCGCGGCCGAAGACCAGGCTGACGCGGTGCCGGGCCAGCAGCGGGGCGATCTCGGCCAGCGCCGCGCGGGGCGTGTCGACGACCTCGCGGAAGCGGCCGGTCCGGTGCGTGGTGCCGATCACCAGGTGGGCGTCGGCGACCGCCGCCGCCAGGTCGTCATATACGCGACAGGCATCCAGGATCTCGCCGGCAGCGTGGGCGACCCAGCGCGTCTCGTCGCTGTCCCAGTGTGCGGGCGGTCGCACGAGCGCCAGCCGCGAGATGCCGGTGTTCTTGAGCACACGGGCGGTCGCGCCGATGTTGGCCAGCGTGGTGGGCTCGACCAGCACCACGGTCACGTTGTCGAGCGGCTGCACGGCGAGCAAGCCCGGACGGAGGTGGCTCCCTGGGGCAGACGGGCGGCTAAGATAGCGGGGCGTCTGCCGCCGGGCAAAGCGCGGCGCACGAACGCCGGATGCCCCCGGCACGCCTCCGTTCGCGGTCCTTGCCCAAGGGGGAGGGGCGGTGTACATTTGCCCGCGGTTGTTCCGGCAGAACCCGCCCCTCTCTCCCCGGGTCCGGGTTCTGGGCCCCGAGAAGCGGGAAGATGCGTTCCTGCCATCCTGCAGCGGCGAATCGAGGTTCCCCGGCAGCGAGGAGTGCCGGATTCACCAGGGAGCTTCCGGTCCACGCCCTACCCCACTCCATCCAGCCCAATCCGACATGATGCGCCTGAGCTGCGACCGCTGACCGGCAGGTCGGCGTGCCGGCGACGGATGCCGACAGCCAGGGAGCCTGGCGCGGCCGGCAGCCGTTGCCGTCCCTGCGGCGGCATCGCCTGAACCGGCCCCCCCAGCGTGGCGCTGGCGCGGCCGGATCCCCGGCGCTGTCGTGCTGCCTGGCGCGAGACTGACGAAGACATGCGGCAGAGCCTGCTGAGACGCGTGTTCGAGCTGGTGAGCCCCTACCGGGCGCGCCTGTTCATCTCGATGTTGACCCTGTTGGCGCTGACCGTCCTGGGGCTGATCTCGCCGGTGTTCTCGGCTCGGCTCATCGGCAAGGCTCTCCCCGAACGCGACGCGGATCTGTTCGTCACCTGCGTGGTGATCCTGGCGGCGATCCACCTCGCCTCCAGCGTGATCTCCTACCTCTATTCGTACCAGATGCGAGTGCTGGGCGGACGGCTGGTGTTCGACCTGCGGCGCCGCATGTACGACCACCTCCAGCGCCTGTCGCTGGGTTTCTACGAGTCGCGCAGCCCGGGCGAGATCATCTCGCGCATGATGAACGACGTCAACTCGGTGACGTCGCTGGTCACCGGGACGGCGCTCAACACGGTCGTCTCGGCGTTCAAGGCGGTGGCCCTGCTGGCCGTGCTGCTCTACGACAGCCCCAAGGTCACGGCCGTGGCCGTGGCCGTCCTGCCGCTCCACTTCCTGGGCTACTTCTTCTTCCGCGCCCGCATCTCCCACTACGCGTGGAAGGCCTCGGAGAAGATGTCGCAGATCTACGGCAAGGTCAGCGAGGTCCTCGGGGCCATGAAGATGGTCAAGTCGCACTCGGGGGAGCTGCGGGAGAGCCGGTCGCTGATCACGCAGCTACGCGAGAGCTACGACATCGGGATCTACTCGGGGAACATCTCCAACGTCTGGGGCCACGCCACCGGCAACATCAGCTACTTCGGGCAGATCCTGGTGATGCTGGTCTGCGGCTTCGCGGTCCTGGGCGATCCGGAGTTCACGCTGGAGGACTACGTCCGGGTCCTCAGCTGGGTCGGCATGCTGTACGCGCCCATCAGCGAACTGATCGGCGTCGTGCAGCAGATCCTGCCCGCCAAGGTCGGCATCCGCCGGGTGTTCGAGATCATGGACACCCAGCCGGACGTGGAGGACCGCCCGGACGGCCTGCGCCTGCGCGTCACCGGGCACGTGGTCTTCGACCACGTCTGCTTCGCCTACGACCAGGGCGACCAGGTCCTGCGGGACGTCTCCTTCACGGCCTCGCCCGGCGAGACGGTGGCCTTCGTCGGCCCCAGCGGCTCGGGGAAGACGACGATCGCCAATCTCATCGCCCGCTTCTACGACCGCAGCTCGGGCGAGATCCTGATCGACGGGCACGACATCATGGAGTACTCGCTGCGCAGCCTGCGCGAGCAGATGAGCATCGTCCTGCAGGAGACCCATCTGTTCCGCGGCAGCATCTTCGACAACATCCGCTACGGCAAGCCCGACGCCACGATGGAGGAGGTCGAGGAGGCGGCCCGACTGGCCAACGCTCACGAGTTCGTCTGCACGCTGCCGGACGGCTACCGGTCGCTGATGGGCTCGCTGGGCGCGCGGCTCTCCGGCGGCCAGCGGCAGCGCATCGCCATCGCGCGGGCGCTGATCCGCAACCCCCGCATCCTCATCCTCGACGAGGCCACCTCGTCGCTGGACACCGTGTCCGAGACCAAGGTGCAGGAGGCCCTCAACCACCTGATGAAGGACCGCACGACCTTCATCATCGCGCACCGTCTCTCCACCATCAAGAATGCCGACAAGATCATCGTGCTGCGGGAAGGACAGGTGGCGCAGGTCGGCCGTCACGACGAGCTCATCGTGGCCGATGGCGTCTACCGCGAGCTGTACGACCCCGAGTGGGCCAAGAAGCGCAAGGCCGAGCGCGACGAACGCATCGAGCGGATCGCGCAGGTGGCGTAGGAGGAAGGAGATGACCATCGTCTCGCATGTCCTCAAGGCCGTCAGCGATAGCGTCCCGGTGCCGCGGGTCTTCGACATCACGGCGTACTTCGAGCCGAGCGCGCACTTCCAGTACACGCGCCGCGTGCGCAGCGAGTTCGACAAGCTGGCCGCCGAGTACTCGCGGTCGACGTTCATGCTCGGCAGCCACGGCGGCAAGGCGCGCCTGCAGACGGACATCCAGGGGATCGGCGTGGCCACCCGGATGGAGATCGGGCGGCTGGTCTTCGGCGAGGGGCGCCAGCGGGAGCAGATCCAGAGCGCCTTCGCGCTGTTCCGCGTGGCGCAGGAGCGGCAGCTGGCCTCGGGCCCGATCGATCGCCTCCTGGTCCGGTTCGGCAAGGCGGCGCAGCGGGCCCGCGAGCGCGAGTACATCCGCCAGGCTTTCGCCGCGGTGTTCGACGAAGGGGAGTGCTCGTTCCTGAACCGGGAGCGCGACGTGCTGGAGTTGGGGCACTGCGTCAGCTACCAGACCGTGGTGCAGTACCTGCGCGAGGACGGGCTGTACCACAGCGCGCACCGGGATCGCATCGACAAGGTCCGGCGCCACCTGCAGCAGGAAGTCGGCCGCTACGAGAATCACAAGTTCTACGTGCGCCCGGAAGCGGTGAGCGGCGGCATCCCCCGCCTGGACTTCTGCTATACCGGCGCGGCGGCCGATCGCCGCGTCGAGGCCTTCCTCGAAGGATACACGGACGAGAAAGCCATCTACGTCAGCCCGGAGGAGTTCCACCGCGACCGCAGCCGGTATGTCGAGCTGACCGACTACGAGCATGCCAGCCGGCGCTTCGGCGGTCTGTGGGTCCTGCAGGAGGACATCGTCCGCTATCTGTTCCCGCAGCAGGTCAGCCTCCTCTATCTGTTCTTCGATGACGAATTGCAGCCCGAGCTCGGCCGGAGCTTCGCCTGGGACGAACTGCATCTGCGCCAGCAGAGCTCGCGGTACATCCCCAAGGCGATGCGGCAGTCGCAGACCTACCTGGAAATGGTCCTGGAGGGCCTGGTGCGCAACTGGTTCCTCGAGGTCGAGGACGACCAGTACCGGCTGGCCGACGGGTTCGCGCGGTTCCAGCACGTCAGCTTCTACCAGCTCGGCGAGTTCCGCAAACGGAGCCGGTAGGCGCGCAGGCGCGATGGGCGAGGAGGCGGGCGAGCTGGAGACCGTGGAGCTGGGGCCGGCGACGTACTTGCACGTCGATCCCCGCGACGATCTGAAGACCATCCGCACGGAGCTGTTGATCGCCGAGCCGGTCCGCGCGGGGCGCAACACGCGCCTGGCGCTGCTGGCGCAGGTGCTCGAACGGGGCACCCGGCGTCTGCCGGATTCGCGCCGGTTGAGCCGGTTCGTCGACGAGCTCTACGGGGCGGACTTCGGCGCGAGCGTGGAGAGGTGCGGCGCGCACCAGGCGCTCCGCCTGGTGCTGGAGACCGTCGATCCGCGCTTCGTGCCCGACGGTGCGGTGGCCGGCGGGCGCCTGCGCGCCTTCCTCCACGATGTGCTGTGCGACCCGGTGCTCGACGGCGGGGTCTTTCCGCAGGCAGCGCTGGAGCGGGAGAAGGCGGCGCTGGCCACGCTGATCGCGAGCGTGCGCAACGACAAGTTGGCGTACGCGCAGCGGCGGTGTCTGCAGGTGATGTGTGCCGGCGAACCCGCGGCCCTGTCGGTGTGGGGCGAGCCGGAGGACCTGCCCGAGATCGACGCGCGCGGCCTGTGGGAGTACGCGCAGCAGCTGCTGCGGCAGGCGCGCATCGACGTGTACGTGAGTGGCCATGTCGAGGCGCAGCAGTGCGCCGAGGCGTGGCAGGGCTTCTTCGACTGGCCGCGGCGCCCGCGCGGGGCGGACTGCCCCGCTGCCGGCGGCGCCGAACGGAAAGCCGGCAGCCGGACGCTGCGGGAGCCGGTGGCGGGCCACCAGGGCTGGCTGGTGCTCGGTTACCGGACGCCCATCGGCGTCGCCGCTGCCGGCTATGCCTCCCTGCTGCTGTGCAACCAGCTGTGGGGCGCGGATGCCCAGTCGCGGCTGTTTCGCGTCGTGCGCGAGCAGGAGGGGTTGTGCTACCACATCGCCTCGGATCTGGACGCCGCCGCCCGGCTGGCGCTGGTCTCGGCGGGGATCGAGCCGAGCCAGTTCGAGGCGGTGACGGCGCGCATCGGGGACGAGCTGGAGCGCCTGGCTGCCGGCCAGATCGACGCCCGCGATCTGGCCAGCGCCCGCCGCCTCGAACAGGACCTGCTGCAGGCCCTGCCCGAAGACCCGGCGGCGCTGGCCTCCTTCGACTACCGGCAGCGCCTGCTGGGCTCCGGACGCACGCGCGCGAGCCTCTGGGCGTCGCTGGCTGCCGTCACGGCGGAGAGCGTGGCGGCCGCGGCGGCCACGCTCCGGCTCGACATCGCCTACCTGGCCTGTCCAGCGGCTGCGTGCCCGGAGGCGAAGAGTTGATCGAGGCGAGCGCCGGCTGCCTGGGGGAGAGGGTCCTGTGGGACCGCGTGCCCGGCGGGCTGGTCGTCTACGTCATGCCGCGGCGCAGGTGGCGCCGCTGCAGCGTCCTGCTGACGGTGGCCTTCGGCGCGGTCGACACGGCTCTCTGGCTGGACGGTGTGCGCGCGCCGCTGGAGCTGCCTGCTGGGGTAGCGCACTTCCTGGAGCATCGGCTGTTCGAGAAGGCCGCCGGCGACATCACGGAGCGCTTCGGCGCGCAGGGCGCGGAGGTGGACGCGGACACGGCCTTCACCCATACGGGGTTCTCCTGTTCGTGCCGCAGCGAGGTGCTGCCCGCGGTCCTCGACCTGCTGTTCGAGCTGGCGTTCACCGTGCGCCTGGACGCAGCCAGCGTGACCCACGAACGCCGGATCATCGCCCACGAGATCCGGTTGGTGGCCGAGCTGCCGGAAGAGGCCAGGTATTTCCAGGCGCTGGCGACCGTCTTTCCCGGCACGCGGTTGGCGCAGGACATCGCGGGCACGGAGAAGAGCCTGGAGCGGATCGACGGGCGGCTGCTGCGCGTCTGCCACGAGGCGGTCTACCGGGCAGCGAACGCAGCGTTGTTCGTGTGCGGGGATGTGGAGGCCGAGGCGGTGCTGGACTGGGCTGCGCAGAGTCTCCGGCGGTACCCGCAGGCCACGGCCCCGGCCTCGGCGCGCC
>CAZPXM010000057.1:8141-22839 GCA_964591015.1 uncultured Gemmatimonadaceae bacterium
AGCGGATGTCCGTGGCGCGGCCCTTTCTGACGCTGGCTTTCGGCGATCCCTGCGCCGGGTCGAGCGGGCCGGCGCTGCTCCGGCGCGAGATGGCTCTGGAGATGGCCCTGCACGCGCTCTACGGACCCGGGAGCGCCCTGTGCGCCAGGGCGCACGAGGCCGGCCTGATCGAGCGAGGCTCCTTCGGGTTCGAGGCCAACCTGGAGCCTGCGTTCGGGACCTGCCTGCTGGGTGGGGAGACGCCCGCGCCTGCCGAGCTGGAGCGCGCGCTGCTGGCGACGCTGGACGAGGCGCACCGCAGTGGGCTGGACCCTGCAGACTTCGAGCTGGCGCGGCGCCGGATGTACGGCAACCTGGTCCGCGTGTTCGACAGCCCGGAGCTGTGCGTGGAGGGCATGCAGAGCGCGGTGAGCTGTGGCGCCGGGCCGCTGGACTTCCTCACCGTCTTCCCGGAGGTGACCTTGGCCGAGGCGGAGGCGTGCATGCGGAGCTTCCTGGTGCCCGCGGCCTGTGGTGTCGCGACGATCGTGCCCGATGGCTGGGCGGCCGGGACCTGAGGGCGGGCACGGGCGTCTCGGGCCTGGAGGTGGTCCGGCAGCGCTGTTATCTTGCTCTGCCGGGAACTGTCAGCCGGAGGCCGGTCACTCGGTTTCGGCGTTGAGGCAGCGGACGAGCGGCCACGGAGGTGGCACGGGTGGGCGACAGATCAGCGGCGGCTTTCGCGGCGGCACAGCGCGTGATCCCCGGTGGGGTCAACAGCCCGGCGCGCGCCTTCGGCGCCGTGGGCGGTAGCCCGCGCTTCATCGAGCGGGGCGCCGGCAGCCGCATCTGGGACATCGACGGCCGCGAGTACATCGACTACGTGTGCTCCTGGGGTGCGCTGGTGCTCGGCCACGCGCATCCCCAGGTGGTCGCGGCCATCCGGCGAGCCAGCGAGCGGGGCACGAGCTTCGGCGCCCCGACGCTGGCGGAGACGGAGCTGGCGCGCCAGATCGCCGCGCTGGTGCCGTCCGTGGACATGGTGCGCCTGGTGAGTTCGGGCACCGAGGCGACGATGGCCGCAGTGCGCCTCGCCCGCGGCTGCACGGGGCGCGACAAGATCGTCAAGTTCGCCGGCTGCTGGCACGGGCACGGCGACAGCTTCCTGATCCGGGCCGGCTCGTCGGCGCTGACGCTCGGCGTGCCGGACAGCCCGGGCGTGCCGGAGGGCGTGGCGCGCGACACGATCACGGTGCCCTACAACGACGCGGAGGCGGTGGCGCAGGTCGTGGCGCAGAACCCGGGGCAGGTCGCCGCCATCATCGTGGAGCCGGTGGCCGGCAACATGGGGCTGGTGCTGCCGCGGCCCGGTTTCCTGCCGAGGCTGCGCGAGATCGCCACGCAGGCCGGCATCGTGCTCATCTTCGACGAGGTGATCTCGGGGTTCCGGGTGGCGCCCGGCGGCGCGCAGGAGCGCTACGGCGTGGTGCCCGACCTGACCTGCCTGGGCAAGATCGTGGGCGGTGGCCTGCCGCTGGCTGCGTACGGGGGGCGGCGGGAGCTCATGGAGCAGGTGTCGCCGCTGGGGCGGCGGGTCGCGCAGGCGGGCACGCTCTCCGGCAACCCGGTGGCGGTGGCGGCCGGTCTGGAGCAGTTGCGGCTGCTCGCCGCGCCGGAGGCATACGCGCGGCTCGAGGCCACCGCCCAGCAGCTTGCCGAGGGCATGCGCTCGAACCTGGCGCGACTGGGACTGGCCTACCGAGTGTACCAGGTCGGGGCTCTGGTCTGTCTGTTCTTCACCTCCGCAGACGTCGTGGACTACGCCAGCGCCTGCACCGCCGACACCGAGCGCTACGCTCGCTATTTCCACGCCGCGCTGGCGCGCGGCCTGTACCTGGCGCCGTCGCAGTACGAGTGCATGTTCCCGTCCCTGGCCCACAGCAGCCTGGACGTCGAACAGACGCTGCGCGTCAACCTGGAGGCCTTGCGCGAAGCCCATGCTTGAGCGGGTAGCTCGACGCGCGCGCCTCGTGTCCGTTGCCGTCCGGTCCAGCCTGCTGGCATCCGGGTCGGCGGCCGGTGAGCTCGCGTCGGACGTGGCGGCCGGCTCACCCCCGGCCGCAAGGCCGCTGCAGCGGGCCGCGCGGCGCCCTGCTGCGGTCGCGCGCCGTCTGGTGGATGCCGCCGTCGTCGCCTCCGTGGTGGGTCTGTGGGCCTGCGCCGACGTCGAGCTGGACGAGGCGGACGAGAGCGGCGCCGTGCCCGGGAAGGAGGGCGAGCGGTACGAGCTGGTGCGGATCGAGGCGCCGGAAGAGGCACCCGCCGCCGCCCCGCGGGCAGGCCCTGGCGCGCCGGCGCCCTCGCGGAGTCCGGCGGACAGCGTGGCGGCGGCCGTGACGTCCGGCGACAGCCTCGGTCGGCGAGCCGAGATGCCAGGACAGGAGCGGGCCGAGCAGGCGGGACCGGCCAGCGAGGCAGCGGGGGCGCCCGCGCCGACGCCCGCGCCGGCGGGCAGCCAGCCCGTGGCGGCTGTGAACGCCGCGGACGCCCGCGACGCGCTCGGGGCGGCGGCTGCCCCTGGCGAACCGGTGGTGCTGGATCCGCGGGGCGACTGGGTGATCCAGGTGGGGTCGTTCGCGGAGCGGGCGGGCGCCGACAAGCTGGTGGGCGAGCTGCGCGCCGAAGGCTACCCGGCCTACCGCGCCGCTGCGCCGGGCGGCGGCGGCTACCGCGTGCGCATCGGCTTCTTCCGGACGCGCGGCGATGCGGATCGGTTCGGCCAGATCTTCCAGGCCGACCGGCACCTGCAGTACTGGGTGGATCGCAGGCACGATGCCGAGTGACGGCGACAGGCGGTCGGGCAGAGTGCGGCGCGTCCTCTGTTGCGGCACGTTCGATCACCTCCATCCCGGCCATCTGTCTTTCCTGCGGCAGGCGGCGGCGCTGGGCGATCGGCTGTACGTGGTCGTGGCGCGCGACGCCAACGTGGTCGCCCTCAAGGGACGCCCGCCCGACCACGACGAGGGCGAGCGCCGGCGGCGAGTGGCGGAGCTGGGCATCGCCACCGAGGTGCGCCTGGGTCACCCGGGTCGGGATCTGCTGCGCGTCGTTGCCGAGATCGAGCCGGACGTCATCGCCCTCGGCTACGATCAGCAGGCGCCCGCGGGCCTGCGGGAGGCGTGTCCTGGGTGTCGGATCGTGCGCCTGGCGCCGCACCATCCGGAGCGCTACAAGTCGTCGCTGCTGCGCCGGAGGTACCGGGGCGGGTAGCGCCATGCGGCGATCGTGTCTGGCAGCATGGTTGGCGGTGCGGGCGGGCCGACCTCGCCGGCGGCAGCCGGTGGCGCAGCTGCGCCTGTGGCTGCCCGCGGGCGCCTCGGTCCAGGAGCCGGTGCTGCCGCCGGGCTACTCCCTGCGCGGCCTGTGCGCAGGCGACGAGGCGGGCTGGTGCGCGCTGCTGGATGCGGCCCGCGAGCTGGGCCCGTGGGATCTCCAGCGGCTGCGCCGCCAGATCGACGGCGGCCTGGTGGCGTCCACGCAGCGGTTCGTGGTGGCCGGCGGCGAGCTGGTGGCCTGCGCCGGGGTGTACGACCGGCGCTGCTGCGGGCTGCCCGCCTGGGAGATCGGCTGGGTGGCTGTTCATCCGGCCCACCGCCGGCGCGGCCTCGGGCGATCGGTCACCGCCGCCGCGGCGCTCGCCTGCGGCGAGCTGGCACCCCGACCCGTATTCCTGCTCACCGACGACCAGCGGGTGGCCGCGATCCGGACATACCTGGGTCTGGGGTTCGTGCCGGACTGCACGGGGCCCGGGCAGACGGCGCGGTGGCGCGCGATCCTGGCGCGGCTAGGTCCTCGCTGGGGAGCGCTGCTGGACCGCCTGCCTGACGCCTGAGAGAAGACAGGAGCGTGCCATGCTGATCGCGGTGTGTGCGGACATCCACGACAACGTCTGGGCGCTGGCACGAGCGCTGGTGCGAGTGGGGCGGGCGGACGCGCTCATCGTCTGCGGCGATCTGTGCGCGCCGTTCACGCTCGCGCAGATCGCCGCGGGCTTTCCGCGTCAGACGCATGTCGTCTGGGGCAACAACGATGGCGACAAGTGGCTGCTGACGCGCGAGGCGGCACGCCACGCGCACGTGCACCTGCACGGCGACCTGGCGGAGCTGGAGCTGGACGGCGTGCGGATCGCCGCCCATCACTACCCGGAGATCGCGCGCCGGCTCGCCGCCAGCGGTGCATACGACCTGGTCTGCCACGGGCACGACCACACGGCGCTCGTGGCAACAGCCGGCAGCGCCGTGCTGCTCGACCCGGGCGAGGTCATGGGTCGGTTCGGCAGGCGCACGGTCGGCCTGTTCGACACGGCCACTCGGCAGGCGGAGATCGCCGACGTGGAGGCGGCGGGAGCCGCGAGCTCGGAGTTCGGCTAGCGCACGGCCGCCACAGACGCGGGCGGTCCGGGCGGGAGTCCGGGCAAGGCGAAAGGGTCAGCCTGGCCGGTCGTCGGGGCTCAGGTAGCCCAGGTCGCGCAGGCGCTGCTCCAGCAGCGGATCGGCGGCAGGCAGCGCCGACTCGCTGCCCCAGAGCCCGGGCGGCGCGGCTCGCAGGGCGTCGCGCGCGGCGAGCAGCGCCCGTTCGCCGGCCTCGTCCGCAGCCGGCAGTTCGGTCCACGTGTGCTCGAGGATGCGTCGGCCGCTGCGCTCGAACTCGGTGAGTTTGTAGCGAGCGTCCAGGACGCAGTTCTGCGCTTCGCTGGCCTCGGCGCCCGCCCGCGCCTTCACCGGCTCGATCTCGGCCAGGCACACCCGCTCGGCGTCGGTCGCGAACAGGCTGCGACCGTGCAGGGGGGTCGGCCACTGCACGCCGAGGTGCGGCAGCAGCGTCGGCAGGACATCGACCAGCGACGCCAGCCGGTCCGGGTCGTGGCGGGCGGGCATGGCGGGCACGTGGACGAACAGGGGCACGCGCAGCACGCTGTTCCTGAGGCTCCTGCCGTGGTACGGCTCGTCAGCAGTCCAGCTCTCGCCGTGGTCGCTGCACAGCACGATCGCCCAGCGGCCTGGATCGAGCGTGCCGAGCAGGGGAGCGGCCTTCCGCTCGCAGGTCGCGCGCACGGCCGCGGCGTAGCGCTGCTCCACGGCGCGCCGGCGCCCCGCCGCCAGCAGGCGCCCGACCTGGCCGTCGGCGCGCTCGTCGGGCGCGCCGTAGGGCGTGTGCGTGCTCCAGTAGTGGACGAAGAGAGCGACGCGCTCCGGGGGCAGGCAGCGCCGCGCTGCGCGCAGGCGGGCCAGCCCCGCCGCGGGGTCGGCGGGAAGCTGCTGCACCAGCGGCGCGAACGGCAGGCCAGCGAACACCGCCGGCGCTTCGGAGAAGGCCTGCACCCGCCAGCCAGCGCCCGCCAGCAGCGTGAGCACGTCGGCGAGGCCGCGCCGCATCGCGGGCGTTCGCTGCCCGCGCACGCCGTGCGCGAACGGGTACAGGCCGGAGAGCAGGGAGGCGTGCGCCGGGCGGGTGGCCGAGGACGTGCTGAAGCAGCGGGCGAAGGCGGCGAAGCCCCGCAGCCGCGCCGCCAGCGAGGGCGCGTCGGCGTGTGCTCCGAGGAGCGGCGCGTGATCGAGCCGCAGGCTGTCGATGCTGAGCAGCAGCAGGTTCACGGTGGCCCCGCGCTCCCCCGTTTCCCCATGATCCCCCGGCAGCGCGCTGCGGCAGTCCCGCGACGCCATCCCCGGCAGCCCCTTGCCGGACTCACGGGCGGCGCTGGCTGGCGGCGCCTCGTCCGCCGGCGACCGCGGCGCTCACTCGAGCAGCCCGCGGCCGGCGATGTCCCAGATGCGCTCCACGCGGCCGCCTCTCACGCCCACGAAGTAGTCGTGGAGGACGGCTGTCGAGTCGCCGTACCCGACCACGAAGCGCACCTTCTCGCCGATCTGGGGTCCGCAGGCTCCCGGCTGCAGGGTGAAGATGCCGTGCTCGGCGGACAGCCCGCGCAACTCGAGATCGCGGCGACCGTGGGGCAGCGGCTCGTGGTGATAGGATGACATGGCCTTGAAGCCGGCATCGACCACGACGTGGGTCGCCGTGCGGCTGGTCACGGTCGTCAGACAGGTGAGCGCGTAGTCGAGCCCCTCGACGTGGCACTTGTGCCGGTACATCGCGTCCATGAAGACGCCGCCGCCCGCCTGGACCTCGGTGATCCCGGGGTAGGCGGCCGTGATCTGGTACGACCCCGTGCCGCCGGCGCTGACCACGGACACGGGCAGCCCGTGCCGCGCGAGCAGGTCCCGGCTGTCCAGCAGGATGTCCAGGGCCTGGTGACAGGCTCGGGTCTTCTCCGCCGCGTCGGGGATGCTCAACACGTGTCCTTCGTATCCCATGATGCCGCGCAGCTCCAGCCCATGGGAGCGGGCGACGAGGACGGCGATGTCCAGCACCTCCTTGCCCGGGACAGCGCCCACGCGGTTCATGCCGATGTCCACCTCGATCAGGACAGGAATGGTCACCCCGGCCGCGGTGGCCGCCTGCGCCGTCAGCGGCACCACGGTCGCATCGTCGACGGCGACCAGCACCTCCTGCTGGCGCTGCAGGCGAGCCAGACGCGCCAGCTTGGCGGGCGTGACCACCTGGTTGGCGATGAGGAGGGGACCGATGCCATGGGCAGCGAACATCTCGGCCTCGCTGAGCTTGGCGCAGGTGATCCCGCAGGCGCCCCGGCGCAGCTGCAGGCGCGCGATGTCGGGGCACTTGTGGCACTTGCTGTGCGGTCGCCAGCCGGTGCCGTGGGCGCGGCAGAACTCGAGCATGGCGGCCATGTTGGCCTCGAACACGTCCAGCTCGACGAGCAGCACCGGGGTTTCCAGGTCATCGATCGAGGTCCCGAGCCTGGGTCTTTCGCGTGTGAACATGGCGGCAGAGCCTATCTCATGCTGGTGGGCGAGGGAAGGGGGCGGCAGGACGCGGCGCCCGCGTCCGCGCCGCTGGCGCGCTGGCCGGCTCTCCTGGGCTCACTCACAGCCCCCAGGTTGCCGGGTTGAGCAGCTCGGGCGGCTCCACCCGCAGCGCGCGCACGGCGGCGACGAGATCGGCGGGCAGCGGCCCCGCGGCAGCGGCGCGCAGGTTCTCGGCGACTTCGGCGGCGGAGGCGGTGCCGAACAGCGCGACATGGGCGTAGGGCGAATACACGGCGAAGCGGATCGCCACCTCGGGCAGCGACAGTCCCGCCTGCTGCGCCAGCGCGGCGGCCTGGGCAGCGACCCGGCGCAAGGGCTCCAGATGCGGCGGCAGCGCGCGATGCCGGTCCGAGAGCACGCCCTTCAGCAGGACCGAGCGGAAGACGAGGCCGAGCCCGGCGGCACGGCATGCGGGTAGGGCCGATTCCTCCAGGGTGCGGTCGAGCAGGCTGTAGGCGACCTGAACGGCAGCGAACCGATCCGGGTGGCGTGCCACAGCCTCCGGGGCGGCGGCGCCGTAGGTCGACGCGCCCCAGTAGCGGACCCAGCCGCGCGCCTGCAGCTCGTCCATGGTCGCCAACAGATCGTCGTCTAGCTGGGCGGGTTCCAGGCCGTGGAACTGGAGAAGGTCGAGGCGGTCGCAGCGCAGGCGGGCCCGACTGCGCGCCACCGACGCCTCCAGGTGCGCTCTGAGGTCAGCGCCGCGCAGAGGCGGGCTGTCCGGCGCCGGCCGCGTCGAGACCTTGGTGGCGATCACCGGCCGGTCGCTGCAGCCCGCGAACGCGCGGCCGACCAGTTCCTCGCTCCGCCCGTACGCGGCCGCCGTATCGATGAAGCGCACGCCGGCCTCTACCGCGCCGCGCAGCAGGCGGATGCATTCGTCATCGGGCGGCGGCGCAGGACACCCGATCCCGTACGGCATGCCCAGCTCCACCGTGCCCAGGCCGACGGCGGAGACCCGCAGTTCAGTCAGCCCCAGCGCATGGGTTCGCATCGGACGCTCCGGCCGGTTGCCTGCGGGAGTTCGCCAGGACACGCTTGATCACGCCATCGTTGGCTGCCAGGAGGCGTTCGGCCTCCGCTGCGGCGACGCCGCACAGCTCCATCACCAGCGCCAGCTTCAGGCGGCCGTCTGCCTGCGCCAGCGTACGGCTGGCGACCGCCTGGTCGCGGCCGGTGAGCGCCGCGAAGATCCGCAGGGACCGGTCGCGCAGCTTGGCGTTGGTCGGCTGCAGGTCGACCATCAGGTTGCCGTAGGTCTTGCCCAGGCGAACCATCGCGCCTGTGGTGATCATGTTGAGCACGAGCTTGGTGGCCGTTCCTGCCTTCATCCGAGTCGAGCCGGCGATCACCTCGGGGCCCACCTCGGCCACGATCTTGACGTCGGCCGCCACCGACTCGACGGCGGAGGGGCTGCAGGTGAAGAAGATTGTGCCGGCTCCCACCAGACGAGCATAGGTCAGACCGCCATGCACGTACGGCGTGACGCCGCTGGCCGCGATGCCCATGGCGACATCCAGCCGTGCCAGGCCGCGTTCCTGCAGATCGCGCACCGCGAACTCGGGGTGATCCTCGGCGCCCTCGACGGCGCGGAAGGCGGCAGCGGGACCGCCGGCGATGAGCCCCTGGACCATCTCGGGTGGCGTGTTGTAGGTGGGCGGGCACTCGGAGGCATCGAGGATGCCCAGGCGCCCGCTGGTGCCCGCGCCCAGATAGAACAGCCTGCCGCCTTCGCGCAGGCGCGCAGCCACCAGTTCCACGGCTGCGGCGATGGCGGGCAGCTGGGCGCCGACCGCGGGCGCCACGCGGGCGTCTTCCCGGTTGATGAGCGCGAGCATCTCCAGCGTCGCCAGCTCGTCGATGCGGGCGCTGGCGGGGTTGATCTGCTCGGTCAGCAGCTGCGCCCAGCGGGACACGTCGCCCATCTCTCCTCTGCACGGTCGGCGCCGAGGGCGCGGCGCAGCAGCCCGCTCGACCATGCCGTCGAGGCCAGGCCCCCGCGCGCGCCGGCTCCATCGCGCGGAGTATCTATACGACCGAAAGCCCACGCTGTAAACCGGAGAGCCGGTGCGGCGTCCCCCGGCCGCGAAGCGCCGGCTGGCGGCAGGCACGCGTTCGGTGCGCCGAATTGTCAGCGACAGACGTGCCGCCTATATTCCAAAACCCTTCCGTACCGAGCCGCCCCACACGGGTCGCAGGACCGCGGCTCGCGGCCAGCCCGGTGCGCCGTGCCGGGCCCACCCGGCACGACCAGGCTGCGGTGACGCCGACCACGATCAGAGAACGGCAAGAGATGTCCGAGATGCTGTCCAAGGCGTACGAGCCGGCCGAAGTGGAGAGCCGGTGGTACGCGTACTGGGAGAAGCACCAGCTCTTCCGTGCCCGGGTTCGCCCGGACCGGCAGCCCTACTGCATCACCATCCCGCCGCCGAACGTGACCGGCGAACTGCACATGGGCCACGCGATCCAGCACGCCATCCACGACGTGCTGATCCGGTGGAAACGGATGTCTGGCTGCGAGACCCTCTGCCTGCCGGGCACGGATCACGCGGGTATCGCGACCCAGATGAAGGTGGAGCAGCAGCTGTCCGAGCAGGAGGGGAAGACGCGCTACGACGTCGGCCGGGAGGGCCTGCTGGCGCGCATCCACGCCTGGCGGGACCGGTACGGAGGAGCGATCTACGACCAGATGCGGCGCCTGGGCTGCTCGTACGACTGGGAGCGCGCCCGCTTCACGCTGGATCAGCGGTACGTGGCCGCCGTGCTCGAAGCCTTCCGCCGCTACCAGGCGCATGGCTGGATCTACCGGGGCACCCGCATGATCAACTGGTGCCCGCAGTGTGGCACGGTGATCTCCGACCTGGAGACCGACGAGCGCGAACTGCCCGGGCATCTGTGGCACATCCGCTACCCGGGTCTGGACGGCGCTCCCGACGTGGTGGTGGCCACCACGCGTCCCGAGACGATGCTGGGCGATACCGCGGTGGCAGTGCACCCGGAAGACGACCGATGGCGCGCCGCGGTGGGCAAGCGCGTGCTGCTGCCGCTCGTGGAGCGGCCCATCCCCATCGTGGCGGATGCCTACGTCGACCCCGGGGTGGGCACGGGTGCGGTGAAGGTGACGCCGGCTCACGATCCCAACGACTACGAGATCGGGCTGCGCCACGGCCTCGAGGAGATCCAGGTCATCGGCTTCGACGGCGTCATGACCGATGCCGCGGGCTCGTTCGCCGGGCAGGAGCGCTATGCCTGCCGGCAGGCCGTGCTGGCGGCGCTGGCGGCGCAGGGGCTGCTGCTGCGGACCGAGGAGCACCGGCACGCCGTGCCGCACCATGACAAGTGCGGCACGATCATCGAGCCGCTGCCGATGGAGCAGTGGTTCATGGACATGAAGGCGCTCGCCCGCCAGACACTGCCCGTGCTGCAGGAGGGGCGGATCGCCTACGTGCCGGATCGCTTTCTCGGCTACGCGATCGAGTGGCTCGGCAACATCAAGGATTGGGCTCTGTCCCGGCAGATCTGGTGGGGGCATCGGATCCCGGCGTGGTACTGCCTGCGGTGCAGTCGGCCCGGGCTCCAGCCCCTCGGGGGCAGGAGTCTCGATGAAGCGCTGATCGATGGCAGCTTTCGCGTCTCCGTGGCCGCCGGCGCCCGGCCGCTCGTCAGCGTGGAGCGGCCAGCGGCCTGCCCGGAGTGCGGCGGTGCCGAGCTCGTGCAGGACCCCGACGTGCTGGACACGTGGTTCTCGTCGGCGCTCTGGCCGTTCGCCACGCTGGGCTGGCCCGAGCAGACCCCGGAGCTGGAGTACTTCTATCCCACCGACGTGATGATCACCGCGCGGGACATCCTGTACCTGTGGGTGCTGCGGATGGTGATGACGTCGGTGGAGTGCGTCGCGAAGATCCCCTTCCGCACGGTGCTCGTGCACCCGACGATCCTCACCAAGGATGGCAGGCGCATGAGCAAGAGCCTGGGGACCGGGCTGAATCCGCTGGACCTGGTCCATCGGTACGGCGCCGACGCCACGCGGTACAGCCTGCTCTCCCAGGCTGGCGCGCTGCAGGATGTGCGTTTCGATGCGGAGATCGTCGACAACGTGGTGCAGTCATCCAGCAGCGCCGAAGCGGGGCGGAGCCTGGGCACCAAGCTGTGGAACGCCACGCGCTTCGTCCTGCTGAACCTCGAGGGGTATGTGCCCGGACCGATGCCGGCGCCGGCTGGCGAGCTGGCCGACCGCTGGATTCTCAGCCGCCTGGCTGGCGCGGTGAGCGCCGTGACGCAGAGCCTGGAGGAGTACCGCTTCAGCGACGTGACCCGGCATGCCTACGACTTCCTCTGGCGCGACTACTGCGACTGGTACCTGGAGATCGCCAAGGCGCGCCTGGCGGCACCCGCCGCCGGCCCGGAACGCCAGCTCGTCCAGGGCCTGCTGGTGCACGTTCTCGAGCGGGCCCTGCGGCTCATGCACCCGGTCATGCCGTTCGTCACGGAGCACCTGTGGCAGTGTCTGCCGCTGCCGGAGCGTGGCCTCAGCATCATGGTGGCGCCGTGGCCCCAGGCCGATCCAGCGTGGGAGGCTGCCGAGGCCGAGGCAGCCATGGCGCGTGTGCAGGAGGTGGTGGCGGCGGTGCGGCAGATCCGCTCGGAGATGAACGTGCCGCCGGCGCGCCGCGTCCAGGTCATCGTGTCCGCGCGGCCGTCAGCGGCGACCGCGCTGGGTGCGGGCGAGCGGTACGTCCGGATGCTCGCGCGCGCCGAGTCGGTGACCATCGGCGCCGGGCTGCCCCAGCCGCCAGCTTCGGGCATGGCGGTGGTGCGCGACGCCGAGGTCTTCGTGCCGCTGGCCGGGCTGATCGACCTGGAGGTGGAGCGGGCGCGCCTGCGCAAGGAGATCGCCAGGTTCGAGAGGCTGCTGGCGGGGCTGGAAGGCAAGCTGAGCAGTCCGGCGTTCGTCGAGCGGGCACCCGCCGCGGTGGTCGAGCGCGAGCGCCAGCGCCAGCGCGAGTACGGGGCCAGCCTGCAGCGCCTGCAGGCCAGTCTGCACCTGCTGTCCGGGTGATGGACGAACGGCCGGCCCTGCGGCTCGGGGGCCCGAGATGGCCTACGATTACTTCACACTCCAGGCTCTGGGGGCGGAGTTGCGGTCCCGGCTGCTGGGCAGGCGCATCGAGGCCGTTGCCAGCGGTCCGTGGGGGCTCCAGCTCCACTGCGACGCGGTCAGCCTGCGCCTGCACACCGGCAGACGTGGGGTGCTCTTCCTCCGCCAGGGACAGGACGCCAGACCCGTCGGCCGGCTGCCGGCGTCCGGGGAACCGTACCTGATCCGCGCTGCGTTCGTCGACGTCCAGCTCGGGGCGCGGGACCGGGTGGTTCGCCTCCGCCTCCAGCGGCAGACCTCCGGCGGTCGTCTGAGCCACGGCTGGCTGGTTGTGGAGCTCATCTGGCCGCATGTCCTGGCCGCGCTGATCCGCGAACGAGACGGGGAGATCCTCGGCTTGTGGGGGCGCCGCGGGCCGGGGCAGTCCCAGCTGGCGCTCGGCGGCACGTACCGCGACCCGGAGGGGCCGGCGCGCCTGCTCCCCGGCCGCGAGCGGCTGGAAGCCTTCGCGGCGGCTGTGGGCTCCCAGGCCGCCGAACGCCTGGCGAAGGCGTGCGCGCGGGTGCTGGCGATGATGGACCGGGAGTGCATGGCCGCCATCCTCGCCGAGCTGGGGTGCGACCCGGAGGTGCGCGCTGGCGCTGTGGACGCGCGAACGCTGGCCGCCATCTGGCGGCGGTGCGAGGAGCTGTATTGCCGGGCGCCGTCGGGCCCATGCGTGGTGTGGGCCGACGGTTCGGGGTGGCACTTCTCGGTCATGGGCTGGCGCGCAGGCGGTAACGCCGCGCATGCGCGCGACGCCCAGGCGCAGGAGGACCCGGGATCGGCGCCACGGCAGGGAGACGATGCCGCCGGCGGCCGCACCGATCCCCGCCCGCACGCGGCGGCGCCCGGCGCCCAGGCAGGCGACCCGGCGCCGCCATGCGGGTCCGGCTCCTGCGCGTTTCCGTCGGTCAGTGCGGCCACGGAGCGGTGGCTGGAGCTCGAGCACCATGCAGCCCAGGCCGGGCAGCGCGAGCGGCGCGCCCGCGCCGGACTGAGCCGGCTGCGTTCGACGCTGGCGCGGCGCGTGCAGGCGCTCGAGGGTGACCTGCAGCAGGCAGCGGCCGCCGAGCTGGTCGAGCGCCAGGGAAGCGCGTTGCTGGCCCACCTGTCTCGGGTGCCGGCCGGACAGGCGTGGGCCGAGCTGGCCGATGTGCACGATCTCGCCGGCACCAGGCGGCTGGCGATCGACCTCGATCCCAGGCTGACGCCGGCACAGAATGCGGCGGCCTACCTGAAGCGGGCGCGCCGGCTGTACCGTCGCCGCGAGGTGGTGCCGGCGCGCCTGGCGCGCTGCCGCGCGGCTCTGGAGGAGGTCTCGGCGGCGATCCGAACGTGGCAGCCGGGCGACAGCGACAGCCTGCTGAAGGCGGAGAGGCTTCTGGCGGAGTTCCGACAAATGCGCAGAACGGCCGCGCCGCTGCGTGCGGAGTCTGGCAGCGAGGCGCATCCGCGCCGGTACCGCACCTCGACCGGATGGTCGGTGTGGGCCGGGCGGAACAACCGAGAGAACGATCTGCTGACCCATCGCCTGGCGGCCCCGAACGACTACTGGTTCCACGCGCACGGGTACGCCGGCGCCCATGTGATCCTGCGGCGCGAGGGCCGCCAGGAGGAGCCCAGCCGGTCGACGCTGGCAGAGGCGGCGGCGCTGGCTGCCTACTGGAGCAAGGGGAAGACCGCCCGGCGCGTGCCCGTCGTGTGGGCGCTGGCCAAGCATGTCTCCCGGGTCCGCGGCGGCCCGCCGGGGCAGGCCATCGTGCGCCACGAGAGAACGATCATGGTCGAGCCGAAGCTGCTGGCAGCCGAGGATGCCGCGCCGTAGCCGGCAGCCGCGAACCCGACGGTCCCCTCACTTTCCGACGGAGCACGTGCGCCCATGGCCCTGCACATCGGCATTCTGGGGCTGCCCAACGTCGGCAAGTCGACGCTGTTCAACGCGTTGACGCACGGGCACGCAGACGCGGCCAATTACCCGTTCTGCACAGTGGAGCCGAACGTGGGGGTGGTCGAAGTGCCGGACCCTCGGCTTCGCCAGCTCGAGCGGCTGCTCCGGCCCCACAGCTGCACACCGACGACGGTGCGGTTCGTCGATGTCGCCGGGCTGGTGCGCGGCGCCAGCCAGGGCGAAGGTCTGGGAAACCGCTTCCTGGCGACCGTCAGGGAGGTGGACGCAGTCGTGCATGTGCTGCGCTGCTTCGGCAGCGACGAGGTGGCGCACGTCGACGGGTCGGTCGATCCCGTGCGCGACGTGGCCACGGTCGAGACGGAGCTCATGCTGGCGGACCTGGAGGTCGTCGAGCGCGCCCTGCCGCGCCTCGAGAAGGTCGTCCACACGGACCCACACGCTGCCGAGCGCCCGCGCTACGAGGCCCTTGCGAGGGCGCGCGAGGCGCTGGCCCGCGGCACTCCGCTGAGCGGCGCGGGCCTGACGCCGGCCGATCGGGTCGCGCTGGGCGGCTTCCACCTGCTGAGCCTGAAGCCCATGCTCTACGTCGCCAACGTGAGCGAGACCGACCTGCCGGACGGGGGCGCGGCGGTGCGCGCCCTGCGGGCGGCGCTGGGAGCGGGGAGGCGGGTGGTGCCGGTGGCCGCCCAGATCGAGGCCGAACTGGCCCAGCTCGGCGAGGAC